>NZ_JBIAPT010000009.1:0-327415 GCF_042888425.1 Streptomyces sp. NPDC002889
GGCGGTGGAGGGGCGGGGGTCAAGGGTGAAGCGAAGCGAAATCGCCAACGGCGACGCGAGGGAGGAACGACCGAGCGCCCTTGACGCCCGACCCGCAGCCGCCACCATCAAGACCAGGAGGGCGGCCCTTTGTCGAACCCACCAACCTGGCCAGTCTCGGGACTGGTGCCACGTCGAACCCGTGGGTCTGGCCAGTCTCGGGACTGGTGCCACGTCGAACCCGTGGGTCTGGCCAGTCTCGGGACCGGGCCCACGCCCGCCATGCCGACCCGGCCATTCCCCTGACCGGCCCCACGTTCACCACGCCGACCGGGTGAAGTTCCGGGACAGGCGCACCGCGCTGAAGAAGAGAGCGCCCGCGTGCCCGGGTCCCTCACCTCACGACAGCGACGCGCTGCCGGCCTGAGCCGGCAGCGCGTCCGCTGTCGTGAGAGGCAGATCAGCGTCTGCGGCTCGGGCCGGACCAACGGTTGCCTATCCCCGCGATGTGCAGGGCGAGCAGAGCCAGTCCGATCAGCATGATGTTGCTGGATGTGAAGACGTCGTTGGTCGAGATGTCCGCGGCGTTGATGAGGAACGCGATGAAAAACAGCACGGCTGCTGCAATGCCAAGCATGAGCTTCTCCCTCGAATCGGTGAAACCCTTGTGCCCCGCGCGAGCCGCTCAAGACCTGTCGGCAGCCAATGAATTCGGCCCAGCGTGCCGCCGCCGGGGAACGGGTCCGGACAGCGACAACGGCTACAGCAGAGGCCGCAGCGTTTCGGCGGCTGCGCATGTCGTGCACAGCCTCGTACCTGGTTGCCGGACCACGGTCAGCGCCTGCTCGAGGTCGAGGATGTCGCCGTCGTCCGCGTCCTTGCAGTCGTGGACGTGCACCACGTTCCATCCTGGACGGCCCCGCTCACGTGGGAGCCTCTGGGTCCTCCACGCCTCCGCCTCCACGCCGGGCGCGGCGGTGTGCGCCGGCTCCAGCCCTTGCACCGGCGTATTGGCGGTCGGCTGCAGCTCTTGCGTCGGCACGTCCTCATAGGGGACGCCCTCCAGCAGCCGAACACAGTCGGCGGGCACCCAGAGCACGTGCTGGGCGGGTTCCACCCACCCGTCCTCCGTCGCCTGCCATGCCGGCAGGCCGACCTTGTACATCCACGCCCGCTGCGTCCGCAGCCGTGCGTGCAGCAGGCCGCCGAGCTCCTGACCGTCCGGAAGAATCACGAGAACCGGCGAAACGCAGTCCGTACTCATCTGCCACCACCAAAAGAAGATGCCTCTGTCGGCGAGCCCGGCCGGCCGCGCCCTGCCCTTGATGCCTCGTTTGCTCCGGCTTCGGATCCTCAACCCCGACGGGGCGCTGGGCGGGCGGCGGAACGGGCTGCGTTCCCATGCGTGGCCCGGTCCGTGTCCGTGGTCCGGGTGTGTGGTGTTGGGGGCTCCGGGGCTCGTATCCGGACTGCTTTCCCGGGCTTGCCCCGCTCAAGACTTACGACGCCTTACGTCCCGGACACGACCCCTGCGCGTCCCCTGCCCGGCCATATGACCCGGGCCGGCCAATCCCTGATCGTGCGACGCGCGCACCCGCGCTACCCAGGGGGCTGTGTCCCTCCCTCGGAACGGTCACCGTCCCGCGGTTGCCCACCGGCGTGAGGGCGCCGTGGTCTCCGACCCGAAACCGGACAGGCGTCCCCCGGGACGCACACCGCGCCCGAGTACGCAGAGCGCATGACTGAGGGCCCGGATGCCGATGCATCCGGGCCCTCAGTCATGCCATGTGCGTGGCGCCTACGGCAGCTGCGCCGCCCGTGCCTCGCGGCTCTCGCGACGGTTGTCGCGGAACGTGTTCACCCGGCGCGCCGTGGCGAACAGCGGGATCACCGCCCCCAGCACGACCTGCAGCGCGCAGCCCGTCTGGAGCAGCAGCTGCCCGCCCGGAGCGTCGAAGGCCCACGCCGCCAGCAGGCCCATCGCCGAGACGATCCAGCCGAGCATCGCCACCGCGAGGACACCCCGCGGCTTGGGGTACTCGACCCGGCTCACCATCAGCCACGCCGTGCCGATGATCGCCAGCAGCGTCGGGATGAACGGCAGCTCGAGCAGCACGATCGAGACCACGGTCAGCGCTCCGAAGGGGCTCGGCATGCCCTGGAACATGCCGTCCTTCATCGTCACGCACGAGAATCTCGCGAGCCGTAGCACCACCGCCAGCAGCACCACGATCGCGGCCACCGCCGATACCCGTTGGTGGGCGTCGTCCGCGACCATGCCGTAGACGAGCACGAAGTACGCCGGCGCCAGTCCGAAGCTGATCAGGTCGGAGAGGTTGTCCAGCTCCGCCCCCATCGGGGAGCTGCGCAGCTTGCGGGCGACCAGACCGTCACAGAGGTCGAAGATCGCCGCGAGCAGCATCAGGATCACGGCGGTGGCGGCGCTGTGCCGCGCCATGCCGCTCTCCTGGCTGCCCTGGAGGTGCGGGATGAGGATTCCGGTGGTGGTGAAGTACACCGCCATGAATCCGCACGTCGCGTTACCGAGCGTGAGGGTGTCCGCTATCGACAGCCGCAGAGAGAGCGGCATCTCCTCCGCGTCGTCCTCTTCCTCGGCCTCGGCCACCCAGTTCGCCTGTGTGTCGGGATCAATCACGGTCAATGCGAGTCACCCCCGCAGTCGTGGTCTGACCGACCTCGACAGCGACGTCGACACCTTCCGGAAGGTAGATGTCAACGCGCGATCCGAAGCGGATCAGACCGATGCGATCGCCCTGCTCGACCTTCGTCCCCTGTGGGATGTAGGGAACGATACGCCTCGCGACCGCGCCGGCGATCTGCACCATCTCGATGTCGCCGAGCTCGGTGTCGAAGTGCCAGACAACGCGCTCGTTGTTCTCGCTCTCCTTGTTGAACGCCGGGACGAAGCCGCCGGGGATGTGCTCGACCGACGTCACCGTGCCGGCCAGCGGCGCCCGGTTGACGTGGACGTTCAGCGGGCTCATGAAGATCGCGACGCGGGTACGTCCGTCCTTCCACGGCATGATGCTCTGCACCACGCCGTCGGCGGGCGAGATGACCCGCCCCGGTGCGATCTCACGCTCGGGGTCGCGGAAGAACCACAGCATGCCCGCCGCGAGCGCGGTGGTGGGCACGGCGATCGCCGCGGCACGCCGGGAACGGCGCGCACGGACAAGGCTGAGTGCAGCGGTGGCGACGGTCGGCAGAAGCCACGGCGATGCTCCGCGCGCGAGGCGTACGCCGACGAGGCTGTCGCGTGGTGCAGAGGTTTGGCTGTGGGGCATGGATGACCTTCGTAGCGGATGATGCCGCGCTGGCAACGGGGGACGGCGGCTTTCCAGCGATGTTATCGGGTGCGAGCCGTAACTGGGAAAGCCAGAAGTCGAGTCGGCGGCCGGAAGAGGATAACAGGGTGTGATCCTCTTCGCGGCCGAACCGACTGAAAAGAGACAATCACCCCTGGAGCCGGTACTCCTCGAGCAGCCGACGACCAATGATCATTTTCTGGATCTCGGCGGTACCTTCACCGATCAACAGCATCGGAGCCTCACGGTAGAGGCGCTCGATCTCGTACTCCTTGGAGAAGCCGTAGCCGCCGTGGATCCGGAAGGCGTCCTCGACGACTTCCTTGCAGTACTCGGAGGCGAGGTACTTCGCCATCCCTGCCTCCAGGTCGTTTCGCTCCCCGGAGTCCTTTTTGCGTGCCGCGTTCACCATCATGGCATGGGCGGCCTCGACCTTGGTGGCCATCTCGGCCAGTTTGAACTGAATGGCCTGGTGCTGGGCGATCGCCTTGCCGAAGGTGTGGCGCTGCTGGGCGTAGGAGACGCCCAGCTCGAACGCACGCTGTGCGACACCGCAGCCACGTGCCGCGACGTTCACGCGGCCGACCTCGACGCCGTCCATCATTTGGTAAAACCCTCGACCGGTGACCCCGCCGAGTACCCGATTGGCCGGAATGCGCAGTCCGTCCATGATGAGCTCGGTCGTGTCGACGCCCTTGTAGCCCATCTTGTCGATCTTCCCGGGGATGGTGAGGCCGGGACGGACCTCGCCGAAGCCGGGCTCCTTCTCGACCAGGAAGGTCGTCATCGACTTATGGGGGGCCGTGCCCTCGGGGTGTCCTTCGTCACTTCGGACGAGAACCGCGACCAGAGTCGACGTGCCGCCGTTCGTCAGCCACATCTTCTGGCCGTTGAGGACGTACTCGTCGCCGTCCTTCACCGCCTTGGACGTGATCGCCGACACGTCCGAGCCGAGACCCGGCTCGGACATCGAGAAGGCGCCACGCACCTCGCCCGCCGCCATACGGGGCAGGAAGTACTCCTTCTGCTCCTGCGTGCCGTGCTGCTTGAGCATGTACGCCACAATGAAGTGGGTGTTGATGATCCCCGAGACGGACATCCAGCCACGGGCGATCTCCTCGACGCACAGCGCGTACGTGAGCAGGGACTCTCCCAGGCCCCCGTACTCCTCGGGAATCATCAGGCCGAAGAGCCCGAGCTCCTTGAGGCCGTCGACGATCTGCTGCGGGTACTCGTCGCGGTGCTCCAGCTCGGTCGCGACCGGGATGATCTCCTTGTCGACAAAGTCCCTGACGGTCGACAGGATCTCCTGCTGGATGTCGTTCAGACCTGCGGTCTGGGCGAGTCGGGCCATGGCTACTTCTCCGCCTTCTTCGAGGGCTCGATCAGCTCAGGGCGGCCGGGCTGCTCGCCGCCGCGCTCCTTGATGTACGTCTCGGTGGGGACCATCACCTTGCGGCGGAACACGCACACGAGCGTGCCGTCCTGCTTGTAGCCCTTGGTCTCGACGTAGACGATCCCGCGGTCGCTCTTCGACCTGGACGGGGTCTTGTCCAGCACCGTCGTCTCGCCGTAGATCGTGTCGCCGTGGAAGGTCGGCGCCACGTGCCGCAGCGACTCGATCTCCAGGTTGGCGATGGCCTTGCCGGAGACGTCCGGGACGGACATGCCGAGCAGCAGCGAGTAGATGTAGTTCCCGACGACGACGTTCTTTCCGAAGTCCGTCGTGCTCTCCGCATAGTTGGTGTCCATGTGGAGCGGGTGGTGGTTCATGGTGAGCAGACAGAAGAGGTGGTCGTCGTACTCGGTGACCGTCTTCCCGGGCCAGTGCTTGTAGACAGCGCCGACCTCGAACTCCTCATAGGTGCGTCCGAACTGCATGGTGCTCAGGCCTCCGGGGCTTCGAACTTGGAGGTACGGGTCATGCCGGCGGCGCGGCCCTTGCCGGAGATGACCAGGGCCATCTTGCGGCTGGCCTCGTCGATCATCTCGTCGCCGAGCATCGCGGAGCCCTTCTTGCCGCCTGCCTCGGAGGTGAAGTACTCGTACGCGTCGAGGATGAGCTCGGCGTGGTCGTAGTCCTCCTGGGAGGGCGAGAAGATCTCGTTGGCCGCCTCGACCTGGCCGGGGTGCAGGACCCACTTGCCGTCGAAGCCGAGGGCCGCGGCACGCTGGGCGACCGCCTTGTAGCCTTCGACGTTCTTGATCTGCAGGTAGGGGCCGTCGATCGCCTGGAGGTTGTGCGTGCGGGCCGCCATCAGGATGCGCATCAGGATGTAGTGGTACGCGTCCGCCGGGTAGCCGGGCGGCTGCTCGCCGACGACCAGCGACTTCATGTTGATCGACGCCATGAAGTCGGCCGGGCCGAAGATGATCGTCTCGACACGCGGGGAGGCGGCCGCGATCTCGTCGACGTTCACCAGGCCCTTGGCGTTCTCGATCTGCGCCTCGATGCCGATCTTGCCGACCTCGAAGCCCATCGTCTTCTCGATCTGGGTGAGCAGCAGGTCGAGGGCGACGATCTGCTGGGCGTCCTGGACCTTCGGCAGCATGATGCAGTCGAGGTTCTGGCCGGCACCCTCGACGACCGTGACGACGTCGCGGTACGTCCAATGGGTGGTCCAGTCGTTGACCCGCACGACACGCGTCTTGCCGGTCCAGTCGCCCTCGTTCAGGAACTTCACGATGGTGTGCCGGGCGTCCGGCTTGGCGAGCGGCGCGCAGGCGTCCTCGAGGTCCAGGAAGACCTGGTCGGCCGGCAGACCCTGGGCCTTCTCCAGGAAGCGCGGGTTCGAGCCGGGTACGGCCAGGCAGGAACGGCGCGGGCGAAGGCGGTTCACCGGGTGGACAGGCGTGGTCATGCGGGGACCTCCAGAGGGTCGAGCTTGTTCGCTTTCCGGATCTCGTCGACGATACGGCCGATGATCTCGGTGATGCCGAAGTCCTTCGGTGTGAATACGGCGGCGACACCGGCCGCCTTCAGATCGGCGGCGTCGGCGTTCGGGATGATGCCACCCACGATCACGGGAATGTCGGCCGCACCGGCCTCGCGCAGCCGCTCCAGTACGTCGGGCACCAGCTCGGCGTGCGAGCCGGACAGGATCGACAGGCCCACACAGTGCACGTCCTCCGCGAGTGCGGCGCTGACGATCTGCTCCGGCGTGAGCCGGATGCCCTGGTAGACCACCTCGAAGCCCGCGTCACGGGCCCGTACGGCGATCTGCTCGGCGCCGTTGGAGTGCCCATCCAGACCGGGCTTGCCGACCAGCAGCCGCAGCCGGCCCGCGCCGAGCTCGTCGGCGGTGCGGGCAACCTTCTCCCGTACGACCGCGAGCGGGGTGCCGGCCTCCGCCGTCACCGCGACCGGCGCGGACGAGACGCCCGTCGGTGCGCGGAACTCGCCGAAGACGTCGCGCAGCGCCCAGGACCACTCGCCGGTGGTGACACCCGCGCGGGCGCATTCGACGGTGGCGGCCATCAGGTTCTCGGAACCCGCGGCGGCCTTCTTCAGGGCAGCCAGCGCCTCGGCCGCGCGGGCCTCGTCGCGATCGGCGCGCCACTCGTGGAGCTTGGCGACGACACGCGCTTCGTTCGCCGGGTCGACCGTCATGATCGCCGTGTCGAGGTCCGCGGTGAGCGGGTTGTCCTCGGTGGTCTCGTAGATGTTGACGCCGACGATCTTCTCCTGGCCGCCCTCGATCCGCGCCCGCCGCTCGGCGTGCGACGACACCAGCTGCGACTTGAGATAACCGGACTCGACGGCCGCCATGGCGCCGCCCATCTCCTGGATCCGGTCGATCTCGGCGAGGCACTCGGCGACCAGGGACTCGACCTTGGCCTCGATGACGTGCGAGCCCTCGAAGATGTCCTCGTACTCCAGCAGGTCCGACTCGTGCGCCAGTACCTGCTGGATGCGCAGCGACCACTGCTGGTCCCAGGGCCGGGGCAGGCCCAGCGCCTCGTTCCATGCCGGCAGCTGCACGGCACGCGCACGGGCGTCCTTCGACAGCGTGACTGCCAGCATCTCGAGGACGATGCGCTGGACGTTGTTCTCCGGCTGCGCCTCGGTCAGACCGAGCGAGTTGACCTGGACGCCGTAGCGGAAACGGCGCTGCTTGTCGTTCTCGATGCCGTAGCGCTCCCGCGTGACCTTGTCCCAGATGCGGCCGAAGGCGCGCATCTTGCACATTTCCTCGATGAAGCGGACGCCCGCGTTCACGAAGAAGGAGATACGGGCGACGACGTCGCCGAACTTCTCGGCGGGCACCTGGCCGGAGTCGCGGACCGCGTCCAGCACGGCTATCGCGGTGGACATCGCGTACGCGATCTCCTGGACCGGCGTGGCCCCCGCCTCCTGCAGGTGGTAGCTGCAGATGTTGATCGGGTTCCACTTGGGGATGTTGGCCACCGTGTACGTGATCATGTCGGTGGTCAGGCGCAGCGAAGGACCGGGCGGGAAGACATGCGTCCCGCGCGACAGGTACTCCTTGACGATGTCGTTCTGCGTCGTCCCCTGGAGCTTGGTGATGTCCGCGCCCTGTTCCTCGGCGACCACCTGGTACAGCGCCAGCAGCCACATGGCCGTGGCGTTGATGGTCATCGAGGTGTTCATCTGCTCCAGGGGGATGTCCTGGAACAGCCGGCGCATGTCACCGAGGTGCGAGACCGGGACCCCGACGCGGCCCACCTCGCCCCGGGCAAGGATGTGGTCGGGGTCGTAGCCGGTCTGCGTCGGCAGGTCGAACGCGACCGACAGGCCGGTCTGGCCCTTGGCGAGGTTGCGCCGGTACAGCTCGTTGGACGCCTCGGCCGTGGAGTGGCCGGCGTACGTCCGCATGAGCCACGGCCGGTCCTTCTGGCGCTCTGTCATCTAACGGACCTCTGACTCAGATGTTCCGGAAGCGGTTGATGGCGTCGAGGTGCTGGGCGCGCAGTTCTTCGTTGCGCACGCCGAGGCCCTCGCCGGGAGCGAGCGCGAGCACGCCGACCTTGCCCTGGTGCAGGTTGCGGTGCACGTCGTAGGCGGCCTGGCCGGTCTCCTCCAGGGAGTACACCTTGGAGAGAGTGGGGTGGATCTTGCCCTTGGCGATCAGGCGGTTGGCCTCCCACGCCTCGCGGTAGTTCGCGAAGTGCGAGCCGATGATCCGCTTCAGCGACATCCACAGGTAGCGGTTGTCGTACTCGTGGTTGTAGCCCGACGTCGAGGCGCAGGTGACGATCGTGCCGCCCTTGCGGGTCACGTACACGGAGGCGCCGAAGGTCTCGCGGCCCGGGTGCTCGAAGACGATGTCGACGTCCTCGCCGCCGGTGAGCTCGCGGATGCGCTTGCCGAAGCGCTTCCACTCCTTCGGGTCCTGGGTGTGCTCGTCCTTCCAGAACTTGTAGCCCTCGGCGTTGCGGTCGATGATCGCCTCGGCGCCCATCGCGCGGCAGATGTCCGCCTTCTGGTCGCTGGAGACGACACAGATGGGGTTGGCGCCGCCGGCCAGCGCGAACTGGGTGGCGTAGCTGCCGAGTCCGCCGCTCGCACCCCAGATCAGGACGTTGTCGCCCTGCTTCATGCCGGCGCCGTTGCGGGAGACCAGCTGGCGGTACGCGGTGGAGTTGACCAGGCCCGGTGCCGCCGCCTCCTCCCAGCTGAGGTGGTCCGGCTTCGGCATCAGCTGGTTGGACTTGACGAGCGCGATCTCGGCGAGGCCGCCGAAGTTGGTCTCGAAGCCCCAGATGCGCTGCTCGGGGTCGAGCATCGTGTCGTTGTGGCCGTCCGAGGACTCCAGCTCGACGGAGAGGCAGTGCGCGACGACCTCGTCGCCGGGCTTCCAGGCGTTGACGCCCGGGCCCGTGCGCAGCACGACGCCCGCGAGGTCGGAGCCGATGATGTGGTACGGCAGATCGTGGCGCTTGGTGAGCTCGGAGAGCTTTCCGTAGCGCTCGAGGAAGCCGAAGGTCGACAGCGGCTCGAAGATCGAGGTCCACACGGAGTTGTAGTTGACCGAGCTGGCCATGACGGCCACCAGGGCCTCACCGGGGCCGAGCTCGGGAAGCGGCACGTCATCCAGGTGGATGGACTTGCGGGGGTCCTTCTCCCGGGTCTCGAGGCCGGCGAACATCTCCGTTTCGTCCTTGTGCACGGTGATCGCGCGGTACGACTCGGGGAGCGGCAGAGCGGCGAAGTCGGCGGACTTGGCGTCCTGCGACTGAATCGCGTCCAGGATTTCCTTCACGGTGTTGCCTCCAGGGGGTCCCCCCGGCCGGAGTCCGGGGGACAAGCGCTTTTGCGAACGCTGAGGGGTACGTCGGGTTCTTGCTGTGGAGGTGTGCCGTCGGTTCGGCGGGTCGTGCGGTGGGCGCCGGTGGGCGCCGGTGGAGAAGCCTGTGACGCAGGCGTCCGGGCGCGCAGCCGCGAATGGGTTGCGGGGACAGCCGGCGTACGAATGGTCTCTGCACGCCGGCCGCCCGGACAACATCAACGTATGGCACCCCGTGCCAGGTCGCAAGACACTGCGTGCCAAGAATTTCTCTCAGTTGTCATCTTGCGGGTACGCCTGAGCAACAACGGCCGCCCCCACACGGGGCGGCCGTCGCTGTAGGTGTGTGCTCATGTGCGGAAAGTCCGCGGCGGGAGGGCCGAGGAGCGCCGGACGGATGCCGCCATTCGGGTGACAGGAGGGGTGGGTGTCACCCGTCCTTGAGTGCCCTCTCGATCGTGCGCATGACCTCGCTCAGCGGGGCGTCCGTACGGGCCACGGCCACCAGGACCTCGCCGTGCGTGTGCGCCTGGGCCACGGCCCCCTCGCCCGGAGTGGCCGCATCGCCGGCCTGTGGGACCGTCCGGGAGCGGCCGGCCCCGATCCCCGTACCGAACGTGTCGCGGACGATCGCGAACGCGTGGTCCAGCTGGGTCTCCACATCGCCCTGTCCGCCGGCCCGCAGCCAGCGGCGCAGTACATGGTTGTGCGCGGTGACGACCGCGGACGCGGCCACCTCCGCCAGCAGCGGGTCGTCATTGCCGTCGTGGTGGTCGCGCTCGTCGAAATGGCCCAGCAGATAGCGCGTGAAAAGCCGCTCGTAGCGGGCCACCGAGGCGATCTCCCGCTCTCGCAGGGTCGGCACCTCACGGGTCAGCCGGTAACGCTCGACCGACACCGACGGAGAGGCCGCGTACATGCGCATGACCTCCTTGATGCCCCGGCACACGGTGTCCAGCGGGTGCTCATGGGCGGGCGCCGCGTTCAGCACCGCCTCGGCCCGCACCAGGGTGTCGTCGTGGTCCGGGAAGATCGCCTCTTCCTTGGAACGGAAGTGCCGGAAGAACGTCCGTCGCGCCACACCCGCCGCGGCGGCGATCTCGTCGACGGTCGTCGCCTCGTACCCCTTGGTCGCGAACAACTCCATGGCCGCCGCGGCCAGTTCACGCCGCATTTTCAGACGCTGTGCGGCTGCGCGGGAGCCTGCGGCACTTTCCGGGGCGTCGGGCGCAGCGCCTGCGCGGGTGGACCGTCGGGTGGGTTCAGCAGGCTGGGGCATGAGCTGAACGTACTGCATTCGTGCAGCCGGGCGCGCCTGCGGGTTCTCGGTCCCCGTGCCGGAGGCGGGGGGAGAACCGCCCGGATTGAGCAGTCCTCCCCAGCCCCCGTCGACATCAGCGCCGGGCATATTCGCGGAAGCCGCGTCCCGTCTTGCGGCCGAGGCAACCGGCGGCCACCAGGTGCTCCAGCAGTGGCGCCGGGGCGAGCCCCGGGTCGCGGAACTCGCTGTGCAGAACCTTCTCGATGGCCAGCGAGACATCGAGACCGACCACGTCGAGCAGTTCGAACGGGCCCATCGGGTAGCCGCCGCCCAGCTTCATCGCGGTGTCGATGTCGTCGAGGGACGCGTAGTGCTCCTCGACCATCTTGATCGCGTTGTTCAGGTACGGGAAGAGCAGCGCGTTCACGATGAAGCCCGCGCGGTCGCCGCAGTCCACCGGGTGCTTCCTGATCTTCTTGGTGACCTCGCGCACGGTGGCGTGGACGTCGTCCGCGGTCAGGACCGTACGCACGATCTCGACCAGCTTCATGGCCGGCGCGGGGTTGAAGAAGTGCATACCGATCACGTCCTGCGGCCGCGAGGTGGCGCGGGCGCAGGCGACGACGGGCAGCGAGGACGTCGTGGTGGCGAGCACCGCGCCCTGCTTGCAGACCTTGTCCAGCGTGGCGAACAGCTGCTGCTTGATCTCCAGGTCCTCTGCCACGGCCTCCACGGCCAGGTCGACCTCGGCGAAGGCGTCCAGCGAGCCGGCCGGGGTGACGCGGGCAAGCGTCTCGTCCCGGGCCTCGGCCGTCATCCGGCCCTTGTCGACCGAGCGGGCGAGGGACTTGGCGATGCGGGCCTTGGCGACCTCCGCCTTCTCCAGGCTGCGCGCGGCGAGCACGACGTCGTAGCCGGCCTTGGCGAAGACCTCGGCGATGCCGCTGGCCATGGTGCCGGAGCCGGCCACGCCGACCGAGCTGATCTCGCGGCCCGCGCCCGCGCCGGCGGACGGCTGCGGGGTCAGGGCGTCCGCCTCGAGCACGGAGGTGCCGGGGGCGGCGTAGGTGTAGAAACCGCGGCCCGCCTTGCGGCCGGTCAGGCCCGCCTCGCTGAGCTGCTTGAGGATCGGGGCCGGAGCGTGCAGCCGGTCGCCGGACTCGGAGTACATGGCCTCGAGGACCGTACGCGCGGTGTCGATGCCGATCAGGTCCAGCAGGGCGAGCGGGCCCATCGGCAGACCGCAGCCGAGCTTCATCGCGGCGTCGATGTCCTCGCGGGAGGCGTAGCGGGCCTCGTACATCGCGGCGGCCTGGTTCAGGTAGCCGAAGAGCAGCCCGTCCGCGATGAAACCGGGGCGGTCGCCGACCTTGACGGGCTCCTTGCCGAGCTCGCGGGCGAGCGCGGTGACGGCCTCGACGGCCTTCGGCGAGGTCAGCACGGAGGAGACGACCTCGACCAGCTTCATCGCCGGGGCCGGGTTGAAGAAGTGCAGGCCGAGCACGCGCTCCGAGTGGGCCGACTCGGCGGCCAGCCGGGTCACCGACAGGGCGTTGGTACCGGTGGCGATGATGGTGTCCGGGCGCACGACGCCGTCCAGCTCACGGACCACCTGCTGCTTGGCCTCGTACGACTCGGGCACGACCTCGATCACGAGGTCGGCGTCGGCCGCGGCCTGCAGATCGGAGAAGGTGCGGAAGCGGGCGAGGGTGTTGCTGCGCTCCTCCTCCGTGATCCGCTCGCGCTCCACAGCGCGGGCGGTGGAGGCCTCGAGCGCGACAACGGCCTGGCGGGCGGCGGCGTCGCTGATGTCGATGCCGATGACTTCACGGCCGGCGCCGGCGAGGACCTCGGCGATGCCGGTGCCCATGGTGCCGAGACCGATGACGGCAATGGTGTTCAGAGGGATGTCCATCACGGGACTCCAGGGATGAGTGACGACTGATGAGGAGCGCGGACGGGCCGGTGCGCACAAAACGGCTGCCACCAGGGCGGAGTCGCCGAAAAGGCGGCCTGCCCGAGGGGCGTGCTGCTGAGGGTGTGCGCACGGCGCGCGGAAATCGCGTGTCGTGGTGCTGGGCCGACGGACTCTGTCCCAAGTCGCGCCGCACATCGTGCAGTAGTGAACTGCCGAACCGACTTCTCCCGGGCCTGGCGGCCAGAGAGGTGCCCCCACCGGCGGCTGCGTCACCAGGCCGCCGTGAGGTGTGCGGGGGTTACCCGCTCACTTGAGATTAACTCGCCAGTAACGAGCGCGCCATACCTGTGGCCGAGCGGGCCTGTGTGATCTGGATCGCCGACAAACCGGCGGCAGATCGCCGATATCCTCACGTCCATGGACGAGGAGTTGACGACCATGGACGAGGAGTTACGGTCGCTCGCACACCGGCTGCGGGACGAGGCGGGCGGCGGGGCGGCATACGAGCGCCTGCTGGTCACCGAGGACCGCGAGGAACTCGTCGCGGTCCTCACCGAACACCGGCGCCCGCTGTGGGCCCGCGAGATCGCCGCCTTCCGGCTCGGCTGCGCCGGTGACCGGCGCGCCTTCGAATCCCTCGTCCTGCTGCTCAACCACCGCGACCCCGACCGCTGCGTCTCCGCCGCCCACGCCCTCGCCCGGCTCGCCGACCCCCGCACCCCGCGCGCCGCGGCGGCACTCGCCACCAACGAGCTGCGTGTCGCCTACGCCCTGACACCGGTGCGTCTGCTGACCCTGCTGCGCGCACCGGAATCCGTACCGGCACTGATCACCGTGCTCGCGCGCAGACTGGCCGCCCCGGGCGATCCGCACTGGCGGGTGGCGCTGGCCTGTGTCGAAGGCCTCGGCGCGATGGGCGACAAACGGGCGGGAGATGTTCTCAGCGCCGCGCGTACGCATCCCCGGCTCACGGCGGCGGCGGAGGCGGCGCTGGCTCGTCTCGCGTGAACCGGACGCGGCCGCGCGCTCCGGACCGGGAACCCCGGCCCGGAGCGCGCGGCTCCCCCGATATGCCCGTCGGGTGTCGGATCGGGCGCGGCAGCCACGACCGTCCCTCGACGGGCGGTTGTGTGAAGTGCTTGTGCGCAGGACTCAGTTGAGCTTGGCGACGGCGATGCCCGCGGTCTTCTTGAAGCCGGCGACCGGAGCGCCGTCGAGATCGCCCAGCTGCCCCCACTCGACAACGGTGACGCTCCGGCCGTCGCGGCCGACCGAGTACAGGCTGATGTCGCTCGAGCCGGCCTCGGGGTCGGCGGTGTCGATGCTGTAGACGTGCGCGCCCTCCTCGACGTCGACCCTGCCGTGGTAGAAGGCCTCGCCCTCGAGGCTCGGGTACTGCTCCTTCAGCCGGTCGAGGCATCCTTCGACGGAGGCGCGGAGCTTGGCCGCGAGGGCCTTCGCCGCGGCGGTGCTGGGGGCGACCGTGGTCGTCTGGCGGGCTCCGGTGTCGAGCTCGGTCCTGAAATCGCGGTGGGAGCTGCCGGCCTTGGGCGCGATCCCTGCCGTGCATACCGAGCCGTCCGCAGGCAGGCCCCTGCGCACCGCGTCGGCCTGCCAGGGGGTGGAAGAGGCCGGCAGCTGCGACGCCGACAGGAACGTGCGCGGAGCGGGAGCGGCCGTGCCTGCGGCGGAAGCGGTCGTGGTGAGCGGGACGATCGTCATGCCGACGGCTGCGGCGGTCACGGCAGCGGCGCGAAGCGTGTTCATGGAAGGAATTCCCCCGTGTCGATGGCTTGCTGAACGATCACCAGCGTGGGCGGCCCGCACCGCCTGGGCAAGCACCGTGGGCCCTGGTGGGACGGTGGAACCATTCCACCCCTTTTGACGTGGGGTTACGCAGAGGGGTGGAACGCCGTCCTGGGACGGCCGGGGGGAGTGGGACGGCTTGAGCGCAGCGCGGGAGACCGAGGCATTCGCACGGCGGCTGCGGGAGATCCGGGACGGGTCGGGCCGCAGCTACGGCGCGCTGGCGCGCAGGGTGGGAGTCGGCGCGTCGACGCTGCACCGGTACTGCTCGGGCCGGACGGTGCCGCTGGAATTCGCACCGGTGGAACGGCTGGCCCGGCTGTGCGGCTGCGACGGCGAGGAACTCGTCGCGCTGCACCGGATGTGGATCAGGGCGGACGTGGAACGCCGCAGCCGGCAGGAGAACGGGGAGGGAGCGGGGCGGGTCCCGGCGGCGGCCGGTGACAAGGCGCTTGTGTCCCCTCCAGGCACCGGGGGCGCGTCGGGCCCGCAGGACTCGGCGGATATGGTGGCGGGTCCGGTCACGGGCCGGGCGGCGGATGTGGTCCCCGGCCACGGGGCTGATGTCACCGCCGGCGGCTCGGCGGCGCAGGGGCAAGACGGCCCGGCCGACGCTGCCACCGCGCCGGATGTGGCCACCGGCCCGCGAGTCTCCGCCGTCCTCCTCGGCGAGGACCCCGCGGACAGCGAGGCGTCCGCCCCCGGGGCGCTGCCCGTCCGGATTGGACGCTTCGGCCCCCTCCGCCGTCGCCGCACCGTCTACGCCGCCGCCCTGGTCACGACGACCATCCTCACGCTCGTCCTTCTCATGGCGTTCGACCGGTCCCCGCTCCTGGCGTCCGACGGACAGCGCACCACGGCCCGGCAGCCCGCCGGCGGTCACAGCGCAGCCTCCGCTGCCCCTGGTGACGAGGCCGGCGCCGAGGGGCTCGCCTCGCCGGATACGAAGGCCTCCGGGCCGTCCGACGGGCCGTCAGGATCCACGGGCACGCCGCGCCCCGGCTCCGGGGCGGCTTCCCCCCGGCCGACCAGCACCTCCCGACCCGGGGGCAGCGCAACGCCGTTCACCTGGAAGACCGGCCAACACGTCTGGGAGAACGGCTGCGACCACGCCTACGCCGTCAACCGTGGTCCCGGTGCCGTACCTCCGCCACCGGCCGAGTCCGACGCCGGACCCTGGGCCCGCTCCCTCGGCGCGGTGCACGCCGGCAACACCCTCGTCCGCATCACCGTGCAGGGCAGGAGCGACAAGGCCGTCGTCCTTCAGGCGCTACGGGTCCGCGTGACCGCGAGGCGGACACCGCCGAACCACAACGTCTACCGCATGAGCTCCGGTTGCGGAGGGTCGATCACGCCGCGGCTGTTCGACACGGACCTCGACGCGCCCCGCCCGCTCGCCCGCTCGGTACCGGGCAACGACTCCGGCGAGCCGATCCCGGCGGTCTCGTTCCCCTACAAGGTCTCCGCCACCGATCCCGAGATACTTCTGGTCACCGGCCGCACGGTGACCTGTGACTGCGACTGGTACCTGGAACTGGAATGGAGCAGCGGCGACCGCTCCGGCACGATCCGGATCGACGACGCGGGCCGGCCCTTCCGCACGAGCGGCATCCGCGGCCGCCCGGTCTACGACTACGACCACAGCTCCGGTGGCTGGGTCCCGGCCGAGTAGTCGGCCCGACCCGGAAGGCCCTGACCGCCCAACTGCCGGACGTACCGCACCTCGGGGACCGCCACGCCCTCCACGTCGTACGGCTCCTCCGCGCCGTCGGGGAGGAAGCCCGCCCGCTCGTAGAAGCGGCGGGCCCGGTCGTTCTCCTTCAGGACCCAGAGCCGCATGCTCCGGAACCCGTCCGCCTCGGCGCGTCGGTTCAGCTGGGCCATGAGCGCGCGCCCCACCCCCGTGGACACCTGCTCCGGCAGCACGTATATGGCGTACAGCTCGCCCTGCTCCGCCGTCGCGCCCTCGTCCCGGCTCGGGCCGATGCAGCCCCATCCGACCACCGCTCCTGCCCGCACCGCGACGACGTTCGTCACCCTGCCGCGGCCCCTCTCGAAGAAGTCCCGGCGCTTCTCGGCGTCCTCGGCCACGCTCATGGCGTCCAGATACGACTGGGGCATCATCCCGGCGTACGCGAACTGCCAGCCCCGCACCCGCACCGTGGCGACGGCCTCGCAGTCGTCGGTGGTCATCTCCCGTACGAGGGTCTCCACGCGTCAGCCCGTCTCCGCTACGAGCGCGAACGCCTCGATCTCGACAAGCAGTTCGGGGCGGAACAGTGCCGAGACCTGGACCGCCGAGCTTGCCGGGAGGCGGGCGGTGCCGAGCGCTTCGTCGCGGGCCGCGCGGACCGCCGGGAGGTGGGCGACGTCGGTGACGAAGTAGGTCAGCTTGACCAGGTCGTCGAAGGACGCGTCCGCCGCGGCAAGACAGCGGCGCAGGTTCTCGAAGACCTGCCGGGCCTGTGCCGCCGCGTCCTCGGCGCCCACGACCTCACCCTGCTCGTCGAGGGCGCACTGGCCCGATATCGCGACGAAGCGGCCGGTGCCCCACACGACGTGGCTGTATCCGGTGCCGGGGGCGACACCGTCGGGGGCGTTCACATGGGTGAGATGCGCAGTCATGCGCACATCCTCGCTCACGCCACTGACAGCCGGTCTCAGAGCAGGGTCAGCTGGGTCGGTTCCGGTGCCGCGGCGTCCGGCTCCGCGCGGGCGGGGATCCGGCGTGGCATCCCGCGGTCCGAGGGGCCGATCCCGAACTCGGTGGCCAGCTCGTGGACATGGCGGGTGATCCGGCGCTGGTACCACTTGGGCGCGTATGCCCCATCCGCGTACAGCCGTTCGTAGCGCCCCACCAGATGCGGGTGCCGCTCGCGCAGCCAGGCCATGAACCACTCGCGTGCGCCGGGCCGCAGATGGAGTACGAGCGGGGTCACCGATGTCGCGCCGGAGGCGGCGATCGCGCGGACCGTCGCCCGCAGCTGGTCCGGGCGGTCGCCGAGGAAGGGGATCACCGGCGCCATCAGGACGCCGCATCCGATGCCGTGCTCGGTCAGGGCGCGTACGACGTCGAGGCGGCGCTCGGGGGAGGGGGTGCCCGGTTCGACGGTGCGCCACAGCTCCTGGTCGACGAAGCCCACCGACACCGAGATGCCGGCCTCCGTGACGTCGGCGGCCTGTCGCAGCAGTTCCAGGTCCCGCAGGATCAGCGTGCCCTTGGTGAGGATGGAGAACGGGTTCGCCTGGTCGCGCAGGGCCGTGATGATGCCCGGCATCAGCCGGTAGCGCCCTTCCGCCCGCTGATAGCAGTCGACGTTGGTGCCCATCGCGATGTGCGCGCCCTTCCACTGCCGGGAGGTGAGCTGCCGGCGCAGCAGCTCCGGTGCGTTGATCTTGACCACGATCTGGGAGTCGAAGCCGAGGCCGGTGTCGAGGTCCAGATAGCTGTGGGTCTTGCGGGCGAAGCAGTACACGCAGGCGTGTGTGCAGCCCCGGTAGGGATTGACGGTCCATTCGAACGGCATCCGGGATGCGCCCGGCACGCGGTTGAGGATCGAGCGGGCCCGGATCTCGTGGAAGGTGATGCCGCGGAATTCGGGCGTGTCGAAGGTGCGGGTGGTCACCGCGGACGTACCGAAAAGAGCGGTGTCGCCGGTGGCGGCGGGGTTGTCGACCAGATTGTCCCAGCGCATGGGTGCCTCCTCGGTAGCACTGGCCCCAGAATAGAACAACTGTTCCCATGATCGCTGCCTCGCGCCGTCGGGAGTGGACGGCGCAAGGATTTGGGGAGGCCTGACCCGAGGTGATTGGCTAGCGCCATCCCGCTGGAGCGAGTGCTGGAGGAAACAGGAATGGCGCAGGTCGAGGCGACCACGGAGCGGATCATCGCGGCGGACGCGGAGACGGTGTTCGATGCCGTGGCCGACTACGAGAACACCCGCGCGAAGCTCCTGCCCGAGCACTTCAGCGAATACGAGGTCCGCGAGGGCGGTGACGGCGAGGGCACGCTCGTGCACTGGAAGCTCCAGGCGACCAGCAAGCGCGTCCGCGACTGCCTGCTCGAGGTCACCGAACCCACCGACGGTCAGCTCGTCGAGAAGGACCGCAACTCCTCGATGGTCACCACATGGACCGTCACCCCGGCCGGTGAGGGCAAGTCCAAGGCTGTCGTCACCACTGTCTGGAACGGCGCCGGAGGTGTCGGCGGCTTCTTCGAGAAGACCTTCGCACCCAAGGGTCTCGGCCGGATCTACGACGCCGTGCTGGCCAGGCTCGCCGCCGAGGTCGAGAAGTAGCAGTCCACGATCCACTCACCGGTTCGAGTGGTTTTCCCCGTGGCGCGTGATGCGCCCCGCGCACGACGTGCCACGGGAAAGCCCCTGATGGGCGCCCGATGTGCGCCCCCTTGGGGCCGGTTGACGCGATCACGCTGCCGCGGTCCCGACGGCGTCCGGCTTGCTCCCCCTTGGCGCGTAATGCGAACAATGGCGCCGCGCAGGCGACGAGGGGAGCAGATCCGTGGGCGGAAGCACTCTGGTGAAGGACGAGCAGGCCGCACCGGCGGCCGCCGTCGGCCCGGCGGACCCGCCGCCCCCTGCCGCCACGGCGACGTCCCCCGAGGCTCTCAGCCCCCGGCGCGTACGCCTGGTCTTCCTGGGCCTGATGCTCGCGCTGCTGCTCGCCGCCCTCGAGCAGATGATCGTCGCCACCGCGCTGCCGAAGATCGTGGGCGAGCTCCAGGGGCTGGACCGGATGCCCTGGGCGATCACCGCCTATCTGCTCACCGCCACCATCGGCCTGCCGATCTACGGAAAACTCGGCGATCTCTTCGGGCGCAAGGGTGTCTTCCAGTTCGCCATCGTCGTCTTCGTCGTCGGCTCCGCACTCGCCGGCTGGTCACGCACCATGGATCAGCTCATCGCGTTCCGCGCCCTCCAGGGCATCGGCGCCGGCGGGCTCATGATCGGCGTGCAGGCGATCATCGCGGACATCGTCCCGCCCCGGGAACGCGGCCGCTTCATGGGACTGATCGGTGCCGCCTTCGGACTCGCGTCCGTCGCAGGACCGCTGCTCGGCGGCTTCTTCACCGACCACGCCTCCTGGCGCTGGTGCTTCTACTTCAACGTCCCCTTCGGCCTGATCACGCTGCTCGTGGTCACCCTGGGGCTGAAGCTCCCCAGGCCGGCGGTCCGGGCCCGGCTCGACGTCCTCGGCGCGCTGTTCCTCGCGGCAGCCTCCACCTGCCTGGTGCTGCTGACCAGTTGGGGCGGCACCGAGTACGCCTGGGACTCGGGCGTCATCCTGGGGCTCGCCGCCGCAGCAGCGGCAATTACCGTGCTCTTTCTGGTCGTCGAGCGCTTCGCACCCGAACCGATTATCCCGCTGCGGCTGTTCCGCGACCCGGTCTTCGTCATCACCTCGCTCGTCGGCGCGGTCGTCGGCGTCGCACTCTTCGGCGCGGCGGGCTATCTGCCGACCTTCCTCCAGATGGTCGACGGGGCCGGCGCAACCGAGTCGGGCCTGCTGATGCTGCCGATGATGGGCGGCATCGTCGTCGCCTCGATCGTCTCGGGACAGCTCATCAGTCACACCGGGCGCTACAGGATCTACCCCGTCCTCGGCAGCCTCGTCGCCGCCGTCGGCATGTGGCTGCTGTCCGGACTCGAGGCCGGCACGCCCCGGCTTGAGTACAGCATCTGGCAGGCCGTGCTCGGCGTGGGCATCGGACTGGTGCTGCCGGTGCTGATCATCGCCGTGCAAAGCGCCGTACCGCCCGCCGACCTCGGCACCGCCACCAGCGCCCACAACTACTTCCGGCAGATGGGCGGCAGCGTCGGCGCCGCCGTGTTCGGCACCCTCTTCGCCGACCGGCTCACCGATGCGCTCGCCGACCGCCTACCGGCCGGTGCGGACCTGCCCGATCCCACGTCCATCACCCCGCAGCTGGTGCACGCCATGCCGCCCGTCCTGCGCGACGGCTACATCCAGGCATATGCGGACGCGATGCCACGGATCTTCCTCTTCCTCGTGCCGGTGCTCGCGCTCGGCCTGTTCATCGCCTTCTTCCTCAAGGAGAAACCGCTGGTGTCCCACAACGCCTCCGCCGCCGAGCCCACCGCCGTTCCGCACGCCCGCCACGCAAGCCCCCGCACGCCGACGCCGCCGGCTTCCCCGTACCCCGTGGGTGTCCCCGTCTGCGGCACCGTCCAGCACCACGACGGCAGCAGCGTGCCGCGGGCCGCCCTCACGCTCATCGACGTACAGGGAAGGCAGATCGGCCGCGGCGCGAGCGGCGAGGACGGGCGGTATGCGCTGAGCGTGCCCGGCTCCGGCTCGTATGTGATGATCGCTGCGGCCGGCGGGCACCAGCCGCAGGCCGTCACCGTCACCGTGGGCGAGCGGCCCGTCGAACTCGACGTGGTCCTCGGCGGCGCGGGCCGGCTCGCCGGAACGGTTGTGACCGCCGACGGCACCCCGGTGCGGGATGCCGCCGTCACCCTCACCGATGTCCGCGGTGAGGTCGTGGCGAGCACCCGCAGCGGCCGCGAAGGCGGCTATGTGATCACGGAGTTGGTTGCGGGGGAGTACACCCTCGCGGCGAGCGCCCCTGCCTTCCGCCCCGCCGCGCACCCCGTCAGCGTGCAGGCTTCCCGCGAGACCCGACAGGACATCGAGCTGGCCGGCGGTGCGCTGCTGCGCGGCACGGTACGGGCCGGCGACGGGCGGCCGGTCGATGACGCGCGCGTCACCCTCCTCGACGCGGCCGGCAACGTGATGGACACCCTCACCACGGGCCCCGACGGCACCTTCCGCTTCGTGGACCTGTCGTCCGGCGAGTACACCGTGATCGCCGCCGGTTATCCGCCGGTGGCGACCGTCCTGCAGGTCGCGGGCGGCGGGCGAACCGAGCGCGACCTGCAGCTCGGCCACGAGGACTGACCCGTAGCAGCTCGTGGGCGGCCAATTGACGCGACGTCAATTCGCGTGCACGCACGCCCTGTTACGTCATTGCCACGCCAAAGCTACTCGTGAGTCGTAACGTGGTGCCGAGGCCGCGGATCCGGGCGGCGGGGAAGGAGCCATCCAGCCATGGACAGTGGTGTTCCGCCGACAGCGCCACCGCAGGACGCCGTGGCCGGCCGGGTCCCGCTCGCCGTGGTCGTCGTGGACGGCGACGGTTTGGTGTCGCACTGGTCCACGGGTGCGCGACGGCTGTTCGGACCCACGCGGGAGGCCGCGGTCGGCCGGAGCGCGGTCGAACTGCTCCCCGTCTCCGGCGCGCTGAACGAGGACAGGCTGAACGAGGACAGCTCGTACGACGCCCTGGAGGCGTACGACGGGCCGGGTCCCGGCCTCGACGCGTCGCTGAACGGCCTCACCGCCTACCCCGCCGCGGGCCGCGCCCGGCTCTCCGAAGCGGGCGGCGCACGGGTCGACGTGCTGTGGTGGGCGTATCCCATGGTCGGGCCCGGCCCCGAGCGGCTGCTCGTACTGGCCGCCGACGCGAGCCGGTTCGCCGGCGAGGACGAGAGCGTCGAGCGCATCTCGCCCGGGTTCGCCCTGCACACCGAGTTCCCCGGCTTCGACGAACTGGCCCGCGGACTCCCGGAGATCCTGCCGAGCATGAGCGTCCAGGAGTCGTCGCGGATCGTCTCCCAGGTCCTGGATCTGGGCTATCCCGTGCTCGAGTTCAGCCACCACGACCGGGTGCCGGTCACCCCGGACTGGGGTGTCCCGCGGCGCGCCGAGCGCAGGGCACGGCAGCGGGCGGCCGAGAAATCCGCGGCGGCGGGACACCCCGTCGAAGCGGCCGATCCGGTGCAGGACCTCGAGTACGCCGCCGTGCGCGAGCGGCTGGAGTTCCTCAACGAGGTCAGCGGCCGTATCGGCTCCTCGCTCGACCTCGCCCGGACGATCCAGGAAGTCAGCGCGGCCGTCGTGCCGCGCTTCACCGATGTCGCGGGCACCTACCTGCGGGAACAGGTCGTCGCGGGCGAGGGCTTTCCCGACGGACCGCCGGACGAGACCACTCTGTGGCACCGGGTCGCCGTCGAGCACGTCGACGAGCCGGGCCGCTGGGACGATGTCGTACCGGTCGGCGAATCCATGCCGTTCCCCGTGCACACCCCGTTCTTCCGGTGCATGACCACCGGCGAACCCGTGCTGGTGCCGCGGATCAGCGAGCAGATGGGCACCGCCATCGCCTCGCAGTTCGAAAAGCGCGACATCCGCCCGCTGATCAACGGCCGCTCCATGCTGGTGGTGCCGCTCAAGGCGCGCAATGTGGTGCTGGGCTTCATGATCCTTCTGCGCCACGCGGAACGCGCCGTGTTCAACGACATGGACCGGGTCACCGGGGCCGAACTGGCCGCCCGCGCCGGCCTCGTGCTCGACAACGCCCGGATGTACACCTACCAGGAGAACGTCGCCGAGACCCTCCAGGACTCCATGCTGCCGCAGGCAACGCCGCGGATGGCGGGCTGCGACACCGCCACCCGCTATCTGCCGGGCACCCAGCTCGGCCGGGTCGGCGGTGACTGGTTCGACTCGATCAAGCTGCCGGGATCGCGCACCGCGCTCGTCGTGGGCGATGTGATGGGTCACGGCCTCCACTCGGCCGCGATGATGGGCCAGTTGCGCACCGCCGTGCAGACGATGGCGGCTCTCGACCTGCCGCCCGCGCAGCTGCTGCGCAATCTCGACGACCTCGCCCAGCGTCTGGGCGAGCACTATCTCGCGACCTGTCTGTACGCGGTGTACGACCCGATCCGGGGCGAGCTGCACATGGCCAACGCCGGCCATGTGCCCCCGGTGATCGTGCGCGCCGCGGACGGGCGCAGCGAACTGCTGGAGCTGCCGACCGGCGCCCCGATCGGTGTCGGCGGCGTGCCCTTCGAGAGTGCCCGGGTGCCGGTGTCACCCGGTGACCGGCTCGTCATGTGCACGGATGGGCTGGTGGAGGTGCGCGGCGAGGACATCGGTGTGGGCCTGGCGACGCTGTGCGAGTCGGCCGCGCACCCCGCCGCCTCCATGGACGACGCCTGCGACACGATCATCCGCGCGCTCGCCGCGTCCTTTTCACAGGCGGGCCGCGGCGGCCGCAAGGACGATGTGGCTCTGCTGATGGCCAGGCTCAACGGGATGGAGCCGGATTCGGTCGCCGCCTGGGAGCTGTCGCTCGAGCCGAGCGAGGCCGCACGGGCCCGGCGGCTCGTACGGGGACAGCTGGGCGTGTGGGGACTCGGCGCACTGAGCGAGACGGCGGAGCAACTGGCCGGCGAGGTGGTCGCCAATGCGGTGCGGCACGCGCACGGGCGGCGCGCGGAGCTGAGGCTCGTACGGGCAGGGTCGCTGCTGTGCGAGCTGGCGGACGAGGACCAGACGCTGCCGGCACTGCTCGGGGCGCGCCCCGACGACGAGCACGGCCGGGGGCTGAGAGTGGTGAGCAGCCTGGCGCGGGAGTGGGGCACCAGCCGTACGGCCCACGGCAAGACGGTCTGGTTCGAGCTGGCGCTGCCGTAGTCGCCGGAGCTCCCCCCGGCCACAGCGCACACCCCCCGGCCACACCCGCGGAGCCGGACGTGCCGATCCTGCCGGTCGAACGCTGCGCAAAGGTCCACGTCGGGTTCTTGTCGCGACAACCGCGGAGCGGTAGACCGATCTTGACGCTGTGTCAGCACATCACACCCTGGGGACTGGAGCGTTTCATGAGCGTGACGAGTCGTTACAAGGAAGCCTGGGAAGGATTCTGGAGCGAGGCCCCCGACGCGCCGGGGGAGGTGTTCTGGGACGCGGAACCCGCTCTGACCGCCGGGGTCCATCTCGCGATCTACGAGCCGCACATGACCGAACCCGCCCTGTCCCTGGTCGACCTGGGCTGCGGCAACGGCACCCAGACCCTGTTCCTCGCCGGCCGTTTCCCGTCCGTGCTGGGCGTGGACCTGGCCCCCGCCGCGATCCAGCGCGCCAGGCGGAGGGACAGCGGCGACGAGGCCCGGTTCCGTGAGCTGGACGCGGCGGACGGAGCGCTGATGGCGCAGCTGCACGCCGAACTCGGTGACGCCAACGTCTATATGCGAGGCGTGCTCCATCAGTGCGATCCGCAGGACCGCCAGGCGGTGGCCGACGGGATCGCGACCCTGGTGGGGGAGCGGGGACGTGCATTCGTCGTGGAGCTCGCCGAGACGGCCGGGCGGCAGCTGATGGGCCTCGCGCAGTCGCCCGAGGGGCCGCCGCCGAAACTGCGGCCCGTCTTCCGGCACGGCATCGTGCCGGGTGCCGTGGCGGACGCCGAGGTCGAGGAGTTCTTCACCACCGCCGGTCTCGAGGTGCTGGCGAGCGGTGACCTGCCACTCACCACGACCGAGTACGCCCCCTCCGGGGCCCGCATCGAGCTGCCGTCGAGGTGGCTGGTCATGGGAAGCGGCCGTGCCTGAGGACTGATGTGTTCACCTCGGATTGAGCCGAACGTGCCCGGCGAGCCATCCGGTTGCGCAAGGCTGTCCCCGTGGGACGCGGGACTCTGGGGGAGGCGGCCGTGGCCATCGGGGAGAGACCGGTCATCGAGGAACCGCGACTGGAGGTCAGGCGCGGCTCGTCCTCCTTGTCGTCGCGGCGCACCTTCCTTGTCGCCGCCGTGCCCTTGCTGGCCGCCGTACTGATCGGTGCGCTCACACTGGCCGTGTCGGGAAACATCCTGCTTCCCTTCCATCGGGTGGTCACGCTGGAAGGGAAGATGGCCTCCAAGCGGGACTTCTTCGAGGACGCCGAGGTCCAGCGGATCCTGATGAAGCATCACATACGGGTGCACATCACCAGCTCCGGATCGCGCGAGGTTGCCGTCCGGGACATCTCCCGGTACGACTTCGTCTTTCCCTCCGGCCAGCCCGCAGGTGACCTGATCACCAGTGCGCGGGCATCACGGAACCAGTACGCCAAGGTGCACCGGCCGTTCGTCAGCCCCATCGTGCTCGCCACCTACCGCGAATACGCCGAGACCCTGCGGGACGCGGGGATCGCCACCGCGCACCGCCGCGCGGGCCCGGGCGGCCCGCTGTACTACGTACTGAACATGCCTAAATTCCTCGACCACATCCACCGGCAGGTCCGGTGGGACGACATCGGCATCCAGCGGCACGGCATCACCAACGCGAACCGGATCGTCGCCCAGAGCCCCGACGTGTGCGGAGCCAACTCGGCAGGCACCTATCTGGCGCTGGTCGCCTTCACCTGGCACGGCGAGGGCGACGAAGTGCCGGACACCGACCGGGAGGCGGACGCGCGGGGGCGCGAGATCAAGCACCTCATGGACCAGGGCCTGCCGGCCGCCGACGTGTTCCGGACCTACATCTCCCCGGAGGGCAAGGGCATCGCTCCCTTGGTGGTGGCGTACGAGCATCAGTACCTCGCGTACCAGGTCCGCTACCAGGCCGAGTCGAAGAAACTGGACCCGCAGCGGGTGCTGCTGTACCCGTCCAGCCAGTTCGTGACCCAGCCCCAGTTCATCTCCCTCAACCGCGACGGCGACCGACTCGGCGAACTCATTTCCACCGACCCGGAGTTGCGCCGACGCGCCATGGAGCTCGGCTACCGGATCCTCGACCCGACGGGCGAGGTCGCGGGCGACCAGCTGACCGGCTTCCTGCAAGGCCGCGACATCCCCGTCCCCTCGATGGAGAACGACGACACCAGGACGTCGATGCCCCGGCTGCGCTACCTGGAACGCATGATCTCCCTCGTGGGCGACTGCCCGGCCGTCGAAGCCCTGCCCGGACGCCCCTGATGAGGCAGCAACGCCGTCGACCGACCGGCCTCATCGCCCTGTGCATGGCCTGCCTGTGGCTCGCCGCCGTCACGGCATGCTCCGTGAACCGCCCCGAGTCCGTCACCCTGCGGGTACTGGCCAGCTCCGAACTCGTGGACATGCGCCCCCTCCTCGACGACCTGCGCCGCGAAACCGGGATCACGCTGGAGATGGACTACCGCGGCACCGTCGACGCCGGCAACGCGCTCGCCTCCGGCCGCTACCGGCACGATCTGGCCTGGCTCTCCTCCGACCGCTACTTCCGCCTCAAGCAGAAGGAGACCGCGCCGGGCGTCGAGCCGCCGCTCGCCACCAGCATCATGCGCTCGCCCGTCGTCATCGGCATGCGGCCCGCCACGGCCGAACAGCTGCGCCGCACAGCGCCGGGCGGCCGGATCTCCTGGGCCGACGCGGCCGACGCCGCTGCCGACGGCACCCTGAAGTTCGCGATGGCCGACCCGCGGCACACCAACAGCGGACTCGCCGCACTCATCGGCGTCGCGACGGCCGCGGCGGGCACGGGAAGCCCCCTGCGCCCCGAGGACGTCTCCTGCGACCGGCTGCGCGGCTTCTTTGCAGGGCACGCGCTCACCGCGGACTCGTCGGCCCGCATGGCCGACGGGTTCGTACGCAGGCAGGACGAACTGAACGCCATGATCACGTACGAGTCAGAACTGCTCCAGCTCAACAGGAGCGGCGAGCTGCGCCGGCCGCTGGAGATCGTCCACCCCGACGACGGCATGGTGCTCTCCGACTATCCGGTGCTGCTGCTCGACCCCGCCAAACGGGACGCGTACGACAGGATGGTCGACTGGCTCAAGAGCGATCCGGTCCAGAAGAACATCATGGAGCGCACGCTGCGCCGGCCGATCGATCCCGGCGTGCCCCGCATACCACGCCTGCGCGAGCCGGTCGGCAACGCGCTGTACTTCCCGGGCGACCAGAAGGTCGTCGACCGGCTGCTCGCCGACTACGGGGCTCCCCGGCGGGACCGGCCCGCCCGGGTGATCTTCCTGCTCGACTTCTCCGGCTCGATGCGCGGCGAACGCATCGCGCAGCTGCGGGCCACCTTCGACGGGCTCAGCGGGGCGGACGACTCCCGCTCCGGAAAGTTCGTCAGGTTCTACCGGGGCGAGGCGCTCACCGTGATGAGATTCGCCGGCCGCGTACTGGACGAACGCAGCGTGACCTACGAGGGGCAGCGCGACCTGGGCCGGCTGAGCGGCTTCGTGGCGTCCGACGACTTCGCCGACTCCACCGCCATCTGGTCCTCCCTCGACCACGCCTACGTCAAGGTGACCGGTCTCGTACGGCAGCACCCGGGACAGGACATCTCCATCGTGCTCATGACCGACGGAGAGAACAACGCGGGGATGGATCTCGACACCTTCCTCCGCCGGCACGCGGCGCTGCCGCCCCAGGCGCGCGCGGTGCGCACCTACACCGTTCGCCACGGCGAGGCCGACACCGAGGAACTGGATCGAGCGGCACGGGCCACCGGCGGCCGGATGGTCGACGCCACCGCCCAGTCGCTCCTGAACGCTTTCAAGGAGATCCGTGGGTGTGCTCAGTGAGGTGTGGTGGGGCGTCTGGTGGCCCTGGATGCTCCTGTGGCTGCTGACCTTGGCCGGCGCCTTCACGGCGCTCGTCATGGCCGTGCTCCGGCTCACCCGCGGCAGGCGCGGACGCGGCCAGAACCTCACGTACAGCATCTGCTTCTATCTGCACGACCGGTCCGTCATGGACCACTACCAGATGCGCGGTTACGCGGCGGCCCTGCGCAGAGAGGTGGAGCAGCGGACCAGCGACAGCAAGGACGGCACCATCCGCGCCACCGTGTTCGGGCTGAGCGCGGGCGGCGGCAGACGTGACAACAGTGAGATCGTCAGCAAGTACATGGA
Organism: Streptomyces sp. NPDC002889; assembly: GCF_042888425.1. Taxonomy (NCBI): domain Bacteria; kingdom Bacillati; phylum Actinomycetota; class Actinomycetes; order Kitasatosporales; family Streptomycetaceae; genus Streptomyces; species Streptomyces sp. NPDC002889. Next base: position 28,246 of record NZ_JBIAPT010000009.1, read on the forward strand.
AGTGGCCGAGCCCATCTCGGTGATCGGCATCATCATGGACGTACTGGAGGAGAAGGACGTCATCGTCCATGTCGACCTCGTCAACCAGACCGTGCGGCGCAATGCGGCGCTGACCCGGGGACTCGCGACGCCGCACGGGTCCGGGACGTCCCAGCAGACCGTACTCCTGCGGGACATCGAGGACTTCGTGCTGATCCGGGGGCGGTTCCGCAAGGTCGAGGAATCCCCGCGGAGCACGGTTCTGCTGGCCCCGTACGGGGACCCCGCCGACCCCGCCGAAGGGCCCCGCGTGCGGGTCACCTGTGCGACCGAGGGGCTGCGCACCGAGGTCCCGCAGGGGACCTTCTCGGCCCGCTGCCTCGGCAAGGTCCAGGACTGGAACGCCGACGGCGCGGTCCTGGAAGTGCAGGCGATGGCGATCTTCCGGTAAGGTCCGCGCGCTACCCGGCCGCCCGAAGGATCACCAAAATGACGAACAAGTCCGTTCCGTTCGACGACCTGGACCGGAAGATCGTGGCCGCTCTGGTCGCGAACGCACGGACCAGTTTCAACGAGATCGGCGCGGCGATCGGCCTCTCGGCGACCGCCGTCAAGCGGCGGGTCGACCGGATGCGCGAGAACGACATCATCACCGGATTCACCACCACGGTCCGGCCCGCCGCACTCGGCTGGCGCACGGAGGCGTATGTGGAGGTGTACTGCGACAGCGCCGCCCCGCCGCGGCGCCTGGCCGAGGTCGTACGCAACCACCCCGAGATCATGGCCGCGATGACCGTCACCGGCGGCGCCGACGCGCTGCTGCATGTGCGGGCCACGGATGTGGAGCACTTCGAGGAAGTGCTCGAGCGCATCCGGGCCGAGCCGTTCATCCGCAAGACGATCAGTTACATGGTCCTGTCACATCTGCTCACGAGCAGCCCGGAAGCCGGCGCCGGGCGGGCCGCCACCGCGCTCGGCGACGACGACTGAGCCGTCGCCCGTTCGCCGTCCTTCCGCCGATTACTCCGCGGCGATCGTCTCCGCTTCGGTGACCTGCGTAAACGATCAAGCTGGAGCGGCCACTACGCCTGCCCGGGTGACACCCGTGCAGGCACGTCCTGTTGCGGACCTGACGGACTGTCGGTTGCCTCAGGAGCGGAGCACAGCAGAGGCGCCGCGCAGACAGGCCGGACACTGCTCCGTTGGAGGATCCTTATGCGTACCAAACGCGTTGGTGCAGGTATCGGCCTGGTTCTCGGTGCCCTTGCTCTGTCGGTCCCGGCAGCTGTCGCCGCCGACGACGCGGGCATCGACATCAGCCCGGGGAACGCCTCCCCGGGCTCCACGGTCACCGTCACCACCACGGCCTGCGGCGAGGGCGAGACCTACGGCAAGGGCACGTCGGAGGTGGGAGGAGCGTTCCACCTCTTCAAGGGTGACGGTGAAGGCGAGCTCACCGGCCGGTTCCGGGTTCCGGAAGGAACCCGGCCCGGCAGCGACACGGTCACGGTCAAGTGCCCACCACGGGTCAAGGTCACGGATGACTACGAGATCACCCGCCACCCGAGCGGCGCGGTCGAGGCCGGCTTCGGGGCCGCCGACGGCAGAGGCACGCAGCTCGCCCTCGGCAGCGCGCTCCTCGCCGCAGCCGCCGTCGGGTATGTGGTCAGAATGCGCCGCCGTCCGAGCGGCGACCGGATCTGAGAGCCCAACTCCCCTGACAGCGGCCCCCGGACACCGCATCCGGTCCGGGGGCCGCGAGGTCCCACCCCACCCCGCCGCGAAGCGGAGGCGCCACCGCGATGGAAACCGGTCACAGGATCAGCGCTTCCCCCCCTCCGTTCAGGCCTTCGGTGAAGTATCTGGCCTGCGCACTGCTGGCGGGTACGGTGCTGGTGATCAGCGGGGCACGCGACGACGGGCCGCCACCGCAGCCTTCGGCCGCCCAGGCATTCTCCGGCTCCCCACGCCCCGCTCCCGGCCGCACCGCCTCGCCCGCGCTCAGGGCCGCCCGGCCGCTGCCCCCCTCGGACCCGCTCCGGCTGCGGATCCCCGCCATCCGCGTGGACGCCTCCATGACACGACTGGACCTCGATCCCGCGGGGGCGCTGCGGCCCCCGCCCGCCGACAACCCCTTCCTTGTCGGCTGGTACGGCGACGGCACGCCTCCCGGCTCGGCGGGAACGGCCGTCACCACCGGACACGTGGACACACCCACCGGCCCCGGCGTCCTCCACGACCTCGGCGCCCTCGTCAAGGGCGACACGATCGAGATCAGCCGGGCGGACCGGCGCACGGCCCTGTTCACCGTCGCCGCGGTGGAGGTCTACGACAAGAAGAGATTCCCGGACAAGAAGGTCTACGGCAGCTCCGACCTGCCCGAACTGCGGGTGATCACCTGCGGCGGCGGTTATGCCGAGCCCACCGGCTACCGGGCCAACGTCGTGGTCTACGCGACGATGACCGCGGTGAAACAGGCGGACCGCCACCCCCTGGAGCGGGCCCGGGACAGGCCGGGGAGCACCCGGTGAAGCGAACCACCGCCGAAGGCCCCATTTACGCAGCATTGCTGCGCGCATGCGCAGTATCTGATTCTTGTCGCAGCTCCTCGCCGCTTTCTACCGTTGATGACATGCGGGTCATCCCCGGTCACCCTCAGGAAGCGGGAGGAATCACTCGGTGCCACCCAGCCGTCTGCCTCGCCCGAGACGTTATCTCGTCTGCGAACCCCGGTACTTCGACGTGCGGTACGCCATCAATCCCTGGATGCGCGAGAACACCGAAGTCGACCTCGATCTCGCCCGGTCCCAGTGGGACACCCTCGTAGCCACCTATCGCGACCTCGGCCACACGGTGGAGACCGTCGCTCCGGAACCCGGCCTGCCGGACATGGTGTTCGCGGCCAATTCGGTTCTCGTCGTCGAGGGACGGGTCTTCGGCTCCCGCTTCCATGCCCCGCAGCGCCAACCCGAGGAGGCGCTGTACGCGGCCTGGTTCAAGGCGGCGGGCTTCGATGTGCAGCAGTCCCTTGCGGTGTGCGAGGGCGAGGGCGACCTCGTCCCGGTCCGCGGCCTGGTCCTGGCCGGCACCGGCTTCAGAACCACCACGGACGCACACCGCGAGGTGCAGGAGTTCTTCGGCATGCCGACGATCAGCCTGCAGCTGGTCGACCCGTACTTCTACCACCTCGACACCGCCCTGTTCGTCCTCGACGACGAGAACATCGCCTACTACCCGGACGCGTTCTCGCCGGGCAGCCGAGAGGTGCTGCAGCGGCTCTTCCCGCAGGCCCTGACCGCGACCCGCGAGGACGCGACGGCGTTCGGCCTCAACTCCGTGTCCGACGGCCAGCATGTCCTCGTCGCCCCCGGCGCAACGGCCCTGATCGCACAACTCACCACGCACGGCTACCTCCCCGTCCCCGTCGACCTGTCCGAGTTCCACAAGGCCGGCGGAGGCATCAAGTGCTGCACCCAGGAGATTCGCGCATGACCCTCGCCACCGTACGTACGCAGCGCTCCTCCGCCGAGCTGATCAGTGCCGAGGACACCACACTCGCGCACAACTACCACCCGCTGCCCGTGGTCGTCGCCCGCGCCGAAGGTGTATGGGTCGAGGACGTCGAGGGCCGCCGCTATCTCGACATGCTGGCCGGCTACTCGGCCCTGAACTTCGGCCACCGCCATCCCGAGCTCATCGCCGCGGCCCACCGCCAGCTCGACGAGGTCACGCTGACCTCCCGTGCTTTCCACAACGACCGGCTCGCCGGATTCGCCGAGGGGCTCGCCGAACTGACCGGCCTGGACACCACCCTGCCGATGAACACCGGCGCCGAGGCCGTCGAGAGCGCCATCAAGGTCGCCCGCAAGTGGGCGTACGAGGTCAAGGGCGTCGCGCCGGGTCAGGCCACCATCGTCGTCGCCGCCGGAAACTTCCACGGCCGCACCACGACCATCGTGAGCTTCTCCACGGACGAGACCGCCCGCAGCGGCTTCGGCCCGTTCACGCCCGGCTTCCGCGTGGTTCCCTACAACGACCTGGCCGCCCTCGAGGCGGCCGTGGACGAGACCACGGCCGCCGTACTGATCGAGCCCATCCAGGGCGAGGCGGGCGTGGTCATCCCCGACGACGGTTATCTCACCGGCGTACGCGAACTGACCCGCCGCACCGGCTGCCTCTTCATCGCGGACGAGATCCAGTCCGGTCTCGGCCGCACCGGCACCACCCTCGCCGTCGACCACGAATCCGTACGTCCCGACATGCTGCTGCTCGGCAAGGCACTGGGCGGCGGCATCGTGCCCGTCTCCGCGGTGGTCGCGCGCCGGGATGTCATGGCGGTGCTGCGCCCCGGCGAGCACGGCTCCACCTTCGGCGGCAACCCGTTGTCCGCCGCGGTCGGCTCAGCGGTCGTCGACCTGCTCGCCACGGGCGAGTACCAGCGCCGCGCGGCCGACCTCGGCGGCGTACTGCGCGACGGTCTCGCCGCACTCGTCGGCAAGGGTGTCGTCGGCTTCCGCTCCCGCGGTCTGTGGGCCGGCGTCGATGTCGACCCGGAGATCGGCACCGGGCGACAGATCAGCGAACGCCTCATGCGCGAGGGTGTCCTCGTCAAGGACACTCATGGCTCCACCATCCGGATCGCCCCGCCGCTGACCATCACCCGCGAGGAACTCGAGTCGGCCCTCGCGGCTCTGGAGAAGGTGCTCGGCTAGCGCCACCGGACGGCGCGAACCTGCGCCGCCACCGGACGGCGCGCCCCCTGCGGCGCACCACCGGTTGTGCGGCTGTCTCCGGTCTACACTCACGCTCTGCCCCAAGGCGTGCCCGGGCAGAGCGGCCCAGGGGAACGGAGACAGCTGTGAAGATCCTCATCAGCGCCGACATGGAAGGCGCCACCGGGGTGACCTGGCCGGCCGACGTGCTGCCCGGCACACCCCAGTGGGAGCGCTGCCGCGCCATGTTCACCTCCGATGTGAACGCGGCAGTGCTCGGCTTCTTCGACGGCGGCGCCGATGAGGTCCTCATCAACGAGGCGCACTGGAGCATGCGCAACCTGCTGCTCGAGCAGCTCGACGAGCGGTCCGAGATGCTCACCGGACGGCACAAGTCGCTCTCGATGGTGGAGGGCGTGCAGCACGGCGACGCCGACGGCATCGCCTTCGTCGGCTACCACACCGGCGCCGGCACGGAAGGCGTGCTCGCCCACACCTATCTCGCCAACTCCATCACCGGCGTCTGGCTGAACGGCGTGCGGGCGAGCGAGGGCCTGCTGAACGCCCATGTCGTCGCCGAGTACGGAGTCCCCGTCATCCTCGTCACCGGCGACGACCTGACCTGCGAGGACGCCCTCGACTACGCCCCCGAGGCGCACAAGGTCGCCGTCAAGGACCATGTCTCGCGGTACGCGGCCGTGTGCCGCACCCCGACGCGTACCGCGGCGGACATCCGTGCCGCCGCGAAGGAGGCCACGGCACTCGCGACCCGTCACGAGCCCGTGCGGGGCGGCCCGTTCACCGTGGAGCTGGAGTTCGACGCCGAACATCTCGCCGCCGCCGCCACCGTGGTGCCAGGTGTGGCGAGGACCGCCGCCGAGCGGCGCGTCGCCTACACCAGCGAGACGATGTATGAGGGCATTCGCACATTCAAAGCGGTCACGACGATCGTCTCGGCAGCGGTGGAGGAGCAGTATGGCTGACGTGACGACGACGAACGCCATGGACGGCCGAGCACACGACGAGGTGGTGGCCTTCACCTCCGACCTCATCCGGATCGACACGACCAACCGCGGAGGCGGTGACTGCCGGGAACGGCCCGCCGCCGAATACGTCGCCGAACGCCTCGCCGACGCCGGAATCGAACCCACCCTGCTGGAGCGCACCCCCGGGCGCACCAACGTGGTGGCCCGTATCGAGGGCACCGACCCCTCGGCCGACGCCCTGCTCGTCCACGGCCATCTGGACGTGGTGCCCGCCGAACCCGCCGACTGGAGCGTGCACCCCTTCTCCGGGGAGGTCCGCGACTCGGTCGTCTGGGGCCGCGGCGCCGTCGACATGAAGAACATGGACGCGATGGTGCTCGCCGTCGTACGGGCCTGGGCACGCGCCGGGATCCGACCGCGCCGCGACATCGTGATCGCGTACACCGCCGACGAGGAGGCCAGCGCGATCGACGGCTCGGGTTTCCTTGCCGACCATCACCCCGGGCTGTTCGAAGGCTGCACGGAAGGCATCAGCGAGTCCGGGGCCTTCACCTTTCACGCCGGACCGGGGATGGCGCTCTACCCCATCGCCGCGGGGGAGCGCGGCACCGGCTGGCTGAAACTCACCGCGCACGGCACCGCCGGCCACGGCTCCAAGGTCAACCGGGCCAACGCCGTCAGCAGGCTCGCCGCCGCGGTCGCCAGGATCGGCGAGCACCACTGGCCGGTGCGGCTCACCCCGACCGTACGGGCCTCGCTGACCGAGCTGGCCGCTCTGCACGGCATCGACACCGATGTGAACGCCCCGGACGTCGACGTGGACGCGCTGCTGGAGAAGCTGGGCCCGGCCGCGGCCCTCGTCGAGCCGACCGTACGCAACAGTGCCAACCCGACCATGCTGGAAGCCGGTTACAAGGTCAACGTGATCCCGGGCCACGCCATCGCCTACGTGGACGGGCGGATGCTGCCCGGCGGCGAGGCCGAGTTCCACGAGACGATGGACCGGCTGACCGGACCGGACGTCGACTGGGAGTTCCATCACCGTGAGGTGGCCCTCCAGGCCCCCGTCGACTCCCCGACGTTCGCCAAACTGCGCGCCGCCGTGGAGCACTTCGACCCGGCGGGGCATGTCGTGCCGTACTGCATGCCCGGCGGCACGGACGCCAAGCAGTTCTCCCGGCTCGGCATCACCGGCTACGGGTTCTCACCGCTGAGACTGCCGCCCGGTTTCGACTACGCCGCGCTGTTCCACGGAGTCGACGAGCGCGTCCCGGTCGAGGCGCTGCACTTCGGAGTCGACGTCCTCGATCACTACCTGCAGTCCGCATAGGGGGTTCGGCATGGTACCCACGGGTCCCTACGGAACGTGGCCTTCGCCGATCGACGCGGCCCTCGCCGCCTCGCACGACGGACGCCCCGACTTTCTCGCCATGGTCGGCGACGAGGTGTGGTGGACCGCGCCACGGCCGGTCGAGGGCGGCCGGCGGGCTCTGATGCGCAGACGGGCCGACGGCGGCGAGGAGTCGGTGCTCCCCGCGCCGTGGGACCTGCGCAGCCGCGTCATCGAGTACGGCGGCCTGCCCTGGGCGGGCGTTCAGCGTGCCGACGGAGGGCCTCTGATCGTCTTCGTGCACTTCCCCGACCAGCGGCTGTACGCGTACGAGCCCGATGTGCCCGGAGCCGAACCGCGCCCGCTCACCCCGCTCTCGCCCGTGGGCGGCGGGCTCCGCTGGGTCGATCCGAGGATACGGACGCAGCAGGGTGAAGTGTGGTGCGTGCTGGAGGAGTTCACCGGCGAGGCACCGACGGACGTACGCCGGGTGATGGCCGCCGTACCGCTGGACGGCTCGGCCGCCGAGGACCGTGGCGCGGTTCGCGAACTGAGCGACGACCGGCACCGGTTCGTCACCGGGCCGCGGATCTCCCCCGACGGCCGGATGGCGGCCTGGATCGCCTGGGACCATCCGCAGATGCCCTGGGACGGCACGCTCGTCATGCTCGGCGAGGTGGGCGAGGACGGCGCGTTCAGCGCGGTGCGGCCGGTCGCCGGGGACACGGAGGAGTCGATCACTCAGGTCGAGTGGGCCGCCGACGGCTCGCTGCTGTTCGTCTCGGACCTCACCAACTGGTGGGAACCGCGACGGATCCGGCCCGAAGCGCTCGGCACGGGCCTCGTCCCGAGCACCGCCCTGTGTCCCGGCCGCGCCGAGGAGTTCGGCGGCCCGCTGTGGCAGATCGGCCGCCAGTGGTTCCATCCTCTCGACAACGGGCTGATCGCGGTCATCCACGGCACCGGCACCACCACGCTCGGCATTCTGGACCCCGAGTCCGGGGAACTCGTCGACGCGGCGGGACCGTGGAGCGAGTGGGCGCCCACCCTGGCCGTGCACGGTGACCGGGTGATCGGGATCGCCGCCAGCCCGCGCAGCGCCTACGAGGTCGTGGAACTCGACACCCGTACCGGCCGGGCCCGGGTCATCGGCGGCGCGCACGGCGACCCGGTGGACCCCGCGTACTATCCGGAGCCGCAGATCCGCACCTTCACCGGACCGGACAACCGCGAGATCCACGCCCATATCTATCCGCCGCACAATCCGGACCGGATCGCATCCGACGACGAGCTGCCGCCCTATGTCGTGTGGGCACACGGCGGGCCCACCAGCCGGGTGCCTCTCGTACTCGACCTGGAGATCGCCTACTTCACCTCGCGCGGCTTCGGCGTCGCCGAAGTCAACTACGGGGGCTCCACCGGCTACGGCACGCAGTACCGCAACCGGCTGCGCGAACAGTGGGGCGTCGTCGACGTCGAGGACTGCGCGGCCGTCGCCGAGGCGCTCGCCGCCGAGGGCACCGCCGACCCGGCACGCCTGGCGATCCGCGGCGGCAGCGCCGGCGGCTGGACCACGGCAGCCTCCCTCACCACCACCGACGTGTACGCGTGCGGCACCATCATCTATCCCATCCTCGACCTGCTCAGCTGGGCCACCGGCGAGACACACGACTTCGAGTCGCGCTACCTCGAGTCGCTGGTCGGCCCGCTGTCCGCGGTACCCGGCCGCTACCGGGAACGCTCACCGCTGAACAACGTGGAGCGCCTCACCGCGCCCTTCCTGCTGCTGCAGGGCCTGGACGACGTGATCTGCCCGCCCGTCCAGTGCGAGCGCTTCCTCGCCCGGATGCCAGGACGCGGCGTCGCGCACGCCTACCTCGCCTTCGAGGGCGAGGGACACGGCTTCCGCAGGGCCGACACCATGATCCGCGCCCTCGAGGCCGAACTGTCCCTGTACGCACAGACCTTCGGCATCTCCCGCCCCGACGTCCCCCCACTGGAGCTCAAGAAGTGAACCGCCCGCCCCTGACGCCCCTGACCCGCCCGGCGCGACTGCGCCCCGGGGCCAAGGTCGCCGTCGTGGCGCCCAGCGGCCCCGTACCCGGCGAACGGCTCGACGCGGGCCTGGAGATCCTGCGCGGCTGGGACCTGGACCCGGTCGTACTGCCCCATGCCCGCGACCAGCACCCCGGCTTCTGGTATCTGGCGGGGACCGACCAGGACCGCGCCCGCGATCTCACCGAGGCCTGGTGCGACCCGTCCGTTTCCGCCGTCATCTGCGCCCGCGGCGGCTACGGCGCCCAGCGCATGGTCGACCTGCTCGACTGGACCGCGATACGCGCGGCCGGCCCCAAGATCTTCGTCGGCTACAGCGATGTCACCGCCCTCCACGAGGCCTTCGCCGTCCGGACGGGCCTGGCCACCCTGCACGGCCCCATGGTCGGCGCCGCGACCTTCCTCAAGGACGCCCCCACTCAGGAGTCGCTGCGCGCCACGCTCTTCGAGCCCGAGTCGGTACGCACCCTCGGCCTGGACACGGCCCGCACCATGGTGCCGGGACGCGCCCGGGGCATCACGCTCGGCGGCTGCGTCAGCCTGCTCGCCGCGGACCTGGGCACCCCGTCCGCCCGGCCGTCCGCCCGCGGCGGCCTGCTGCTGATCGAGGACGTGGGCGAGGAGGACTACCGCCTCGACCGCATCCTCACCCAACTCCTGCGCTCCGGCTGGCTGGACGGGGTCAGCGGCATCGCGCTCGGGTCCTGGGCCGAGTGCGGACCGTACGAACAGGTGCGCGCGGTGCTGCTCGACCGGCTCGGTGGACTGGGCGTCCCGGTGGTCGAGGAGCTGGGGTTCGGGCACAGCGAGACGGCCCTGACGATGCCGCTGGGGGTCGCGGCGGTGCTGGACGCGGAGGCGAGGACGCTGACGCTTGACGAGCCGGCGTTGCGCTGAGGTCTGCGCTCGGGCCGGTTCCGGCCCGGCGGCCCGCGGGCCGCCGGCCCGGATGCCCTCGTGCCGGGCGCCGGCCGCGGGCGCCGGGCGCACATCGCGCTCGTGCCGCACCGGCGTGGTGCGGGCTGCCCGCGCACCGCGATCGCCGTGGAGGCGGCCGATCCTTGACGCGGGACGAAACGTGCACGCTCACCGGCGGCCCGGATGCCCTCGTGCCGGGCGTCGGCCGCGCCGGTCAGCGGGCGAGCGCCGCGTACCCCGGCCGTATCACCTCGTGGATCAGCCGCTGCCGCTCCGGCAGGGGCAGGAACGCCGACTCGATCGCCGCGACCGTGAAGTCCTCGAAGACCTCGGGGCCGTACCCGAACGCGTCCACCATGTGCTGGAACTCCTGGCTCATCGTGGTGCCGGAGACCAGGCGGTTGTCCGTGTTGAGCGTGATGCGGAAGCCGAGGCGGCGCAGGAGATCGATCGGGTGCGTGGCGTAGTCCTTGGCCGCGCCCGTCTGGAGGTTGGAGGTCGGGCAGACCTCCAGCGCGATTCCGTTGTCGCGGACGTACGAGGCGAGGTGTCCGAGTCGGGCCGTGCCGTCGTCATGCACCGTGATGTCGTCGGTGATGCGCACGCCGTGCCCGATCCTCTCGGCGCCGCAGATCTGCACGGCCTCGTGGATGGACTCGGCGCCGACCGCCTCGCCGGCGTGGATCGTGAAGTGGCAGTTGTGCCGCTTCAGATGCTGGAAAGCCGGCAGATGGCGGGCCGGCGGGTTGCCGATCTCGCCTCCCGCGATGTCGAATCCGGCGACCCCGCGCTCACGGTGGGCTACGGTCAACTCGGCTATCTCCAGGGAGCGTTCGGTGTGCCGCATGCCCGTGAGCAGCGCCCGGACCGTGATCCGGCCCCCGGCGCGGCGCTCGCCCTCGCGGAAGCCCGCGTTGACCGCGTCCACGACCTCGTCGAGGGTCAGCCCGCGCTCCAGATGCTGCTCGGGCGCGTACCGCACCTCGGCGTAGACGGCACCGTCCGCCGCCAGGTCCTCGGCGCACTCCGCCGCGATGCGCTCCAGCGCGTCGCGGGTCTGCATCACCGCGCAGGTGTGGGCGAACGTCTCCAGGTAGCGCTCCAGCGAGCCGGAGTCCGCGGCGTCCCGGAACCAGACTGCGAGCGCGGCGGGGTCCTCGGTGGGCAGATCGCGGTAGCCGCACTCGCGGGCCAGCTCGATGATCGTGGCCGGACGCAGTCCACCGTCGAGGTGGTCATGAAGGACGGCCTTGGGCGCGCGAAGGATGTCAGACAAGTGCATCCCGGGAGTGTACGGCACGGGGCGGCGGGAGACGCACCGCGCGGGCCGGGCGCCGACCGGACCGGCCCGCGCCCCTCAGTTCGACTGGAGCACCGGCAGCGCCGGTGCCCCCGTCGGGAGCATGTGCTTCGCCGCCAGGACCGGGGTGTCGCCCACCCGGACCACCTGTGTGACCAGTACCGCCGAGGTGTCCGCCGGCCGGTCCAGCAGGTCGCCGCGGCGCCTGCCCAGCAGGGTCGCGCTCACCGCGCTGTGGGCGGTCAGGGCTACGCCCTTCGAGGCCTCCGTCAGGACCGACAGCATCGACACCGACGCGTCCTGCGCCGCCTCCAGGGCCTGCGCGAAGGCCGGGTGCCTGGCCTGCAGCGTCGTGTCCTGCGCCGCCCACTCGTGGCTGAGTGCCGTCGCCGCATCCTCGCCGACCAGCAATGACTCCCAGAAACGCAGCTCCGCGCGGGCCGGGGCCAGCAGGTGCTGGGTGGTGAAGTCGGTCGGCTCCTCCATCGCGCGCAGCAGCGGCCGGACCCGCAGCGGCGAGCCCGAGGACAGCAGCTCCTCCAGCGGCTGGATGTGCTCGTAGCCGCGCCGCGGCGGCCGGTCGCTGACGGTCCGCCCCACGCCCCGGCGCACCGAGAGCAGTCCGTCCTCCTGGAGCAGCAGCAGCGCCTCGCGCAGGGCCGGCCGGCCGACCCCCAGCTCGGTGGCGAGCCGGGGCTCCGACGGCAGCGTCGATCCGGGCGGATAGGTGCCGTCGTGGATGGCGTCCGCGATCCGCTCGTACAGGACGACGACCGGTCTCCGCTGCTGCCCGCTGGCTGCCACTGATCCTCCTCGGCTCATGTGTCGACAGCAAACCTAACTTGTCTGACAAGATCGAGGGCGCAGCGCACGACCCCTACGACTCACCCGTATGGCCCGCCTGCGGCGGTCATGCGACCGGGAACCGGCCATCCTGGTCGCATGACCGCCAAGAGAGCAGCAGCGGGCAGCGCGAGGAGAAGTGGCCTGCGTGAGTGGCTCACGCCCGCCAGGATCGCCGTGATCGTGCTCGCGGTCCTGGCGATCGTCTTCATCTTCGAGAACACCGACCAGGTCGAGATCCGGGTACTGGTCCCCCTCGTCACCATGCCGCTCTATCTGGCCCTGCTCGCCATGTTCGTGATCGGCGCCCTGTGCGGCGGCCTCTTCTTCCGGCGGCGGCGGGAGCGGTGAGCGGACCTGCGGCTCGCGTACGGCGCCGATAGCCTGATCAGGTGTCCGAGACCTCGTCCGCGGTCCCTTTCGTCGCCACCGGCGCACGCGTCGGCATACGCCCCTTCACCTACGACGACGGAGTGGAGTTCACCGCCCTCGCGAGGCAGAGCACGCAGCACCACCACCCCTGGCTGTTCCCGCCGCTGACCGCCGAGGCCTATGCCGCCCACGCCCAGCGGCTGATCGAGCACCCGTCCAGCGCCGGTTTCCTCGTCTGCGAACGCCCGTCGGGCCGGATCGCCGGCTTCATCACCATCAACAACATCGTCCTAGGGGCGTTCCTGTGCGGGGCGGTCGGTTACGGGGCCTTCGCGCACGCGGCCGGCCGCGGACTGATGCGGGAGGGCCTCGGGCTGCTCATCGGCCACGCCTTCGGTCCCCTCGGACTGCACCGCCTGGAGGCCAACATCCAGCCCGGCAATGCCGCTTCCCTGGGGCTCGTACGCAGCGCCGGCTTCCGGTTCGAAGGCTTCTCGCCCGACTTCCTCTACATCGACGGTGCCTGGCGTGATCACGAACGCTGGGCCATCACCCGCGAGATGACCCGATGACCTGATGGCCTGGTGATCGCCCACTGGGAAGACGCGGAGCGCCTGCTGCCGCGATCCCGTGTGCATCGGGGCAGCCAGGGGCCTCGGCGTCCTTGCAGTTCTCGTGCGCGGTGGCGTGGGGCTCGCGGGATAACAGATCGCGGCGGCGGACGGCGGCCATGGCGATGATTGCTGCGGCGAGTGGCCAGGCCGCGTACACGATCCACGACCCGCTGATGGTCGCCGGGTAGGGCGCCGATTCGAAGGGGTCGCCCACCTGCACCAGTCGTTCCCACGCACTGTGGGGCAGAGCGTGAAGGATGGCGGACGACCAGCGGTGGCGGTCGTTGAGGAGGAACGGCAGCAGAAGGATGTTGGTGAACGTCACGAGGGTGGTTGCGGTGTGCCGGATGAGGGCGCCGAGGCCCATGCCGATGAGCGCGCACACCGGCGCGAGCAAGGCGGACGCCGCGACGGCGCGGAACGCGCCGGGGTGGGTCGAGGGACAGACCGATGTCCCGACCGGACAGGACGGCCTGCGTCACGCCGAACGAGGTCCCGGCGACGACAGCGCCGTAGACGAGCATGACTGCCGTCACGGCGGCCATCTTGGCCGCTACGACCGAGCGGCGGGCCGGTACGGCCGCAAAGGTCCCACGGACCTGTCCGGTGCTGTACTCGCCGACAACCGGAGGGCACCGATGCTGCCGGTGGCGAGTATCAGGACCATGGAGGCGCCGATGGTGAAGGCGTCCCGCATGGCCCAGATCGGGACGAAGAGGGCCCGGATTCCTTCGTTGTAGGTCGGCCAGTTGTTGTAGTCGGCGACGGCGGCGCTGATGTTGATCCCGATGACGACCAGCGCGCTGGCCCCGAACGCCCAGGACGAGGAGCGCAGCGACCACAGCTTGATCCACTCGGCGGCGAGGAGGTCCCGGAAGTGGGTGCGGGGCCCGGGGGTACGTACGGGGGTGGATACGGCCGTCGGCCGGGTGGTGGTCGGGGTCATCGGGGTTCTCCTGCGAGGTATTCGACGCTGTCGGCGGTGAGTTTCATGAATGCCTCCTCCAGCGAGGAGGTGCGGGTGGCCAGCTCAAGGAGCACGATGCGGTGGTGGGAGGCGAGTTCCCCGATGCGGGCCGCGCTCAGGCCGGTCACCGTGAGCGACTCGTCTGCCCCCGAGTCGTCCGGCTGCACCGAAGCGCCCTCGGCCTTGAGCACAGACGCCAGCGCGGTGGTGTCGGGCGTCCGCACGGTCACGCTCGGGCGGGTGCCGCGGGCCGCGAACTCCGCCACACTCTCGTCGGCGATCAACTCGCCCCGGCCGATGACGATCAGGTGCTCGGCGGTGTTCTGCATCTCGCTCATCAGGTGGCTGGAGACGAACACCGTGCGCCCCTCGGCGGCCAGTTGCCTGAACAGGCCGCGTACCCACCGCACGCCCTCCGGGTCCAGGCCGTTGACCGGCTCGTCGAACAGCAGCACCGGAGGGTCGCCGAGCAGTGCCGTGGCAATGCCGAGCCGCTGCTTCATGCCCAGGGAGAACCCGCCGATGCGGCGCCGGGCCGCGGCGGCGAGTCCCACTTCCTCAAGGACCTCGTCCACCCGGCGCCGCGGGATGCCGTTGCTGCGGGCCAGGGCGGACAGGTAGGCCGCTGCGCTGCGACCGCCGTGGACATCATGGGCGTCGAGCAGAGCGCCGACGTGAAACAGACCGCGCGGGTGGTCCCGGAACAGGTGGCCATCGATGGTGGCGGTGCCGCAGGTGGGTTCGGTCAGGCCGAGGAGCATCCGCAGGGTGGTGCTCTTGCCGGCACCGTTGGGACCGAGGAACCCGGTGACGTGCCCGGGGCGCACGGTGAAGCTCAGGCCGTTGACGGCAGTGGTCCTGCCGTATCGCTTGGTCAGTTCGTTGACTTCGATCTCCCGGCCAACGGTGCCGGGAGAGTGTCCGTCGGGCATCGGCCCGTCGGCCGCACTCGCCGGAGGGCTTGTAGCCCGTGGGCGTACGCCCACGGACCAATGTCCCGCCGCACGTCAGGCGATTACGATCAGCAGGCGTGATGCGTTGTGTTGCGAGACGTGCCGAGGCCGGCGTCTCGGTTCATCGTGCCTGCGGATGTCATGTGAGCTGCCGTCCGCCGGTCTTGCCGCGGGCACCGGCGGCGGCCAGGCCGTCATTGGTGGCGGCGAGTACCAACTCTTGGTGCAGGCCGGCGAAGACGGACACCATGCCCACGTCTCGTGAAACCCGTTGAAGGCGCAGCGTACGGCGGCGAGGATGAGGGCCATGCGGAATATCGTGGTGATCGACGCGCCGTCCAACCTCGGCCTGAAGCCCCCGGCCCCGGGCACGGTCCCCGGATGCTACAAACTCGCCGGTGCCCTGCGCGAACAGCGGATCGTCCAACGCCTCGGCGCATTCGAGGGCGGGGTCGTCGTACCGCCGCGCTACGACCGCGGATCCTGGCAGGTGGGCGACGGCGTCTTCAACGCCGAGGCCATCGCGGCGTACACCGTCAAGCTTGCCGACCGTATCGAGCGGCATGTCCGCACCGGTGACTTCACACTCGTCCTCGGCGGCGACTGCTCCATCCAGCTCGGTGCGGCGCTCGCGCTGCGTCGCCTCGGCCGGTACGGGCTCGCCGCCATCGACGCCTCACCCGACTTCCGCCACTCCGGCAATTCCGGCACCAACGGCCCCATCGGTGCGGCGGGCGGCGAAGAGCTGGCGCTGGCCACCGGGCGCGGACAGGACGACCTGACCGACCTCGAAGGCCGCAGGCCCTACCTGCGCGACGAGGATGTGCGGCTGTTCGGCACCCGCGACGCCTTCGAGGAGGACCGAGCCGAGCTCGCGGAGCTGAAGATACCCACCGTGACCGTGGGCGACCTGCGGGAATGGGGCCCGGCCGACCTCGCCGCCGCCACCCTGCGGTCCCTCGACGCACCCGCACTCGACGGCTTCTGGGTGCATCTGGACGCGGATGTGCTCGACCCGTCCGTGATGCCGGCCGTCGACAGCCCCGACCCCGACGGACTGCTGCCGGACGAACTGACCGCGATCCTCAAGGTGTTGGTCCACTCCGAGCGGTGCGTGGGCCTCAACGTCACCATCTATGACCCCGATCTCGACCCCGACGGCAGCGCGGGGGCTTTGCTCGCCGATCTGATCGTGGCGGCTTTTACCGAAGACTGACGCACGAAACCCCTGGTCACGCTCCGTCCGCGGCGGCGCGCAGCGCGGCGACGTCCAGCTTCTGCATTCCGAGCATGGCCTTCATCGCCCGCTGGGCGCGTGCCTCGTCCGGGTCGGTGAGCAGTTCCTCCAGCACGGACGGCACGACCTGCCAGGACAGGCCGTACCTGTCCTTGATCCAGCCGCACGGACCCTCCTGCCCGCCCTCGGACAGCTTGCTCCAGTAGTGGTCGACCTCCTCCTGGTCCGCGCAGTCGATGAGGAAGGACACGGCCTCGTCGAAGGTGAACTCGGGGCCGCCGTTGATCGCGGTGAAGTCCTGGCCGTCGAGGACGAAGTCGACGGTCAGGACGGTCCCGGCCGGGCGGGGCCCCGCCTCGCCGTAGTGGGACACCTTCTTGATCTCCGAGTTGGGGAAGACCGAGCAGTAGAACTCCGCGGCCTCCTCGCCCTGTGTGTCGAACCAGAGATTGGGTGTGATCCGGGGCATGTCGTTCTCCTGATCTCGTCGGGCATGCTGTCGGTCTTCGCTGGTTCCGACCGTCCAGCAGCCCGGAAATCATCGCTCCGTGACGGCCCGAATCCGTGACCTTGATCAGTGTGAGCCCGGAGGACCCGCCGCAGCGGGTGGTTCGACGCATGATCGGACGGTCCGACGCCGCGGGCAATCACGCTGCCTCCCTCCCGCGCGGCGGCATCGTCGACCCGGGCTCCTACCGGCGGCCTCGGGACGACAGGTACGCCACGACGGCCAAAACGCGGCGGTTGTGCTCCTTGCTCGTCGTCAGTTCGAGTTTCACCATGATCGAGGCGACGTGGGTCTCGACGGTTCGTTCAGCCAGCCACAGCCGTCGTGCGATGCCCAGGTTCGTATGACCCTCTGCCATCAGCGCCAGCACGTCCAGCTCTCGTACGGTGAGCGAGGCGAGTGGATCGCGGTGGGTACCGATCATGCGGGAGACCACGTGCGGGTCGAGTGCGGAGCCGCCCGCGGCGACCCGGAGCAGGGCTTCGAGGAAGGTGTCCACGTCGAGCACGCGGTCCTTCAGGAGATAGCCGAAGCGACCCTGTGCGACGAGTTCCACGGCGTTGCGGGTTTCGATGTGCTGCGAGAGCAGCACGATGCCGAGCTGGGGGTACGCGTCCCGGATCCGCCGGGCAGCGCGGGCGCCGTCGTCGGTGAGGTCCGGTGGCATGCAGATGTCGATGATGGCCAGGTCGGGGCGGGCCTGGGTGACCGCGCCGACGAGCGCCGACGCGTCGGCGGCACGGCCGACGATGTCGTGCCCTGCGTCCGCGAGCAGTCGCGCCAGCCCTTCCCGGAACAGGGTCGAGTCCTCGCCGATCACGATACGCACGGCAGCATCGCCTCCACAGTTGTCCCGCCGCCGGGCGAGCTGGTGATGCGCAGCCGTCCGCCAAGTGCGGCGACGCGGTCTCCCAGGCCCGACAGCCCTGATCCCTTCACCGGGTCGGCGCCACCGCGCCCGTCGTCCTGGACGGTGACGCACAGCTTGCCGTGTCCGTCGTCGCCGACGACGATTGCGATGCTCGTGGCCTCGGCATGCTTCACCGCGTTGGTGACAGCCTCGCTGGCGACGAAGTAGGCCGTGGTGGCGACGTCGTCGGGGAGGCGGTGCCCGTCGAGCCGCCAGTCGAGCCGTACCGGAGCCCGTACCGTGAGTGCTTCGAGGGCGGGTCCCAGTCCGTCATCGAGGGAGCTCGGCCGTAGCCCGTGGGCCAGTTCACGCAACTCGCCCACGGCGGCGCCCAGTTCGTCGACCGCCTGATCGAGGAGGCCGTCGACGTCGACCGTGTCGTCGTCGAGGTGGCGTTGGGCGAGCCGCAGAGCCATGCCGAGACTGACCAGACGGGACTGGGCCCCGTCGTGGAGGTCCCGTTCCAGACGGCGCCGCTCTCGGTATCCCGTCTTCAGCAGCCGACTGCGACTTGCCTCCACCTCCCCGAGCGCCTGTCGGAGTTCGAGCCGCAGCCGCACAGTCTCGACGAGTAACGCGCTGGCGGTGACGACCTCACGCGGGCATGGCCCGTCGATCACCCCGATCGGGCGCCCGGCGAGCCGTACCTCGGATCCCCGCGGGACGGGCGAGCCGGCCATGTCGTGGAACTCCGTACCCCCCGGCAGAAGGAACCCGACCCGCAGCTGTGGCTCACGCAGTGCCTCTCGCAGCACCTCCTCCAACTGCTCAGGGCGCGCCAGCCCGTGGTGAACGTCGCGTTCCAGCGCCCCCACGGCCGCCACCGCCCGCTCCCGTGCGGGATAGAAACGCCGGTCCACCCAGCGCCGGACCCTGTTCTTCACCGGCACGAGAGCCACGGCGACCAGCGCCGTCACCGCCGCGGCCGTCACCGCGTTGCCCCGCCCCAGTGCCACACCGCCGGTGAACGAGGCGGTGCCGTACACGGCGAGCAGCCCGGCGGTGACCAGGCCCCAGGTGACGACCGCGCTGGTCGCGCGGTCCACGTCGTACAGATCGTGGCGCAGGATCGCGAGGGCGGTCAGGGATGGCACTCCGAGGCAGAGCGAGAGCAGGCCTACCCAGATGAGAATGCCCACCTCGCCGAACAGCAGGTAGTCGGCCCAGCACAACAGCAGCGTGCCGGACAGTGCGACGGTGCCCAGCGCGAACCACTTCAGCTGTGCACGCTCGACCTTGTCGGCCGCGCGATAGCGGCGGAGCATCACCAGCGCCGAACAGACGAGCAGCGCCATGAACGCCCCCAGGAGCGGCAGCAGCATGCTCCATATCACCGCTCCTGGCAGCGTGGGCAGCGGATGTCCGTAGTCCTCGAACGGCGGGTCGTACGGGCTGGGGTCCATGGCGGCGCTCGCCATGAAGGCGACCATGCACGACAGCACCCCGTACAGCACCAGACGTGGGAACCGTCCCGGCGGGAGCTGCCCATTGGGAAAGAACAGCACCAGCAGCACGACGGGCACATACCAGAGCATCCATGCGCCTGCGGTGAGCTGATGGACCACCTCCGCACCGGGCAACGGCCGCGAGAGATGCACATAGGCATAGGTATCGAAGAGCGTCAGCAATGGCGGGGCGAGCGCGACGAGGTTGAGTAACGGGCCGACCCGGTTCGTGGGGCGCCGACGCGAGACGAACAGCCCGAGACAGGTGGAGAGTGTGCCGGCGATCACGGACATCACGAGTGCGAGCACTTCCTCGGCCGAGACCGCCGTAAGAGGAGTGAGAGCACAGACCGCCACGATCGTCACTGCGGTGAGCAGCGCGATGGCCAGGGAGATGCGACGGGGCCAAGGCATGAATCAACGGTAGGGGTGGGAGCGGCCCGGCGGTATCCGTACTGACACGGACAGTTGCTCCCGTGCCAGCCCCGATGTGCGGCCAGCGCCCCTTCCGGGAGAGTCCAGTGCTGCAGGAGAGCTCGTCGACGAGCAGCCGGCCGGCCAGGTGCCGCCGGAGCCGGATACACGCGCCGACCGGGTCCGGTGGCGCATGAAACGCTGAAGAGGGATGAGCATGACACGCCTACGGAGGATCGGGCGGACGGTTGCTTTGTTCGCCGCGATCCTGATCAGCATCAGTGCGATGACCACCGGCTGCGCGGGTGGCAAGATCGCGGCCATCGGTGGCCGGGTCGCGGTCAAGGCGGTGGCCCGGGGCGTCCCGACCGACGCCCCATTCTTCAAGAAGGCGCTCCGGCTCGGCGCCGACACCCTGGTCGGCGAGGCGCTGGCCCTCAAGGGCGGTACGAAGCAGGGCGACCAGCCCGGCCTGTACGGCGGGTCGCGGAACAGCAGCAGTTGCGCCACAGGCAAACTCGTCCGCTTTCTGAAGGACCCGGCCCACCGTCAGAAGGCGGCGGAATGGGCGAGGGTGCAGGGCGTCGACGTCGGTGAAATAGCGCGCTTCGTCGAACGGCTGACGCCCGTGGTGCTGCGCAACGACACCCTGGTGAGGAACCACGACTACAAGAAGGGCAAGGCGGTCGGCTTCGACGCGCTGCTGCAGGCAGGCATCGCCGTTCTGGTCGACGCGTACGGCAAGCCGGCCGTGCAGTGCAGCTGCGGAAATCCACTGGGTGCCTTCAAGGCCGACGTGGGCAGCGCGGACGTGCAGTTCGAAGGCATGAACGCGAAGTGGAAGACGTACGACCAGGAGAAGATCGTCAAGGTTCGGCCCGTGGTCGAGGAACGGCCCGTCAGCTTCTATGAACTGGTCGACCTCGAGGGGAAGGCCACAGGTCTGGAACGGCCCGCGGGGACGGATGGTGCGCAGGACGAGCCTCTGCCGGTGGATCCCGGCGCCGAGTCCGTCGAATCCGAGGTTCCCGCAGTGACGGGTATGCCGGCCGAGGAGGCCACGCGGATCCTCGAGGACCACGGGTTCGACGTGGAGACCAACGCGACCGGCGAGACCAACGCGACCGGCGAGACCGCCGCGACCGGCGATGCCGCTTCGGAGAGCGCCACGCCCGGCACCGTCCTGGAGCAAAGCCCGGCCGCGGGGCAGCGGCTGACCAAGGGCTCGGTGGTGACCCTCGTCGTGGCTCCGGAGGGGGCACCGTCCGCGACGGCGACAGCCTCATTGTCGCCGGAGCCTTCGCCGAGCGACGGATCGGCGGACGCACAGACCGGCACGCCCGCAACGGGCGCGAACGGTACCGGATCACCGGCCGACGGCGGAGACGGCGCCGGCACAACCGAGAGTCCCTGGACCGGCGACGCCACGGCAGGCGGGGCAGAGGAAGCCGACCGGCGGTAGGCGCATGTCGAGTCACCCGGCCCGCTCGGTCGCTCAGTGACAGTCAACCCTCGGGCCACTTCGGATGGGCCTTTCTTGCGCACGTTCGGCCGGCGACAACCGCGCGGCGGTCGAGCTGCGGCCCTGGTCACACGGCCGTCTTCCGGTCGACGTACTCGAAGACCGATCCGTCGGGGTGGACGGCGATCAGGTTGCGGCCGACCGGGGTCGGCACCGGGCCCGCGATGATTCTCGCGCCGACCTCGGTGAGCGAGGCGTACGCGTCGTCGACATCCTTCACCGCGATCGTCGCCGTCACCTTGCGCAGCACCTCCAGTTCGGACTGCGGACCGCTCATCAGCAGGAAGCAGTTGACGGCGGCCACCGAGACCCCGCCGCGCTCGAAACGCAGGGGAGTGGCTCCGGTGAGTCGTTCGTAGAAGGCTGCCGCGGTCTCCAGGTCGTCGACGCAGATGCGCAGCGTGGTTCCGAGGATCTCCATACGGCCGAGGGTAGTTCGCGTGCCTGGCTCGGTCACGCCCGGCACAACACCTCACCGTGCGGGACCATGAACCACGCGTCGTCGCTCGCACCCCAAGCACGCCACGCCTCCGCGATCGACGTCAGCTCCTCCCTTGTGGTGTGGCCGCCCTCCACCGCCAGCTCGGCGTAGACCGATGCGACCGTGCGGTCCGCCCACAAGCCGCTCCACCAGGCACGGTCCGCGGGGGTGCTGAAGCACCAGCTTGCCGCCGAAGCGGTGATGTCGGTGAAGCCGGCGCGGCGGGCCCAGGACAGCAGCCTGCGCCCGGCGTCCGGCACACCGCCGTTGGCGCGGGCCACCCGTCTGTACAGCTCCTGCCACGCGGTCAGCGCCGCGAGTTCGGGAAACCAGGTGAACGCGCCGTAGTCGCTCTCGCGGGCCGCGACGATGCCGCCGGGCCGGCAGACCCTGCGCATCTCGCGCAGTGCCTGCACCGGGTCGCCCACATGCTGCAGTACCTGGTGCGCGTGGACCACGTCGAAGGAGTTGTCGGGGAAGTCCAGAGCGTGGACATCCGCGACCGCGAAGTGGACGTTGCTCAGGCCCCGTTCCGTCGCGTGGGCGCGTGCCTGGCCCAGTACGTCCTCGGCGGCGTCCACCGCCGTGACCCGTCCCGGCGCGACCAGGGCGGCCAGATCGGAAGTGATGGTGCCCGGACCGCAGCCGACGTCCAGTACGTCCAGTCCGGGGTGGAGTTCGCCGATCAGATAGGCCGCGGAGTTCTCGGCGGTGCGCCATGTGTGCGAGCGCAGCACCGACTCATGGTGGCCGTGGGTGTAGACAGCGGTCTCCTTCGGCATGGCCGGACTCCTTCTGCTGAGGCTGGGGCACTTACGGAGCACGCTACGCCGTCATTTCGTATCGCGAGACCCCTATCTTGATATATGGACAGCGTTCTCAACGAGGGGCACATGGAAAGGAGTTACCGCACCAAGAAAGGCCCTGCGGGAGCGTCGGCCTCCGGGTCCGGACGGATTCAGGCGGCGATCGCGGCAGCGGCGGGAAGTGCGCGCCGGTGGAAGAACGGCGGCCGGTCAGCGGGCGAGGACGACCGGAGCCCCGTTCACCTCGGCGACCAGCACCCCCGTGTCCGGCCGCCGAGGCTCAGTGGGCCGATCCGCCCACTTCAGCGCCTCGCGACCGGGATCGAGGGCACCGAGCCGGTGCTGCGGCACGAGTCCCGGGAACCTGCCTGCTGCGCACATACGTGCGCAGCGGCGAATCCCGCCGCGTCGTGCACCTGAGCGCTGCGGATCTGCACGCGCTACATGGTGCGGGACGCGACGGGAGCCCGTCGATCCGATTATTCGCCGGGAGACCCTAGAGGGCGATCGGCCGGTAGACCGTGAGCGTCTCGACCTCCTTCTCCACCAGCAACTCGCCCGAAATGCTGGTCACTTCACCGTCGTACGCCAGCGGCGTCCCCGGCGCGATCCCGCTGATGTGCAGCCGGTGCATCCGGTGGGCGGCATGCACCGGGGAGCGGCTCAGCGGGCCCGCCAGAGCCGCGGCCAGCAGCCGCAGGCCGGGCAGGCGACCGGCATGCACGATGCGGACGTCCAGCAGCCCGTCCGAGAGGTTGTAGCGATGACCGGGCGTGGGGCCGACGCCCCGGTACAGGCCGTTCCCCGCGAACAGCAGCCACATGGGACGCCGTTTGCCCCGCACCGTGGCCTCCAGCGGATGTTCGCCGCGCAGCACCTGAATGGCCGCCAGCACTCCGGCCGGCCAGCTGCCGATCCGCGGCGCCCAGCGCTCGCGGATGTGGACCAGCTCCGGATAGACCCCCAGGCTCAGGTTGTTGAGGAAATGACCGGGCTGTGCGCTGCCGTCCGGGCCGGGTGTGAAACGCCCCAGGTCGACCCGCACGGCCTCGCCGCACGCCAGGGCCCGGCAGGTGTCATGGACCGCTTCGACGCCGAGGTCGTACGCGAAGTGGTTGAACGTACCTCCGGGGAAGACGGCGAGCGGGAGCCGGTGCGCGGCTGCCACCGTCGCGGCCCGGTTGATCGTGCCGTCCCCACCGACGATTCCGAGCGCGCGGGCGCTGCCCGCCGCCTTCTCCAGTGCGGCCGGCAGTTCGTCGGGCTCACACTCGATGACCTGCGCCAGTGGCAGTGCGTCGCGCACGACCTCGGCGGCACCGGGTGTGCCGGACAGGCGGTTGGCCACAACCACCAGTCCCTCACCGTCGGGCAGCGCGGGCGCCTCGGCCGTCGGACGGCCGGGCGGAGGCAGCTGAGACCTGGTCGGCACGAGCCCGCGCACCGCAAGCGCGGCACCCACGCCCAGCGCGGCACCCACGAGCACATCGCTCGGATAGTGCACACCTGTGTAGACGCGGGAGAACGCGACCGAGGCGGCCACGGGGGCGACCACCGCGCCCCAGCCCTTGGATTCCATGGCGACGCCGGTCGCGAACGCGGCGGCCGAGGCGGAGTGCCCGGACGGGAACGACGTGGTGAACGGCTGCCGCTTCAACTGCCGTATCACCGGTACCGCGTCCAGCAGCGGCCGCGTCCGGCGCACGGACCGCTTGCCGACGGTGTTGATGACGGCGGATGCCACCGCCAGCGACGCGACGCCCCGTACGGCGGCCCGTCGCGCCCGGGTTCCGCGCCCGAGCGCGGCGATGCCTGCGGCGGTGCCGAGCCAGAGGACGCCGTGGTTGGCGCTACGGCTGAGGCGGGGGAGTACGGGTTCGGCCCCCGGCCACTGCCGTGCGGCAACGGCATGATGGATCTGCCGGTCCCAGCCGGTGACAAGTGCGGCGATCCGCTGCCGGAGCGGCGGGGTCGTAGCCGTGTGAGGGTTTGTCATGGACCGCGTGTACCCCGCAGTGCCCGACGCCACGCCGGGGGCTGCGCCGTGTGCCGACCGCTGGGTGTGCCGCGTGGTACGCGGACGCGCGGTGGAGCGGTGGACCGGTCCGGGCGCGCCCTGTCTGGCGACGCGCATCCCCGAGTCCGGGGCAGGAGGGACCCCGGACTCGGCCCCCCGCCTCGGATCCCCGGGCGTGGCGATCCGACTCGGCCCCCGGCTTCGGATCGTGAGCCGGGGCCCGTGACCCGGCCGCCTCGGATCCTGGGCCTGGGCCCCGCGACCCGGACCCCGACTGCGTCCCCGACCGGAACCTGGGCCCGCGGCCCGCGGCCCTCGTCCGGCGGCCGGCCCCTCGAGGCACCTGCGCCCGGGCAGGCGGCCGTGCCCGCAGGCCCTGCCCTCCGGCCGCATGGGCGGGTTGCGGGCTCCGGTCCGCGCGCCCGGCCGTCACCGGCTTCCCCGGGGTCGGGCCCCGCTGTGACGCCCTGCCGGGCCGACCACGGGCGCCGCGAGCACGGCGCGCGTCGGTACGGACCGTGGCTCGTGGCCTTCGCGTCGTGAGGCGGGACCTGACGAACCCGCCGACTTCGCCCATATGCGCCCCTGTAGCCCGGTCGAGTGGCCTGCGGGGCCCGCGGCGCCGCGGGAGTGAGGCACCTCCGGGCATTCCCGCGGGGCGAGGCAGGGCAAACGCTCGTATAAAGGGCTCGTGGGCCGGGCGCGGCCCACGAGCGAGCGCGGTGGAGGTGGTGGGATGGAGCGCACGGATTCGGAGGGGCGCGGCCCCGTCCGCTACGGGCCGCACGCTCCCGAACCCGGCCTGCCCGTGCCGGACGAACTGGGCGCCGTGCTCTCGGCCGCCGCCGGACTCGTCGGGCCCGAGCCGCCCGGCGGCGGGCCCGAGCTGCGGGAGGCGGCCGTCGGCTACTGGTGGCGGCGCGGGCTCCGCAGCCGGCCCGGTGACGTCGTCGCCGCATCCGGTGCGCAGCCGCTCCTGTTCGCGCTGCTCGGCGCGTACGGCGGCGACGTACTGATGCCCCGTCCCTGTCCGGCCTGGTGGACTCCGCAGGTCAGGCTGCTGGGCCGACCGGCCTACCATGTGCCGACCCCGGCGGAGTGCGGAGGCGTACCGGACCCGTTCGCGCTGCTGGAGACCGTACGCAGAGTGCGCGCCGAGGGCGGCCGGCCCCGCCTCCTCCTGCTCTCCGTGGCCGACGACCCGACCGCCACCGTCGCCCCGCCCGAGACCGTGCGCGAGGCGTGCGAGGCCGCGGTCGCCGAGGGGCTGCACATCTTCAGCGACGAGACCTGGCGCGACACACTCCACCGGCCGCACGACACCGTCCTGCTCAGCCCCGCCGAGATGTGCCCCGAGGACGTCACGGTCCTCAGCGACCTGGCGGGCGCCCTCGTCCCCGCCGCCTGGCCCGTCGCCGTCGCCCGCTTCCCGACCACCGAGCAGGGAGCGGCCCGGCGCGCGAGGACCCTCGACATCCTGACCGCCCTCGGTGCGGTGGTGGCGGCGCCGGTCGCCGCGGCCGCCTCCCACGCCCTGGACGAGCCCCCCGTCGTGTCCGACCGGACGGAGCAGGCCGCCGCCCTGCATGCGCGCGTGGCGGCCGCGGCGCACCGGGCGGTCCTCGTCTCCGGCGCGCTCGCCAGGCCGCCGCAGGCCGGCTGCCACTTCTACGCCGACCTCGGCCCGCTGCGGGCCCGCCTCGCCGAGCGAGGCGTCAACGACTCCATGGAGCTCGAGGACTATCTGACCGCCCGGCTCGGAACACCCGTGCCGGGCGGGCACCGCTTCGGTGACGAACTGGGCGCGCTGCGGGTGCGGTTGTCCACGGGGCCGCTGCTGGGCGCGAACGCCGAGCAGCGCCTTGAATCGCTCGGTGCGCCGGATCCTCTGGAATTGCCCCATGTCGCCGAGGCGTTGAGGAACTTCGGATCGGCCTTCGACGAACTGCGTTGATCGGAGACCAGGATGACGGAAAAGACGGAGCCGGCGGGGCAGGAGACGGACCAGACACACCAGCGTGGGTCCACGGATGCGCCCCGCATCCACCCTCGCACCACCCGCCCGCTCGGCGGGCGCCGCACCTGGCCCAAGTCCTTCGCCGACCGGCTCACAGCCCCGCTGCCTGGTGTACGCGCCATGGCCCGGCTCGCCCGCGAGGGCGCGGTACGGCCCGGCCCCGACGGTCTGCACGACATTCCGCTGCTGCCGTTCGAACCCGGCCCGCTCCCCGTCGTGGACGCCGCCACCGTCGCCGTCACCTGGGCCGGGCACGCGAGTTGGGTGGTGCAGATCGGCGGGCTCACGGTCCTGACCGACCCGGTCTGGTCGCGCCGTATCCTCGGCACGCCGGCCCGGATCACTCCGGTCGGCGTGCGCTGGGCCGATCTGCCGCCGATCGACGCGGTCGTCATCAGCCACAACCATTTCGACCATCTGGATGCCCCCACCCTGAAGCGGCTGCCGCGCCGCACCCCGTTCTTCGTCCCCGCGGGTCTGGGCCGTTGGTTCCGGCGCCGCCGCTTCCCGCGGGTGACCGAACTCGACTGGTGGGAGGGCGCGGAGCTGGACGGCGTACGGTTCGACTTCGTACCGGCCCATCACTGGTCCAAGCGGACCCTCATCGACACGTGCCGCTCGTTGTGGGGCGGCTGGGTGCTCAGCGACGGCCACGGGCAGTCGGTGTACTTCGCCGGAGACACCGGGTACGGCCACTGGTTCAAGGAGATCGGCCGCCGCCACCCCGACCTCGATCTGGCGCTGCTGCCGATCGGCGCGTACGCCCCGCGCTGGTGGCTCAGGGATGTGCACACCGACCCCGAGGAGGCCGTTCGCGCTTTCGAGGACCTCGGGGCCCTGAACATGGCCCCGATGCACTGGGCGACGTTCGTGCTCTCCGCGGAGCCGGTACTGGAGCCGCTGGTGCGGTTGCGGGCTGCGTGGGAGCACACCGGTCGCCCGCGCGCGCAGTTGTGGGACCTGCCGGTCGGCGCTTCACGCGTGCTGTCCCCAGGCTGAACACGGCCGCTCACGCGGGAGCCCGGCCCGAGCGCCGCACCCTGCGCCACAGCGTCGGCGCCGCGCTGATCACCAATGTCAGCGACACCGCCGCGAGCACGCCCTGCCACGGCTCCGCGAAGAGCGAGCCGCCCACGATCCCGATGAGCTGATACGTCGCCGCCCAGGCCAGGCAGGCCGGGATGTCACCGCGGACGAAGCGCCGCGTCGGCATCTTCGCCAGCAGACAGGCCAGCATCACCGGTATCCGCCCCGCCGGTATCAGGCGCGAGAGCACCAGCACGGTCACTTCGTGCTCGTCCAGCTTGCGCCGCGCCTGTTCGAGCCGGTCGGGGGTGGCCCGGTCGCGCAGGGCGGCCAGCCAGCGCGAGCCGTTCCTCGACCGGGTCCCGCGCCGGCCGAGCCAGTACAGCGAGACATCACCGAGGAACGCGGCCAGCGATGCCACCAGGAACACGAACAACATTGCCGCGGGGGTCATCTGGTGGAAGGCCACGACGGCCGCCGAGCTGACCACCGCGCCGGTCGGCACCACCGGTACCAGTGCGCCCACGAACACCAGCAAGAACAGCGACGGATAGCCGACGGCCTGCTGCGTCGACTCCGGCGGCAGCCGCCGCACCACCTCCGACAGCTGCGCGAGTGCCTCGGCGATCCGTTCTGTCACGGCCTGGCCTCCGGCCTGACGCGCTCGCCGTGCCCGAGCCGGTGCACCGTCACCTTCGGGGCCAGTCGCGCCGCCTTGCGTACGAACTCGTCACCGGGGGCGTAGAACTCGTGCGGACGGATCCCGTCCATCCCGATCGGCCAGTACGTGCCGTAGTGCACGGGGACGGCCGCGCGCGGCGCGAGGGCGGCCAGCGCCTGAGCGGCCCGGTCCGCGTTCAGATGGCCGTGTCCCAGATACGGTCCCCAGCCGCCGACCGGCAGCAGCGCCACATCGACCGGGCCGACCTCGTCGGCCATCGAGTCGAACAGCCCGGTGTCCCCGGCGAAGTAGGTGTGCGCCTCGCCGCTGACGACATAGCCGAGCGCCGGCGAACGGTGCGGCCCCAGCGGCAGCCGCCGCCCGTCGTGCGCCGCGGGCACGGCCCGTACCCGCAGTCCCTCCACGCGGACCTCGTCGCCGGGCGCGACCTCGGTGATCCGCAGCCCGGCCTCGGCGGCCAGCCTCCGCAGCCCCGGCACCGAGCGTGCGGCGCCGCGCGGCACGATCAGCCGGGTGCCGGGCGCGAGGCGGGCCAGCGATGCCAGATGGAGGTGGTCGGAGTGCAGATGGGAGACGAGGACGGCCTCGGCGACGCGGGCCTCGACGGGCGGCACATCCCCGCGCCGTCTGCGCAGATGCGCGAGCCGCCGCACGAACAACGGGTCGGTCAGCACCCGGACGCCGGAGTCCTCGATCGTGCAGGTGGCATGCCCCCACCAGGTGACCTCGACCGGCACGCGGCGCCTCCTCGGTTCCCGTCGGTTTCCGCTCCCCATGGGTCCTGCTCTTCGTACCTCTACGAGACTAGATGTCCCGTAAGGTCGACCGCGACGAAAACCGTCCGCACGCATCCGACGCGCGGCCGGAGCAGGACCGGCGCGGGGGCGGGGGGCGGCGATGGACGGCGTACGGGTGGCGGCGATCGCCGGCCTGACCCCGCTCGAGGAGCTGGACCGCGACCCCTTCCTGGTGGACTCCCGCAGCCAGCACGAGATGTGCCTGCGCTGGGCGGCCGACAAGGGCTGTGTCGTCACCCGTCGGCTGCTGTTCCACGGTGTGCGGCCCGACCACTGCGGCCTGTGGTCCGATGTGGGCGCGGGCCATGTCGACCTGTTCGTCGCGCCCAACGAGCGGGTGCTTTCACGGGCGTTGACGTCGGTGGCGGGATTCCGTGCCGAATGCGAACGGCGCGGGGTGCGGCTGGAGACGGCGGGCCTGGAGGAGCCGGTGTACGACGCGGCGATGAAGGCGAATGTGCACCGCCGGCTGTCGATGCCGACGGCCGGCTACAACGGCTGCTGACGGCGGGCCGGGACGGCTGCCGACGGCGACTGCTGACCGGTCCCGGCCCCGACCGCACGCGCCGGACGTTGTGCCAGGCTGGAGGGATGGGTCCCGACGGTGCCGCCTGGGTTCCGGTACGGGGCGACGGGGAGGTGGGACGGCGTGGGCGAAGGGCGGTGGCGGACGGCCGGGGGAGCCCTGCTCCGCGTGATCGTTGTGTGGGCCGTGTCCACGCTGACGATGCTCGCGCTCGCCGGGCTACTGCCCGAGTTCCAGCTGCAGTCCGACGACGGGGACAGCATCACCAGAACCGCGCTCACCGCCGCATGGGGAGCGGGCGCGTTCGGTCTGCTGACCGCGCTCGTCTGGCCCGTTGTCGTACGCGCCCTGCTGCTCGTGCCCGCCCTGCTGCTCGGGCTGTTGGTGTTCTTCCTCAACGGCTCGCTGCTGCTCATCGCCCTGTGGCTGATCCCCGACGGACGTGGCGCCGCCAACCCGGAGACCGCGGTGGTCGTCGCCGCCGTGATGTCCGCGGTCGCCTCCGCCACCTCCACCGCTCTCGCCGTCCGCGACGACAACGCCTACCGGCGCAGACTCTCCCGGCTCGCCCACCGCCGCCGACGGCGGCGCGGTGACGACGGCGGTGGGTCAGGCCCGCCCGGCACGGTGTTCGTACAGCTCGACGGCGTCGGCCACGAGGTGCTGCGCCGCGCCGCCGACCGCGGGGTGATGCCGACCGTCGCAGGCTGGATCGGCGCCACGCACCGGCTGACCCCCTGGCGCACCGACTGGTCGAGCCAGACAGGTGCGAGCCAGCTCGGCATCCTGCACGGCTCCAACCACGACGTCCCGGCGTTCCGCTGGTACGAGAAGGAGCGGGGCCGCTTCGTCGTCAGCAACCGGCCGGCCGGCGCCGTGGAGCTGCAGCGCCGTGCCATCGAGCGGACCGGCGACGGCGGGCTGCTGACCGTGGACGGCGCCAGCCGGGGCAATCTCTTCAGCGGCGGCGCGGACCAGCTCGCTCTCGTGCTGTCCATGGCGGCCAGGCGCGGCCGGGCCAATCGCTCCAGGGCCGGCTACTTCGCGTACTTCTCCGACCCCGCCAACGCGGTCCGTACCGCGCTGTCGTTCGTCGCCGAAGCGGGCCGCGAGATCGGCCAGTCGACCCGGGCGCGGCTGCGCGGTGACCGGCCTCGGGTCGGGCGCGGCGGGCTCTACCCGTTCATCCGGGCCTTCGCGACCGTCGTCGAGCGCGATGTGGTGGTGGCCGCCGTGATGGGGGACATGCTCGCCGGGCGCACCGCCGTCTACGCCGACCTGGTCGCCTACGACGAGGTGGCGCACCACTCCGGACCGCACAGCCGGGACGCGGAACGGGTGCTGAAGCGCCTGGACCGGTCGCTCGCGCTGATCGCCAAGGTCGCCGAACACGCGCCGCGCAGCTACCGGATCGTGGTGCTGTCGGACCACGGCCAGAGCCCGGGCGAGACGTTCCGGGGAGCGTACGGCCTCACGCTGAAGGATCTTGTGCGCGCGGGGTGCGGCCTGCCTGTCTCCCGGCGCGCCGAGCGTTCCAGAAGCGGCGCGGAGGCCCGCGACGCGGCCCGTGACGCGCTGCGCAGCGCGTTGCATGTGCGCCTCGACGAGGAGGGCGCCGAGGAGCGTCCGGTGCCGGGCTCCGACCCCATCGTGCTGGCGTCCGGCAATCTCGCGCTGATCTCGTTTCCCGATGTTCCATGGCGTATGAGCCGCGAGGAGATGGACCGCCGCCATCCCGCACTCCTGAGCACCCTCGCCGACCATCCCGGCATCGGATTCCTGCTGGTGCACAGCGAGCGGCACGGCTCGCTGGTCCTGGGACAGGGCGGCGTCGAGGTGCCTGTCGCGGGGCTGAAGGACGGCGACGGAGGCCCGCTGGCGGACTTCGGCACGGGTGCCGCCGACGCGGTACGCCGTACGGACTCCTTTCCGCATGTCGCCGACATCATGGTCAACTCCATGCACGACCCCGAGACCGGTACCGTGCATGCCTTCGAGGAACAGATCGGCTCGCACGGCGGGCTCGGCGGCGAACAGTCCCAGCCCTTCCTGCTGTCGCCGTTCGACATGTCGCCGCCGGTCGAGGTCGGCGGGGAACTGGTCGGCGCCGAGCAGGTGCACCGGGTGCTCCGGCGCTGGCTGCGCGAGTGCCAGGGGCCGCAGGTGCCGATCGGCCCGCGGGAGGTCTCCCGGCCGGGCGGCCGGAGGGACGTTCCGGGGACCGAACACCCACTGCCGCGCAAACAGGCGTGACGCGCACAGCCCTTCCCGCCCGCTCTCCATCACCGGGGACCGTCCCCCAGGGCATGCCCTTCCTTTCACCGGGGTGCTGGTGTACGCCTGGGGTACCGCGCCCGCATGATCCGGGCGGCCCGACCAGGGAGGGTGTGCAGGTGCGCGCTGTGGTGTTCGAGGAGTTCGGCAAGCGGCCCGAGGTACGGGAGGTCCCCGACCCCGTGGCGGTGAGCGATGGGGTCGTTGTACGGGTCGAGGCGACCGGGCTGTGTCGCAGTGATTGGCACGGCTGGATGGGCCATGACGCCGACATCTCCCTGCCGCACGTCCCCGGGCACGAACTGTCCGGTGTGATCGAGTCGGTGGGCGTCGACGTCACCGCCTGGCGCCCCGGCCAGCGGGTCACGGTGCCGTTCATCTGCGCCTGCGGCCGGTGCGCCGCCTGCGCCCGTGGTGCCCAGCAGGTGTGTGAACGCCAGGAGCAGCCCGGCTTCACCCACTGGGGCTCCTTCGCCGAGTACGTTCCCGTGCGCCATGCCGACACCAACCTGGTGGCGTTGCCCGAGACGATGTCGTTCGCCACGGCCGCAAGTCTGGGCTGCCGGTTCGCCACCGCCTTCCGCGCCGTGGTCGGGCAGGGCAGGGTGCGGCCGGGGGAGTGGGTCGCCGTGCACGGATGCGGCGGAGTGGGCCTGTCCGCGGTGATGATCGCCGCCGCCTGCGGGGCCCGGGTCGTCGCCGTCGATGTCTCCCCCGCCGCGCTGGACCTGGCGAAGACGTTCGGCGCGACGGTGTGTCTGGACGCCTCGGGGCTCCCCGAGGGCGGGGTCCCCGACGCGGTCCGCGAGGCCACGGGCGGCGGCGCGCAGCTGTCCCTCGACACCCTGGGCGCGCAGGTGACCTGCGTCAACTCCGTACAGAGCCTCCGCCGCCAGGGCCGGCACGTGCAGGTGGGCCTGCTCCCGGCCGGGGTGCATCTGCCGATGGACCGGGTCGTCCCGCTGGAACTGGAGATCCTCGGCAGCCACGGCATGGCCGCGCACGACTACCCGGAAATGATGGCGATGGTCTCCTCCGGGGCACTGCGCCCCGAACTGCTGGTGACGACGCGTATCGGCCTGGAGGCCGTACCGGATGCCCTCATGGCGCTGGGCACGGCATCGGGAACGGGGGTCACCGTGATCACCCCGCACGCACGTGATTGAGCGTGTCGCGCAACTGCTGGTGCGTACGCGGCCCGATGATCACCGAGGTCACCGCCGGGTGCGCCAGGGGAAAGGCCGGCGCCAGTTCGGGCAGCGTGCGGCTGAGCCCGTCGGCGACCCCCACCAGCTCCTCGACTGCCGGCAGTTTGGCCGTGGCTGCCGGCAGGGCGGGATCGAAACGCGCGGGCGTGAGCGCGGCGCGTCCGCTGCCGAGGTCGATCGGCCGTCCCTTGCGGTAGCGCCCGGTGGCGAAGCCCGAGGCGAGCGGACTCCACGTCAGCGCACCCACCTGGACTCGGCTCTGGATCAACTGCTGAAGAGGGCGGGGGAACGCTGTGACCGAGCACAAGCTGAGCATCGGTCAGGGGCCGAACGGACGGGCCTGAGTGTCCACCTGTTGCGTTTCTACGAGCGCGAGGGGGTCCCGCTGACGGAGTCCGTCCGGCGAGTCGGCGGACGGCGCGTCTACACCGAGGATGGCGTGGCCCGGCTCAACCTCTGTGTCATCCTGCGTGCCTCCGGCATGCCGCTGCCGGAGATCCGCCGCTACACCGGGCTCGCGCGGGCGGGAGCGGGCAACGAGCCCGAACGCCTGGCCCTGCTGCGGGAGCACGAGGCACGGGTGAGCGACCAGATCGCCGAGCCCACCCGCTGCCTGGACCTGATCCGGTACAAGGTGGCGGTCGACGAGGACCTGGTGCGGAGACCACGGCTGCAACCCCCGCGGTGAGTAGTCGGCGAGACGTTGGTGTCTGCCGCGGTACACACAGCGGCCCGCACTTCGCCGATGGTGCGTGTGATCGTGGAACTGTCGACACCGAACCAACAGGCCAGTCCACGCCGGACGACAGTCCCGTGATCCGCTGACTTCGGACAATCGCTGCACGTGCCCGGTTCTCACCACGCGGACCATGATCAACGATCACGCTTTCAACATGCACCGTCAATCATGTACGAGCTCGTCAGTCGGTGAGCCAAGGCGAGAGGAGGGCGGAAAACTCTTGGTCAGAAATCTGGACGCCTCCCCAGCCGAATCGCTCCCACGCTTGCGCCCGCTGAAGAACGGGCAGCGGAACATCAAACGCAATGCGGAATGCGGCAATGAAGGAGATGACACCGAACGCCGAACCCAACTTGTCCCTGGAAAGCAAGGCCAGTTCCACTGCACCCTTGCCTTCCGCGTGAGCCGCCCTCAGTTCGTCTGCTGTTTTTTCCAGATCACCCATCTCGCACCCAACTTTCCGCTCTGCCCTGCGCACCAACTGCGGTGTGAGGACGGGTCTCACTTCGCGTGAGACCCGTCCTCACATACGTCCATCATCTCGCGAATCGCACGGGCGATAGCCTACGAGAAGATCACACCAACCTCAGTGTACTCGCCCGGCATTCCTCGAAGTTCAATTATTTCTACCTTCGTGAACCCGTGCTTCGCAGACATGTGACCCGTGAACGTTCCCCGAAGTGCGGCTTCCTCAAGTGATGCGTATTCGCCACTTCGCACGGCCTTGTTGAAGTCGTTCAGGTTGTCGCTGAGATCTCCACCGTTCTGCCAGTACGCCTTTACTCCCTTGACCTTGTCGCCGAAGTGCGCAATGGCGGAGTTGAACATCTCGCCGCCACTCCGCGTACCAGGACCTTTCTTGACGGCCATGGAGACGAGGCCGGCGTCGTTGATGCCTGCAACCATTCCAAATCCGCTTGGCGCCACCTCAACGTAGTCCGGGCATTTGGCGCTGCTGGTCGCGCTGATCCGCTTCGCACTGCCGTCGGCCGGCAGCGCGCGCGACTTGGACGGTGCCAGAGCCGTCAGACAGGTTGCCCTCAGCCGCAGGAACTGCGTCTTGCTGATGCCGGCGATGACCTCTTCGGACAGACCGAGGGTACGCAGGGCCTTGTAGGCGTCGGCGAAGCCGATGCCTGTCTTCGCGGCGGCGTCCACTGCCCTGACGGCGTCGGCGATGGGCCTGAGGATCTTGCCTGCGAACAGGCTCGCGACATCCACGGCTGCCCAGCCGCATCCGCCCCAGCTTCCGTTTTCACCGCCGGGGGTGAGCTTTTGGGCGCACTTGATCCAGCTGCCGAAGAGGATGTCGATCGGGTCGATGCCCTGCTGGTACTCGGCGATCGTGATGGTGTGCGTGACCTCTTGGGACAGTTCCTTGGTCGTGTGCTGACCCAGGTACACGGTCGCGCTGGCGGGGCAGGTGTACTTCGACGGATTCAGATCCTGCGCGCTGCACATGTACAGGTCGACAATCGCCCTGTACCGGATCTTTGCGGTGATCGTGCAGTCGCCCCGGTAGAAGAGCTTGTCGATCCAGCCGTCGCAGCCCGCCGTCTTCTTTACGGTCTCGGGATCGCCGACCTCCTCGATGTGGTCGATGACATAGAACATGTTGCCGATGGAGCCACCGGCCTCGTCGACGACGGTTCCGGCGTCGATCTGCTTCGCGTTCGCGGCCTTCTCGGCCCTGTCGGCCGCTTCCTGGGCTTCCTTGGCGTACCTCTCGGCGTCCTTGGCGGCCTGTTCGGCTTCGGTGGCGGCGGCGTCGGCGCGGTCGGCGGCTGCGCGGGCGTCCTTGGCGGCCTGCTCGGCCGCGGCTGCGGCTTGGCGGGCGGCCTGGGCGTCGAGCGCGGCCTGGTCGGCGGAGTTGCGGGCCTGCTTGGCGTAGCCCTCGGCGCGTCCGGCCGCCTGGTCGGCGGCTGCGGCGTCCTCGGTTGCCTGGCGGTCGTACTCGATGGTGCGGGCCAGTGATGCCGATGCTGCCGACGCTGCCTTGGCGGCATCGGCCGCGTAGCCCAGGGCCTCCTTGGAGTACGTGCGGGCGTTGGCGGCGTGGCCGGCGGCGTTGGCCGCGTACTGGTACGCGATCTTCGCGTCACCCGTCGCCTGGTCGGCGAGGTTCTTGGCCGCGGCGGCCTCCGCCTGGGCGTTCTTGGCGTGGGCGTCGGCGACGGCCTTCTGCTGGTCGGCGATCGACTTCGACGCCTGCCCGGTCAGCACGACCAGGCCGGCGGCCGAGTCGGTGGTGACGTACGGGGAGCCGAGCTGGATCGCGTCGTTGGCCGGCTTGGCGACCTGGGCGGCGGCGTTGCCCGCGTCGACCGCGGCCTGCGCGGTGACATGGGCGAAGCCGGCGGCCTTCGCCGAAGCGGCCAGGGCCTTGGCTGCCTCCTTGCTCGCTGCATCAGCTTCGGACTTGGCGGTCTTGGCCAGCTTCTCCGCCTCGTTCGCCAGCTCGACGGCCGTCTTGGCCTCGGCGAAGGCGTGCTCGGACGCCTTGATGGCGTCGGCCACGGCGCTGGTCGCGGTCTTGACGGCGGCGTCGGCCCTCAGCTTGGCGGCCTGGGCGGCGTCCGCGTTGGAGCGCGCCCGCTTGGCTGCTGCCTCGGCGCGGGTGGCCGCGGCGTCCGCCTCGGCCGCCGCCTGCGATGCCGCGTCCGCCGCGGCACGGGCCCTACCCGCAGCCGCCTCGGCATCATCCGCATGCTTGTCTGCTTCCTTGGCAGCGGCGCGCGCAGCGTCTGCCGCGTCGCCCGCCTCCAGGGAGTCGGCGTAGGCGCCCTTCGCGTCGGCCTTGGCTCGGGCGACGTCGGCCTTCTGCTCGGCGTCCCAGGCGTCGTCCCGTTTGGCCTTGGCGTTGTCGCGGGCGTTGACCGCGTCGTTCTTCCGAGCGACTGCGGTCGCCTCAGCCGCTTCCGCCTTGCCCTTGGCGTCCTGGGCGTTCGCCGCCTCGGCCTGCGCGGTCTTCTTGTGCTGGTTGGCTTCGGCCTGCTTGGCCGCGGCGGTCTCCTTCTCCGCCTTGGCCGTCTTCTCCTCGGCCTCGGCCGCCAGCCGCTTGGCGTGCGCGTCAGCGGCAGCCGCCTTCGCGTCCGCCTCCGCCTTCAGCGCGACGGCGAGCTTGGCCTCCGCCGTCTCCTTGTCCTTCTTCGCGTTGTCCCGGTGCAGCTTGGCCGCGTCCGCCGCCGCCTTCGCCTGCAACTCGGCGATGTGCGCGGCCTCCTTGCGGAACTCCGCGTTGACCTGCGCCGCCTGCGCCAGCGCCCGCTGCGCGATGGTGTCACTGTCCCCCGCCGAGGCACGGGTAGCCGCCTCGGCGGTTTCAGCGGCCTTCACCATCGCCGTCAGGGCCGCCACAGCACCCTTGGTGACCTGCGCCTTCTGCTGACCCACCAGCAGACCACGACCACGCGGCGCACCGGCCGCGTCCGCGATCCCGTACGCCGCCTGCTCAGCGGCATCGGACGTGGCGGCCGACTTCTTGGCGTTCTCCAGCTGCGTCTTCAGCGCGGCCAGCTGCTTCTTCGCCGCGGCCTGGGTGTCGGTGACACCCTTCTTCGCCTTGTCGAACTGCGCCTTGTCCGGGTACGACAGGCTGTCCGTGCCCTTGTGACCGGTCGGCTTGATCAGGAACTTCTGCGCACTGGCGTCCTTGCAGTCCCACAGCCGCGCGTCCGTGCTCTTGGTGAACGCGCTCAGGTCCAGGCACTTGCCCGTGGACACGCTCTTCAGCGGCGACGTGGCTCGGACGTCGCCCTTCCACGACTGCCCGGGAGTGCTGTAGCAGTCCGTGATCTGGATCTTCGTGCCGTTCGCGGACTTGTTGCCGGCCACGTCCAGGCACTTGAACGAGCCGACGTTGCGGATGTGGAGATCGTCCTCGCCGCCTTCGAGCGTCCACAGCTGCGCCGCGCCGTTGTTGCAGGTGTAGATCTGGACAGGCGTGCCGTTGGTCTTGCCACCGCCCTGGACGTCCAGGCAGTTGCCCTTCGCGCCCGGCACCTCGATGGTCACATGGCTGTCGCCGATCCAGCCCAGCCCGCCCGCGGACCAGTAGTCCTGCCAGCGCGCCAGGCGGTCGGCCACCCACGAGTGACCCAGCAGGTCACCCAGCGCCTTCGCACCGGTGGCGAGGGACGTGGTCGCGCTCTTGTTCGCGGCCAGGATCTGGTTGCGCTGGGTCGCCTGGGAGGCGACCTCCTGCTGCCACTCCTGCGCGGCCGTGGGGGTGATGTCGCCCCGGACCTTGTTCGGGTCGATCGGATCACGCCACGCACACGACGCGAACCGGGTCTTCAGGTCCTCCACCGCGATGCGGTGCTCCGCCGTACCCGGCTGAGGCGCCGTACGGGGGAAGCCGCCGGAGGCGAGAAAGAGGCGGGCGTTGTCCGCGCCCATGGGCTCCAGGGACCAGTCGGACAGGTGCTCGTACGCGCCGTGTTCGGCGCGCTGACGCTCCCACTCGGGCAGCTGCGGATCGGGGTCCTTGCCGTACAGCGGTGCGCCGACGTCCTTGACGGCCTTGGCCGTCGCCGCGTCCGCCTTGGGGGTGGGGTCCTCGTAGAAGTCGCTGTCGTTCTTCCAGAACCGGTCGGCGACCCACTTGGTCAGACCGGTCTGACTGTAGAAGTCCTCCTTGCCGTCGGTCGTACCCGGTGGCCAGTGGAAGCCGGTCTCACTGAAGCCACCGGGAGTCTCAAGACCGTCGAGCGGTTTCTTCCAGGTGTCCCGCACAGCATTGAGGGCGTCCAGCTCCTTGGACGCCGCGTCCCGGTCCTTCTTGTACGCCTGGGCGAGCGGGGTGTCCTGCCAGTGCTGCCGGTTGGCCAGCTCGTGCAGCTTGTCCTGCGGCTGGTTGAGGCCGTCCTGTGCGGTGGTGGCCATGGACGGCCCGCCCAGGCGCAGCACATCGGCCATCAGGCACTGGTCCTGCCGCAACTGCTCGGCAGCGGTGTCCGTGTACCAGTCGTAGTCGTCCCCCACCGGGGCCATGCGCTGTCCGGCGAACTGGTCGAGTGCGCCGGGCTGCACAGCCAGGCCACCGAGGACGGCCAGGGCGGCGACGGATGTGATGGCGGTGGTGAGAGCGGTGGATGATCGTGATCTGGGGTTGAACAACCCCGGTCTGAATCGCAAAAGGGCATCCTTCACAGCGAACGTGGGCAGGTGGAGGTGGCCGCCAGAAGAGAGCGGTGGCGCAAAGCGCGGGTCAGCCAGCCGTCCTGGCGCGAGGACAGGGCCGGCAGGCAGCAGCGACCACTGCGGCGTTCACCGTGAGCCGGTACAGCGGCATGGCGATGCATCCCTCCCCCGTGGCGGCACCGTCCCCCCGGCCGCCGAATAGCGTGCGCGTGTCACGACAGGATGGTCAAGATCCCTCCCGTGCGCGCGGCGCTCACCTTAGCCCCAGGCCAACAGGGCGCGGCAAGGTCCGACCTCGCTGTCCTGGTCGTGCCGGGGATGTGGTTGCGCCGGTTCTCGTGGCCCAGCACGTGTAAAGCCCAAGCTCATAACAGCAGTTACCTGTGTGAAGCCTGTGAAGAACAGGTGCAGGAGGGGTTGGTTTTGTGTCATAAATTGGCTGGATGCCGCGCATGCGTCGGCCATCACTCATTGCGCAAGTGAGCCGGTCTCACCCGGAGATCGGCTCGCCGGGCGTTGCGCCGCCGCTCAACAGGCCGGTGTCCTTGAGGAAGTGCGCGAACTCCTCCAGGAGGCGGTGTGACGCCGCGCGCATCGCGGCACGGGTCATGCCTGCGACGTGGGGGGTGACAGGGTGCAGTGGGGGTTCTCCGCGAGCGCCGAGGAGAAGCCGGGCCCTTCCGCCTCGAAGACCTCCAGCGCTGCCCACCAGGGGCCGGAGGCCGGGTCCCGCAGGGCATGGTCGAGGGCTTCCTCGCGGACCACGCTGGCCCGGGCGGTGTTGATGAGGACCGAGTGAGGCCGCATCAGCCGCAGCTCCTCGGCACCGATCGGGCCGTCGGTCTGCGCGGTGGCCGGGACGTGGACCGACACCACGTCGCGCCCGGTCAGCAGCTCGGCAAGGGAGTCCGCGCGGCGACCGGGCCACCCGGCCGCCCGCTCCGGGGTGAAGCGCGGCAATCCGAAGACCCGCACCTCGGCGCCGAACGCGCCTACCGGTTCGGCCACTTGCCGGGCGATGGCGCCGGAGCCGGCCAGACCCACCCGTGCGTCCGCGAGGCTGCTCGCGGGCAGGTCGTCGACCGCCGCGCCCCACATGCATTCGCGCAGGGCGTTGGTCCGCCGCGAAACCCCGCGCAACGCGTCGAGCATGAGCGTCAGGGTCAGCTCGGCCACCGCGGGCGCGTTGCTCCGGGTGTGGTCCGGATCGCGACTCCCAGGCGCCGCGCCGCCGCGTGGCCGAAGGTGTCCGATCCGGCAGCGGCCCGCCCGACCAGTGCCAGGAGCCGCCGTAGAGCGTCCCGCGTCGCCCGCTCCAGCACCACCCGGGTGAGCGGAATCCCGGCCCGGCACTTCAGGACGTGGTAGCCACGCCCCTCGTCCTCCAGACGCAGGGGCAGTCCTGATCGGCTGTCATCCGTACAACCTTTGGGGCGGACGGGAGTCCAACCACCATGCGGAAACGTGCTTTTGTCTGCCTCGGCATCCTCCTGGCCGTCACTACCGCATGCTCGGGTAGCAGCACCGCTGACAAGCCGAAGCAACGCCCGGCTGCCGTCTCCTCCGCCTCCGCCTCCGACTTCAACGGCGACGGCTACAGCGATCTGGTCGTCACCGACTCCGGTGCCACCGTCCAGGGCGTCCACGACGCCGGAGAGGTGGTCGTGGTCCACGGCTCCGCGAAGGGCCCAGACACCGCCCGCCGCAAGGTCATCGTCCAGAACGACCTGGGGCTGGGCAAGGCCGGGCCGGGCGGCAACTTCGGCGCCCACTCGCTCGGCGCGGACCTCGACAGCGACGGCTACGCGGACCTTGTCGCGACAGCGGGCAGGAAGACCCTCTTCGTCGTCTGGGGCGGCAAGCGCGGCCTGTCTGCGTCCGGCGCCGCCCGGCTGACCGGCATGTCACCCGTGGCCGGTGACTTCAACGGCGACGGTTACACCGATCTCGTCTCCACGGACACCGATACGGACGTCGGCACCCTGTCCCTCGGCCCCTTCACCCGCGCGGGCGAGCCGGAGCACACCGTCCGGCTCGACCTCGCCCCGGAGGGTGAGCCCTTCACGTCCGGGGACGACATCGCCACACCCTCCGCCGCCGGGGACGTCACCGGCGACGGCCGTGACGACCTCGTCGTCACCTGGTCGATCTACGGCGACGGGGACTACACCTCCCGCGCCACCGTCCTGTACCGGGGTGCCGCCGACGGCCGGCTCACCAAGGGTCCGCGCGTGAAAAACGCTCAGGGCAAGGACCTCTACGGCCAGGCGCCCGTCACCGCCGACATCGACAAGGACGGCTACGCGGACATCGTCATGGGCCTTGCCTGCGAGACACGAGGCGATCCGATGCCCCCGGAGGGCGGCAGCCGGGTCGAGGTCTCGTACGGCGGCCCCGAGGGGCAGAGCACCAGGCTCAAGCCGGTCCGTATCACCGAGCAGGCCGCACTGCCGGGCTCGCCGAAATTCGCCCATTGCGGCTTCGGCCACGCCGTGTCCGCCGGCGACACCAACGGCGACGGTTACGCCGACCTCGCTTTCGGAGGCCAGGTAGGAACGGACGCAGTGGGCCGCCCCACCGTCATCCTGCTGCTGGGCAGTGCGGAGGGCCTGACCACGCGAGGCGCCCGGCTCTTCAGCCAGCTCACCCCCGGCATCCCCGGATCCGACGCCATCGAGGTCGGCTTCGGTCAGGAGACCGCCCTGCTGGACACCGACCGGGACCACTCGGCGGAACTGGCGATCGGCAGCTCGTCGTCACCGGGCGGCACCGACCC
The DNA here is from genome assembly GCF_042888425.1 of Streptomyces sp. NPDC002889. Classification (NCBI taxonomy): domain Bacteria; kingdom Bacillati; phylum Actinomycetota; class Actinomycetes; order Kitasatosporales; family Streptomycetaceae; genus Streptomyces; species Streptomyces sp. NPDC002889. The sequence goes on from NZ_JBIAPT010000009.1 coordinate 69,802, forward strand.
GATCGTCTGGGTGCTGCCCGGCTCCGCCCGCGGCATCTCGGCCTCGCGTACCGTCACCTTCGACCAGGGCGCCCTCGGCATCGCACACACCGCGGGCCGGGGCTCCTACGGCTTCGGCCGGTGAGGCGGCTCACCGGCCGTCAGGCGACTCCGCAGCTCAGCGGGCCCCGTCGCCATCACCTCCGACCCAAGGTCGGGCAAGAAGACAGGGCGACGACCGTCCGGCGAGGCGTACAACCCTGGACGAACCTCGGATGTCTTCCAGGTAACTGCGATACGGGCATTGCCCTCACCGCACTACCCAACGGGGGAGGCCGCACATGGCTCCACGCCGAACTGAGGCGGGCGCGGCGGCGTTGCCCGGCCCTCCCGGGCACCTGCACCGGTCTGTGCTTCGGCGTCCCGCCGGGGAACTGACCGCGCATCTCTCTTCCTCCACGCACCATCCACCGCGGCTGAGCAGGACGCCGTCGGCAACCTAGGAGACCAAGGAGGTTCTCCTGTGCGTCACATCAGAAACGCGGCCCTCACGGCCGCGGCACTCCTCACCCTCGGTGGCGGCGCCGTGTTCGCGGCCCCCGCCGCACAGGCCGCCGTGCCCTTTCCGTCCATCGGCTGGCAGCAGCGCAACTGCGACTACGACGGCAACGGTTTCGACGACGTGCTGACCGGCGTCCCGGGCGCCACGGTGAGCGGCGCCACGGGCGCCGGCTACGTCACCGTGCAGTACAGCTCGTCAAGCGGTCTCAGCACCACGAAGAAGAGCGTCCTCAACCAGAACACCTCGGGCGTCCCGGGCGGTGCCGAGGCCGGCGACGGCTTCGGGCGGGCCGTGGCCTCCGGAGACCTGGACAACGACGGCTACGACGACGCGATCGTCGGCATTCCCGGCGAGGACCTGGCAGGGCTGTCCGACGCCGGTGGCGCCATCGTCTTCTGGGGCTCGCCGACCGGGCTGCATGGGACCGACAGCACCTGGCTGGAGAACCCCGACCAGCCGCGGGCCGGCGGGAACTTCGGGCGGGCGATCGAAGCGGCCCGGTACTTCGCCCCGGACCCGGCGGACCCGGACGCCAACCCCCGCGACAGCATTGCCGTCCTGGAGAACGACACGCTGCTGTTCTTCACCGCCCCGCCGGGGGCCGCGCAGCAGCTGAAGCGGGCGGACAAAGGAGTCCGGGCTGTGGACATGACCCCGGTGGAGACCGGCTTCGCCCCCCGGAGCCTCAGCCACGGCAACTACAACGAGGACGCCTGGGCAGACCTGGCGATCTCCGGGGTGGCCACCGGCGACCAGCCGGGCATGGGCGCCACCCAGGTGCTGCACGGCGCACCCAGCGTCGAGGCGCTGGGGGACGGCGGCGCGTTCGAGGGCGGTCCCGCGGTCGTCTCCAGCGACTTCAACCAGGACGGCCAGGACGACCTGGCCATCGGCGACACGGGCTTCGGCTCGCCCATCGGCGGATCCGTCTCCGTTTATCTGGGCAGGGGCGACCTCTCCGGCCTCGACCCGACCCCGGCGCAGACGTGGACGCAGGACTCCCCGGGCGTCCCCGGCCGAGCCGAGGCCGGCGACCGGTGGGGCGCCGAAATGTCCTCCGGCGACACCAACGGCGACGGCTTTCCCGACCTCGCCATCGGCGCGCCCGGAGAGGACATCGGCTCCGTCTCCGACGCGGGTGCGGTCTGGGCACTGCGCGGCGCACCGGGCGGGCTGACGGGGACCGGGGCACGCAGCTTCGACCAGAACCACCCCGACATCCCCGGCGGGGCGGAGGCCTCCGACCGCTGGGGCGGCCAGGTGCGGCTGATCGACGCCAACAAGGACGGCCTCTTCGGCCTGCTTGCGGCGGCACCGGGCGAGAACACCAACGATGGCTTCGTATGGGTCGTCCCCGCGTCGTCGTCGGGGCTGGTCGCCAAGGGCACGTGGACCTACGACGGGGCACGCCTCGGGGCGCCGGTGGCCAATGCGCAGTTTGGGGCGGCGATCGACGAGTAGGGGATGCGTACGCCGGCTACGGCCGCGGTGTGCCCGCTCAGGAGGCGGGCGGTGTCCAGGCCGCTTCGGCTGCGTGTGCGGTGGGGTGGGTGGGGAAGACCTGGTCCAGTCCGGTGATGCCGATGATCCGATTGACGCGGTCGGGTACTGCGGCCAGGGCGATGTCTGCCTGGGCTTCCAGGGCGTGGTTGCGGGCGGCGATCAGGACGGTGATGCCGCTCGAGTCGCAGAAGGTGAGCCGGCCGAGGTCGATGATGAGCTGCTGGCCCGGCCGGAGAGCGAGGCCGGGCAGCAGCGCCCGTACCTTCGGTGCGCTGTGATGGTCCAGCTCCCCGGCCAGTTCGATCACGGCTCCGGTTGGGGTGGTGCGGGTGTGGGTGGTCAGTTCGTGGGTCACGTCTGCTCTTCACCGGTGGATCGGGGCACGTTGAGGGCCAGGACGGCGGTGTCGTCGTCCACGCCGGCTCCGAAGGTGTCGAGCAGGTCCCGGACCGCGGCCACGGCGTCGCGGGCGGTGGTGGGAGCCAGCGCCTGGGCGAACTCCAGCAGAGCTTCGTCCCCGTAGCGGCCGCCGGCACTGGCCGAGTGGGCCTCGGTGAGGCCATCGGTGTACAGGAGCAGCGTGTCGCCGGGGTCGAGATGGACGGTGGTGGTGGCGATGTGGGCGTCGGGCAGGACGCCGATGAGCTGGCCTCCGGGGGTGGGCAGGTAGTCGGCATTGCCGTCGGCACCCATGAACAGGGCTGGGGGGTGGCCGCCGCTGGCCAGGGTGACGCGGAAGCCGCCCTCTTCGCCGTCAGGGGTGAGCAGGCCGAAGATGACGGTGCAAAAGCGGGGCTCATGGCCGTTGTACTCGTGGCTCAGGATGGTGTTGAGGTTGGCGAGCACCGAAGCCGGGTCGGGGTTGTAGACGGCGGCGGCGCGCAGTGTGTAGCGGGCCAGGGAGGTGACGGCTGCGGCGGCCGCGCCTTTGCCGCAGACGTCGCCCAGGAAGAATCCCCAGGTGCCGGAAGCGAGGGGGAACAGATCGTAGAAGTCGCCGCCGACTTCGTCGGTGGAGGCGATGTGGTAGTACGCGCCGACGTCCAGACCGGGCACGTTCATCAGGGCGGGCGGCAGCAGTGTCTTCTGCAGTGTGGTGTTCAGGGCTTTCAGACGCTCGCGTTCACGATCGGATTCCTGACGGGCGCGCAGCAGCTCGGTTTCGTAGGCGCGGCGGTCACGGGCGTCGAAGACGGTGGTGCGGATCAGCAGCGGCTGCCCGTCGCTGCCGGTCTTGACGGCGGAGGTCACCAGCACCGGAAGACGGCTGCCGTCGGCGGCCTTGAGTTCCAGGGCGATGCCGCTGATCTCGCCCTGCATGCTCAGCAGCGGCGCGAAGTGGGTCTCGTGGTAGAGCCGGCCTCCGACGGTGAGCAGGTCGGAGAAGGTCTTGCGGCCCACCAGGTCGTCGCGTTGGTAGCCGAGCCAGTCCAGCAGGGTCGCGTTGATCTTTGCGATTTTGCCGTCCAGCTGCGTGGAAAGGTAGCCGCACGGCGCGTGCTCGTACAGGTCTTCCGCGCTGTCCTCGAGCAGGGCCGAGAAAGCCGCTTGGTCGTCACTGGACCGATGGTCGAAGGCCGGCTCCTCGCCGCTCTCGTCGCCGCTGGTCTGGCACATCATGTGCCTCCTCCGGCGAAGGCGGCAATCGCGGCCGCGGTCTCCTCGGGAGCGGCCAGCTGGGGACAGTGCCCGGTCGCGTTCAGCGTGACCAGTCGGCTGCCGGGAATCTCTGCCTGCACGAAGGCGCCGACTTCCGGTGGTGCAATCGCGTCGCTGGAACACTGCGCGACCAGGGTGGGGACCGTCACCTGCGCGAGGTCCTTGCGGTTGTCGGAGAGGAACGTCACGCGGGCAAAGACCCGGGCGATGTCCGGATCGGTGCGGCAGAAGCTGTTGGTCAGCTCCTCGCCCAGTTCCGGACGGTCCGAATTGCCCATGATCACCGGGGCCATGGCGCCGGACCAGCCCAGATAGTTCGCATCCAGCGACTCCAGGAGCTCATCGATGTCCTCGGCGCTGAACCCGCCCCGGTATCCGGCGTCCGGGTCGTCGATGAAACACGGTGACGGGGCGAGCAAAACCAGACCGGAGAAACGCTCGGGCTCTCGCGCCGCAGCCAGAACACCCATCATCGCGCTGACCGAGTGCCCCACAAACGTCACGGGACCAAGGGCCAGCGCGCGGCAGATCTCCAGCACGTCCTCGGCGTAGCCCTCCAGGGTGGTGTAACGCTCCTTGCTCCACGCCGAAAGATCGGAGCGTCCTGCCCCCACGTGGTCGAAGAGCACCACGGTGAAGTCACGCTCCAGAATGGGCACCACCAGCCGCCACATGTTCTGGTCGCACCCGAACCCGTGCGCCAGCATCACCACTGGGCCACCGGACCGGCCGGACACCGTCAAGTGATTCCTGCTCCGCACATCCATGCGGCACATCCTCGCAGAGGGATCCCAGACGCAGACCCCTTGCCCAGCTGCCAGGCAGCATCACTTTGCACCGAGCAACGGGAGCACCGGATCACCGGCACTGCGGCGTAGCTGCCACTCATGCTTCCGTCCACGTGCGCAGGAGGGCTTCACGTTGGCGCGGCTTCGGCGTGCCGTGGCTGCTGTTCTCCTGGCCCCAGGACGTGAGGGTCCGCGGGTCGGCCGTGCCTGCCACGAAACGGGCGAGCAGGGCCTGGGAAAGGGCGAGCTCCTCGGGGCCGTACCCACCGGCCGTCGCCGCGTACACCGGCACCTTCTCTGTGCCGTCTGCCGTCTCCAGGCGCAGAATCATTTCCGGCGGCTCGCTGCCGAGACCGGACACGGACGTGAGCAGCGCTTCCAGGGTCATCTCCAGTCGGTGGCCCAGCGAGCGCACGGGAGCATCCTCGACGGCCGCGGAACGCAGGCCTGCCCACGTCCACGTCCGGGAGCCGTCCGGGCCCGCTGCCTCCAGCCCCTTGGCGGTCAGCCGGACACAGCGGCCGTCAGCGGCCGGCGGGGAGCCCAGGTACACCGGCTCCTCGGTGATCCAGAACAATCCGACCATCGCCACAGTCGACTCCTACCAGGTGTTTCGGGCCCGAGGTGTGTATCGCTGTGTCAGGGGTGCGGGCGATGAACTCCAGTAACCAGGAACATCCCCGCGGGTGCGGGGCCGACGGCGCCCACCCTCGATCACCTCGACCACCTCGGAACATTCCCGCGGGTGCGGGGCCGACCCCCTTCTGCGCCAGGCCCTGTCCGGCTCATAATTTCGGATCCGCCGGTCAGGGGGCGGAGGCGGGTGCGGCGGAACGCCGACAGCGGTCCGGGAGTGGTGGCGCGTCCAGCGGATGACCTCCTCAGCGGGTGAAGTACAGGCCATTGGCAGGCCGGCCGTGTCCAGCCCGAACCCCGTTTTCAGGGGCAAGTAGCTAGGCCGCGGTTTCTGTGACGAGGACGGCGGCGGTGACCGGGCCCGGAGTGTCACTTGTGGCTGCGTCGGCTACCGCTGCCCGGACGGCGCGGGCGACTTCCAGAGGATGGTGTCCGGGGGCGACCGCGAGCTGGACCTCGATGTGCCGGCCGGGTGGATCGTCATGTTGATCCACCTTGACCGGGCGGCTTCCCAGCACGGCGGTGAGGCGGGCGACGCCGGGAACGGCCGCCGCGACGTCGGCCAGCTCCGCGATGGGCCCACGCATGGGTCCTGTTCCGGTCACCGGGGGCGAGCTTCGCGCGGCTGCAGCTTCCGGCGGGGGCCTCATGGCCCTCTCCTCGGTCCGCGACCTGACAGCTTCCTCCGGGCTGTCGAGGAGATCCGTGACGCGCAGATCAACCGCCACGGCGGCCAGGCCGAGCCGTTCACCGGCCGTGTTGAGCAGTGCGCTCCTCAACTGTTCGGCTGTCCGAGGCAGCGGCTGCCCCATGGATGCGGAGAAGGCGGCCTCGATCGTGAGCGGGCCAGGCGGTAGCGCGCTGGCCGGCGGACGGACGGCTGGCTCGGACACGGGCTCGAGCGGTGCCGGCCCGATGCGCAGGGTCTCCAGCCCCACGCCGGGAATCTCAGCGGCAGTGCGCCTGAGAGCCCGGACGGCCGCTTGCTCGGTGATCCACGTCCCGTCGTCGGGCCCGCCGAGCGGGAGCAGCCGGCCCAGGTCGAGCTGGCGCCGTACTGCCTGCATCCACGCCTCAGTTTTCACCGGCTCTCACCCTTCCCTTGCCGCGATTCTCTTCCAGCCCCGCTGAGCCCGGAGTGTCCGCAAGGGCTCCCGACAGGGGCGCTCGTGCCACGCGGTTGACCACCACGCCTCATGATCCACATATCGGGCAAAAGCTACTAAACAGAATATAATCTGATTAAAGACTGTCAGGTGAGCTCGTTCAGGGAGGAATGACCCGATGACTGAGAACACCGGCGTAAAGCACGGCGGCCCGCCCGGTTCTCGCGGCCGGACGACCATCGCCGATGTGGTGGTGGAGAAGATCGCCGGAATGGCGGCAGGGGCCACGCTCGGCGTCCATGCCATGGGCAGTGGATTCGCGCGCTCGATGGGATCCGTGCGGGAGCGGATGCCCGGCGCCGGCAGCGGCAAATCCGTCACGCGTGGGGTGAGCGTCGAGGTCGGAGAGGTGCAGGCGGCCATCGATCTGGAGATCGTCGTCGACTACGGCGTCTCGATCACCGACGTGGCCAGTGACGTGCGCGAGAACGTGATTTCCGCTGTGGAGCGGATGGCGGGCCTGGAAGTGGTGGAAGTCAACATCACGGTCAGTGATGTGAAGCTGCCCGACGAGGAGGACGAAGAGGAAGAGCGGCAGCGGGTCCAGTAGCCGGGGCGGAACAGCCTGCTTGAGTGAAGGAGCGCGTGATGAGCAAGGCCGTGGTCGGCTTGATTGCCGGAATGGCACTGGGTTTCGCCGGGTATTTCGGTGGCTTCGGGGCATTCCTGGTGGTGTTGGCGTTGGGTGTTGTCGGACTTGTGGCCGGGCGGTTGATGGAGGGTGACCTGGAACTGGGCGACTTCTTCCGGCCCCGTGACGACCGGGGCCGCGACGACCGGCGACGGGCTCGAGGAGACTGGCGGCAGTGACCAGTGACGCCGATCGCCTTCCGGACAGTCCCCGCGAAGAGCGGGGTGCGATCACAGTCGCCGACCGGGTCGTTGCGAAGATCGCTTCCCAGGTGGCCCGCGAGGCGCTGAGCCGCTTCACCGAGTCGGACGGCCGCGTACCGCGCGGCCGCCCGGCACCGCACGTGACGGTTTCCGTGCGGCGGGCACCCGAGCGGAATGCCACAGAACGCCGTGAGGGCGAGGCCGCCCCCGGGCGTCCAGTCGTGGTCGGCGAAGCAAGGGTACGCATCGCTGTGGAGCTGGGCTATCCGTCCGACATCGGGGGGCAGTGCGCTGCGGTGCGCCGAGAGGTCACCGAACGGCTCAGGACATGGGCCGGCATGGACGTCTCCGACCTCTCTGTGTCGGTCGAGAAGCTGCACTCGGTGCACACGCGGCGCACAGGTCAGGAGAGGGTGAGATGAGCGCAGGCGAGCCCGATCAGAACACCCGGCGGCTGCCGACCGGCGAAGTGGATCTTCCCTCTGATCCCGGACAGGCAGCTTCGGCCGCCGATGATCCCCCGGGCGCGGGCGCGACGGCAGCTGACGACGACTCCGGCCGGTCGGAGCCCCGTTTCTGGTCCGCGCGGCGGATCCCCGCGGCCGTTGTGGCTCTGCTGTCCGCCGTGGGCATTGGACTGCTCCTGTACGACGTGGTCTCGGTGCGGGCAGGCGGGCCTGCAATGCGCTGGCGACGGCGACTCGCCGAGGAGCTGGCGACACGACCGCTGGATGACATCTGGATGATCGTCGGGGCCGCAGTGGCCATGGCCCTCGGCCTGTGGCTTTTCCTGCTGGCGGTGACGCCGGGACTGCGCAGGCTGCTACCCATGCGGCAGCCCACCGGTACCCCCGGAGCAGATGAGGTCCGCGCCGGGCTCGACCGCCGCGCAGCCGCCATGCTTCTGCGGGACCGGGCCATGCGGGTGTCCGGTGTCCAATCGGCACGGGTCGATGTCGGCCGCCGGAAGGTCAAAGCCCGGGCACAGGTCCATTTCCGCGATCTCGACGAGGTCCGCGCGGACCTGGGCACTGCGCTGGGCGAAGCCGTGAGGACCTTGGGGCTCGCACGGCCACCCACGCTGGCCGTGCGCGTCCGGCGCCCGAAGAAAGGCTGAGGTGATTCCCGATGCTCAAGACAGTGAACCGGGTGCTGCTGGGGCTGCTCGGCCTTGGACTGTTCGCCCTGGGTGGCGGCGTGCTGCTGGGCGGGCTGGATCTTCAGCGCCGCTGGGGTTTCGACGTGCCGGGCTGGTGGCCCTTCCGGGGGCCGGACGATGTGGTGCTGGGCACTGTGGGACGCACCCGGTGGCGGGAAGAGGGCTGGTGGTGGCCGGCCGTCATCGCGGTGCTCGCCGTGTTGCTGGCGTTGCTGCTGTGGTGGCTCATTGCGCAACTCCGAGGCCGGCTGGGCCAGGTCCTCGTCGACAGCGAAGACGGCGCGGCGGCCCAACTCAACGGCCGCGCGCTGGAGGACGTGATCGAAGCAGAATCGCAAGCCCTGGACGGGGTCTCGCGGGCTCATGTCCGGCTGACGGGTCGGCGTACTGCTCCGGTCGCACGAGTGCGGCTGTGGCTGGAGCCTCCCGCGGAACCAGCGCAGGTCCTGATGCAACTCAACCGGGAAACGCTCGCACACGCACGGGACTCGGCAGGCCTGGACCGCCTCCCGTCGAAGGTGCGACTCCGGGAGGTCCGCCACCGCGCCCACCGCGTCACCTGAGGAACCTTCGCCGCATACCGGGCCAGAACCTCCCAGAACTCGAAGGGAAGCAGGGCCGTCTCCCGCCCTGGTGCCGCCTCGTAGTCCAGTCCTTCCTTCCGCCACGACCCCAGGAGGCGTAGCGCCATGGTCCTCTTCCTGGTTCTGCTCTGCAGCGCCATCCCGCTGGTCATCATCGGCGCTGTCGTGGACGGCATGCTGTACCTGCTCTCCATCGGGGTGCTGCTGCTCGTCGTCGCCGTGCTGTACCTGCTCGTGCGCTCGATGGCGCGCTCGCACCGACGCCCGGCCCACTGACCCCTGGTGCTGGATGTCGGACCGTCAATCCACCTGCAACCTGCGACCGGTGGGCGAGGCGGTTCGCGCCGAAATTGCTCTCACAACTGTTCACACCGCCGCCTCCGAAGCTGACCGCGCCCTTGCCGTCGACGCCGCCGCTCCGGCATCCGGTCCGGTACGACGTCCGGGCGTGACGAGCGACTCACGCTCGCCTGACATGTCCATCCACTCGCCGAGCACGCGGCGAGGTCCGCGAACTCCGCACCGGTCTCCTGACCTGCAGCTAACAGGTGGCGCGGCGTCGCCCTCGTGCTGCGGCAGGAGAAGAATACTAGGCTGTTATAGACCTATTTACGATGGCGTGAGGGGTTTCCCTTGGCAATCCGACACCAAGTCATCGAGCAGCCTCCCGAAGCGGTGTGGGCTGTCCTGGAGGATCCCGAGCTCTACGGCGAGTGGGTCGTGGGTACCTTGGCTTCATGGCCGCTCGACAACCAGTGGCCGCAGGTCGATGCGTCGCTGGGGTACTCGGTGAGTCTGGGACCTTGGTCGTACGAAGGACGCACGGTGGTGCGGCGTTTCGAACCGCGCCGATGGCTGGAGCTCGAGGTACACAGCGGCCGCCTGGGCACAGCTCGTATCGCTATTGAGGTGCGGTCCTGGGGCGGACATACCTTGGTCATCGTGGATGAGCATCCGCTGCGAGGGCTGGGAGGCGCTCTACATGCAGCGCCCCTCGACCTTCTGATCCAGCTGCGGCACCGCAGCATGCTGCCTCGCCTTGCACGGCTCGTGGAGCGCATGTCCCCGGCGGCAGCCTCTGTCGACCGCATCGTGTGAAAGACGCTTGCTCGTGCCGGGAGTGAGGAGCTGAGCATGCACGACGCCGTGGTCATCGGAGCAGGTCCCAATGGCCTGGTGGCGGCGAATCTACTGGCCGACGCGGGCTGGAACGTGGAGGTTCTCGAGGCGCAAAGCGAGCCCGGCGGCGCCGTCCGCAGCGACCGCGGGGTCCATCCCGACTATGTGAACGACGTGTTCAGTGCCTTCTACCCGCTTGCCGCGGCCTCGCCAGTCATCCGGCGTCTCGATCTGCAGGCCGAGGGATTGCGCTGGGCCCATGCGCCCTCCGTGCTCGCCCATCCCCTCCCGGACGGACGCTGCGCCGTCCTCGAGCGGTCACAGGACCGGACCGCGGAAGGGCTGGACGCCTTTGCCGCCGGGGACGGAGAGGCCTGGTCGCGCATGTGCGGCACCTGGAAACAGGTCAGCCGGGATCTCCTGGACGCACTGTTCACTCCCTTTCCCCCGCTGAAGGCCGGGACCCGCCTTGCGCTGCGGCTCCGCGGGCCAGTCGGTCTGCCTCTTGCCCGTTCTCTCGTGCTGCCCGCCCGACGGCTCGGTGAGGAGGAGTTCCGTGGTGAAGGCGGGCGTCTGCTGCTGGCGGGGAATGCGTTGCATGCGGATCTGGCTCCGGAGGCCGCCGGCAGTGGGGGCTTCGGGTGGCTGCTGTGCATGCTCGGCCAGCAGCATGGCTTCCCGGTCCCGTCCGGAGGTGCGGGACAGCTGGCAACCGCGCTGGTGCGTCGCCTCCAGCGCCTCGGCGGTACGGTGCGGTGCGGCGAACCTGTGCGGGAAATCGTCGTCCGAGGGGGCCGCGCCATGGGCGTTCGCACCGCGAGCGGGGAAGCGATCCCGGTTCGCCGCTGTGTGTTGGCCGACGTCTCCGCACCCGAGCTCTATGGCGGACTAGTGGACGAGCAGCACCTGCCTCGCCGAATCCTTGACAGCATGCAGCGTTTCCAGTGGGACTTCGCCACCTTCAAAATCGACTGGGCGCTGGGCGGCCGGATCTCCTGGAACGCGGAAGCCGCCGCCGGCGCCGGCACTGTGCACCTGTCCGACGGTGTAGACGACCTCACTCGCTTCGCCAGCCAGCTCGCCACAGGCCACGTACCCGATCGCCCGTTCACCCTCCTGGGGCAGATGACAACCGCGGATCCTTCTCGCTCCCCGGACGGAACCGAGTCCGCCTGGGCCTACACACACGTCCCCCAAACCATTACCGCCGACGCAGGCGAGGACGACATCACCGGAGCGTGGGACGAGCGCGACCAGGAAGCCATGGCCGACCGTGTAGAACGGCATGTGGAGCGCTACGCACCCGGTTTCCGCTCGCTGATCCGGGCCCGCAGAATCCTGGCCCCCCCGACCCTCCAGGCCCTTGACGCCAACCTGCACGGCGGTGCCATCAACGCAGGCACGGCCAGCCTGCACCAGCAGCTGATCTTTCGCCCGGTGCCGGGTACCGGGCGCCCCGAAACTCCTGTTCGGGGTCTCTATCTGGCGTCGGCTTCCGCACACCCGGGCGGAGGAGTGCATGGCGCCTGCGGCGCCAACGCGGCCCGCGCGGCGCTCCACGGCGCCGCCGGTACGGCCCGCGTCCTTACCGCCGCTCAGCGGCTGCTCGCCGGCCGACTCCGCATTCAGCAGAATTCATCGGAAGCGCCTCCGGCACCGGGAACGAGAACCGAGCGAACGTAACCCGACGCGGCACTGGATCACATGGCGTCGCTGCGTTCTGCAGCCGCGCGGCCGCCTGCCCCAAGGGGGCCGGTCGCGGTGAATGACGAGCGGGCGAGTTCGCGACGCGCCGAGCGGGCGACCATGCCCGGCAGGCCCGCGCGTACCACCTGCACACTGCGGAGCCAGGCGGGGACGTAGACGGCGGAAGAGCGCCGTTCTACGGCGGCCGCAAGCCGCGTAGCGACGAAGTCGACCGGGTAGATCTTTCTGGCGGGCTTAGGCATATGCGCCCGCAGCTCGCGCAACACAGCATGTTGATCCGCGTCGCGGATCATGTCGGTGTCCATCCAGTTGAGGTAGGCGATGCCCACACCGACGCCTTGGGGGACTAGTTCGGCGCGCACCGCGTGCACGTAGGACTCAACGCCGGCTTTGGACGCGCAGTACGCGCTCATCATGGGCGCGGCTGCCATGGACGCCATCGAAGCGATCTGCAAGTAGTAACCGTGCGTAGCGATGAGCGAGGGCAGAAAGGCGCGGAGGGTGATCGCGCTACCGATCAGATTCACCTCGATCACACGCCGCCACAGCGCTGGATCGGATTCGGAGAACGGTCCCCCTTCGGCAATACCGGCGTTAGCCACCACGACAGACGGCGAACCAAGAGATTGACGCACCTCGTCGGCTACCCGCCTCATCGCATCATCGTCGGTGACATCCACAGCCCAGTGCTTCGCCGTCGTGGGGAGGGAGGCAGCCACACGAATCAGCGCACTTTCCTCCAGGCCCAGCAGCGCTATCCGGGCACCGCGCAGGGCCAAGCACCGGGCGATGCCCTCCCCCAGGCCGCGGGCAGCGCCCGTCACGACGGCGGCTCGGCCCTGCAAGACGTGCTGCTGGTGAATCACTGCATACTCCAGACGCGGCAAGTCGCATGGCCTTGCAGGCCCGTGATCGACCCTGCTTCAGCTGCGGCTGATGGACCGAAACGAGCGCACGGGGTTGTGGGACCGCCAGCTGGTGCGTAGAAGACACGCTCGCCGCGGACGTAGCTGCGCATCGATGGATGGGCAGCTCTGGCGGGGTCCCTGCTGCGGTGAAGGGCTTGGGGCCCATGAGCTGCGACGCAATTGGGGCGAGCCGTAGGGCCGATCAGGCGGAACTCCTGGCATTCCACACTCCGCTGACTGACGTGTCGTCGCTGGGTCCGCGATGATCACTGGCCACGCACGTGCATGGCGGTCTGCACTGGTTTGGCCATCGGTCGGCTCCATGATGACCTGGTTGACCGTTTCGGCTGTCTAGCCGGCGCTCCGCTTGCCGGGCGGGTCCTGGGGGTCCACACCAGTCGAGGCGGAGGCGTCCTTGGTTCCGCTGGGACGCTGTGAGCGACCTCTGCGGCCCTTGTCGTGCATGCCCTTCTCGCCAGAGCCCTTGCCCTGCTGTTCCCCGCGGCGGCTGGTGCTCTCGACGGTGTCACCGGGGACGGATTTCGACTCCTCCTTGGAGACCTTCCTGCCGCTGCCCTTCGCGGGGGCGTATTCATCCGGGTGGAAGGAACGGTGGGCGCTCGGGTTTTCCTGTTGACGAGTCTCGTCCACGTCTTGCGCCCAGCCGTGCTGAGTGCCCGTGTGTCGGCTCTGACCCTCGCCCTGTGAGGGCTGAGACGGCTTCGGATGCCTGGGCATGACCTCACCTGCCTGTCCTTCGCAATCACACGCGTTTTGCCTGGCGATATCGCAATTATCCCACCTGCGTCGGATCCATCGCAGCCATGTGCCCTACGGGTGGGCAGAGTCCTAGGTGTGTAGCAACCTTTCCGGGACAACACACCTAGGCCCCTGTCAGCGCTTGAAGGCGTCCTTCGTCTTCTCCTTGGCCTGACGAACGTCACCCTTCGCCTGATCGGCGCGGCCCTTGGCCGTCATTCCCTCGTTGCCTACCGCACGGCCCGCGGTCTCCTTGACCTTGCCCTTGGCGTGTTCGACCTTGGCCTTGGCCTTCTCGTCCTTGGCCACAGCACTCACATCCCGCTCACTCGAACTCAATGGGTAACTTCCATCTCGCCCATAAATGGTTTCTTAAACGCATATCCCCTGCAGGTCCCAGCCGATCTGCCGTCCCCATGGACCGTAATCGCAGTGCCGCTGCCGGGAGGCGTAAGTACTGGTCGAGCCGAGACCCGGGTTTGCCCCGCGTCAAGGCGGGGAGCCGTGACAGGAGAGGGGGGTCACCCGATACCGGAGGACGTCATGATCATCCTCGGAGTCATTCTGCTCATCATCGGCCTCTTGGCCGGCATCGGCATTCTCTGGACCATCGGGATCATCCTGGTCGCGATCGGGGTTCTGCTGTGGATTCTTGGAGCGGTAGGACACGCGGTCGGCGGACGACGGCACTACTGGTAACCGCGACGCGTCCGTCAGGGCATTCGGCGGAACATGCCAGCGACGCTCTCCCCGCACAGCATCCAACGTCAGAATGGCTCGGTCCTGCTCCTTCGCGCTGTGAACCGATTCCCCGAGCCACGTGCTCACAGCCGACGGAAAGTTCCGGTCACGATGACAATTCATGCTCCTGTTCGTCCCCCGGCCCTCACGGGTGTCCGGCAGTGACTTCGCCAGACTGTCGAAGGTGATAGCCGACGCCGGGCTGATGCGCCGCCGACACGGCTACTGCACGGCCCGCATCACGACGGTAGGCGTGCTCTACGCCGGCGGCTGGACCGCTTTCACGGCCAGGCGGAAGCCCGCGGCATCGTGGTGCTCGCCGTCCGGCTGGAGCCGACGGCCACGGGCGCGGTGTGGACCGTGCTGCAGGCCCTGGCCGTCGCCGGGTTCGCGGTCCTGCAGTGGTCCGCCCTGTGCGCTGCCCGCGGGGTCTCGACTAGGGCGTGAGGGACTGCAGGTACTTGACCGTCGCCGGGTCGGCCGGGAGGAAGGTCTCGATGGCCAGCTCGGCGACCGTCACATCCATCGGCGTGTTGAAGGTGGAGATGGACGACACGAAGGACAGCACCCGGCCCTCGTGCTCGATCTGCAGCGGAAGCGCGAAGTGCGGGTACGGCGGCGCGCCACCTCCGCCCGGACCGTTGTCGTCGCCCGCCTCTGGGACGGGGTAGGCGGCGACCTCGTCGTACAGCTCGCGCAGCGCGTCCGAGCGGGTCGGCGCCATCTGGCGCTCCATCTGGGTCAGGAGATGGCCGCGCCACTCGGGCAGATTACGGATCTTCGGGGCCAGACCCTCGGGGTGCAGTGTGATCCGCATGGCGTTCAGCGGCGGGGTGAGCAGATGCTCCGGCAGGCCTTCCAGCAGCATCGCGATACCGCGGTTGGCGGCGACCACGTCGTACACGCCGTCGACGACGATCGCCGGGTACGGTTCGTACCCCTGCAACAGCCGCTCCATCCCCTCGCGCAGCGCAGCCATTGCCGGGTCGTCCAGCGAGGTCTGTGTGAACCGCGGCGCGTAACCGGCCGCCAGCAGCAGGGCATTGCGCTCTCGAACGGGAACGTCGAGTTGATCGGCGAGGCGCAGGAGCATCTCTTCGCTGGGGCGGGAGCGGCCCGTCTCGATGAAGCTGATGTGGCGGGACGAGGAGCCGGCTCGCAGGGCCAGTTCGAGTTGACTGAGGCGGCGCTGCGCGCGCCAGCCGCGCAGCAGCTTCCCTACGCCGGTGTCGGACGCTGCAGTTGTCATACCCGGACCGTAGTACGAGACGGGACCCCGGTCCCGGTAGGCGGCCCGGCTCAGCCCTTGGCCTCGCCGAGCAGTGCTGCCAGCGCTCGTTCGATGTCCATCGCGCCGCTCTCGAGGTCGAGGGGGACGGTGGTGTACGAGTGGATCAGGAAGCGGCGCAGACCCGCGGTGTCGAACTGCAGCAGGGCAACCCCCTCCGGCGAGCGCAGTTCGACCATGGTCTGGGCGCGGCCGCACGGCCAGATGTGCACATCGCCCGTGCCGGACGGGGTGCGCAGGCCCTTGTCGAGCAGGCTGCGGGCGAAGGTCCAGGTGACGCCGGTGGCGTTGAGGCAGACCGCGGCGGGGAAGACCATACGGACGGCGAGCGGGTCGTGGGCGTTGTAGTGCAGGCTCACCGGCACGACCAGGGAGTGCGGTGCGTCGCTGATGAGACGGGCCGAAACGGATTGCTCGACGGTGGGTGACATCGCTCGCTCCTCTGCTGCGGTGCGTTCAGCTCCCTTTGCACATAGACGTCACGGGCAGGCTCTTGCTGACGCGAGCTACACCAGTGGCGCGTGTGACCTGCATCACCAGCGTCCGACGATGGGGCGCGGATGGCTAGGCTCTTGCGCTGCCGCATATCCCCAAAAAAATGGGGTGGAGGAGTGGGGAGCCCCGGCCGGACGGGGGTTTCCGGCCGGGGCGGTCAGGGGGTGTGGGTGCACAGGGTGCTCGCCTCGTGGTGAAACGCGCCGCAGGGCTTTCGTCGAACGATCTTCCGTGCGGGCAGAAGGCGAGGCCCGGGGGTACTCTCCCCTTCGCATCCACGTCTAGATGAACGATAAACCATCGATCGGTGTTCCGTGATCCTGTCGGGCCCTGTTGTGATCAGTGTTACCCGCGGTGACCCTTCCCGTGACGGCTCCCCGGCTAGCCGCCGGCGCCCCGCTGGACCACGGTGGCCAGTACGGACGGCAGGGGGTACCAGTCGGCCGAGACCACGCTCGCGTGGCGGCCGGCCAGCAGGGAGACCCGGTCGCGGGCCTGGGCCTCGGTCGGGTTCGTGCCGTCGATCACGGGTGCGACCCCGGCCGCGTCCGTCATCACGACGAGGTAGTGGTTGCGGTCGTACCAGGAGGTGTCGACCGACCCGCTCGAGTAGGTGCCCGCGCTCCCGTCGAAGACGACGAACCACGGGCGGATGGAGGTATCCGCGTACCGGGTGCGCGGGTCGCCCGAAGCCGCCTTGATCACCGCCGGGAACGCGCCGGCCTGGCCCAGCCGGCCCGCCGCCTTCAGATTGCGCAGGTGCTCGGCGTACTCGCGGTCGGTCCACAGCGAGTCCCCGGGGTTGTCCTGCTCGAGGGTGCCCGGGATCAGCTCGAACACGAACTTGCCGGCGAGCTCCGCGCGGGTGGGCCAGCCGCTGTTGCGTACGGCCGTGTCCAGATCCGCCTGGCCGCGCGCCAGGTCCGCCGGGCGGTACACGGCGTCGCCGAGCTTCGCGGTCAGCAGTGCGTCCAGTGCGGCGGGGCCGCGGCCGGCGTTGTTCTGGAAGCCGTCCTTGAGTTCCATCTTGATCAGGATCGGGCGGTGGCCGGGATGAGCGTCGTGCCACGCCTTCATGTCGGCGAGGCAGCCGCCGAGATCCTGGTTCCTGGCCTTGGTGCGCAGCTGTGCGGGGGTCGAGGCGTTCTCGCAGTTGTTGTTGTTGCCCAGGGGGTTGCTGTGCGACACCCGCCACGATCTGCCGAACACATTGGTCCAGACGTCGATCTCGAGCATGCCGGCGCCGGAGTCGAGCGCGTCGGCGAAGTACGGGTACTTCGACTTCTCGTACGCGTTGTGCACGCCGACCCAGGTCGCGGACGAGTAGGGCAGTCGGCCCGGGTCCGCGGAGCGGGACGTGGACGCCTGTGCCGGTGCGAGTGCGGCGGCGAGCAGTCCGGCCGCGGCGGCCGTCGTCACGACCGTGCGCGAGAACTTCCCCATGGTTCCCCATTCCTTACGTCGATGCGGTCAAGTCGACGGAAGAGTAGGGGAGTTGAGTGAACCGTGGGGAGATGGTACCCGGCCGATGAAAACGCGTCAGATGTGTTCCGAATCCGACCCCCCTGATAGCGCTTCGTCAGGCCGGGGGCCGGTCTTCTGCTTCTGGGGATGGGCAGGGGACGTCCGCAGGTGGTGCAGGTTCCGGCCCAGCGCCGCAGGAGGGCCTGGATGGCGTCGAGGACCTGGTGGAGGGTCAGGCCGGTGCGGGGGCGTTTTTGGGGCAGCCGGCGCAGGGTGATGCATGCCTGGGCGCCGGTGGCCAGGGCGACGTGGTGGTGCCGGCGCCACCAGGTGGGCCTTCGAAGCGGTCCAGGCGGGGATGCGGAAGGGTGTGCTGGCCCTCTGTCCCGTGTCGGCCACCACGACGGGAGCGCTCGGCTGCCCATCAGCGAGCGTGGCCGCCAGGCCCACGGCCGGACGCCACTTCTCCTGGTGCCCGATCCCGTCGGGCACCCCGGCCGCCCGGCAGCTGTCCGGGGCACGCTCCGTTCCCGGGGCGGGTACAGCTGCCGGGCGAGGGGTCAGGAGACGGTGTCGGTGGCAGAGTGGACGCTCAACGCGACCTGGCAGTCGGCCCGTTCACCCACCGCTGCACCACCGGGCCGTCCGAAGTTGCCTCACATCATCAGTGCCGGTCCCGGTCTTGACGTCGAACGGCGGTGCGCGGAACTCGGCAGCAGGCCTGCCCCTCGCAAAGAAGGCAGGCCTGCCCCTCGCAAAGAAGGTCGGACAAGTTCATCCCGACCCGGTCGCTCCTCAGCCGCGTTGGGCCGCAGCCAGGGCCGCGCGCACCGTTGCGGCGTCCGCGCTCACTCCCGGGTCATCCACGGAAATGCCGCGGCCCTGCGGGTTCTTCGCGTACGGAACTACATAGGCCGGCGTGTCACGCTGGAAACGCCAACTGTCGCCGAGGGGCCCCGCGTCCACCGCGTCGTAGCCGAGGAGATCGATCAGCCGGGTGGCGGCGGCCTTCGCCTCGGGGTCGTCGCCGGCGATCGGCAA
Source organism: Streptomyces sp. NPDC002889 (assembly GCF_042888425.1). NCBI lineage: Bacteria > Bacillati > Actinomycetota > Actinomycetes > Kitasatosporales > Streptomycetaceae > Streptomyces > Streptomyces sp. NPDC002889. The sequence goes on from NZ_JBIAPT010000009.1 coordinate 88,194, forward strand.
CGCCGAACGGTCCACGGCGCCTGAGGGCCGGGCCAGCGCGGCGAGATGCGCGAAGAAGATGTTGTTGAACGCCTTGACGACCTTGGCGTCCGGCAGATGCCTTTGGAGGAGCTCGCTGGTGGTGGTCTCTTCCGCGTCCAGTTCGGCGATCTGTCCGTCACGCTCCGGGTAGTAGTTGTTCGTGTCGAGAACGACCTTCCCGGCCAGCGGCGCCACCGGCACCTGTCGGTAGTTCTTCAGCGGGACGGTGACCACGACCCAGTCGCCGGCGGCCGCAGCCTCGGCGGGTGTCGCGGCCCGCGCGCGCGGGCCCAGCTCCGCCACCAGGTCGGCGAGGGTCTCAGGTCCGCGTGAGTTGCTGAGGACGACTTCGAGCCCGGCGGCCACGCCGAGCCTCGCGAGGGTACTGCCGATGTGTCCACTGCCGATCAGTCCAAGAGTGCTCATGCTGATGACAGCCGCGCCCGTGCCGGCCCTATTCCTCCGCCCCAAGGCCTGCCGTACTTTCCGCCGCCTTTGGCGCAATGGCTGCACGAATCCATGCCTGCACGACACGGTCGGGCTTCGAGGCAGCCGTCCTCCTGTGCCGTCCGGCGCCTCCATTCCCGGGCCCGTCACCTCCGTATCCCGCCTCCATCGCCCTTCTGTGTCGAGAAGCCAGGGGCCTGCGTCGGCGTGTACACGCATGCAGAGGGGCGAACCGCGGCGGGCGGAGCGATGCGCCGGGGCGGGTGGCCAGAAGGCCGACGGTCTCGGCGTGCCGCTCCGTCCGGGTCAGGCAATCGGAGTGCCCTCTGGTTCTTTCGGGGGCCTCGCAGGTACGCGCCGGCGCGCATTGTTTTCCCTCCCTTCAGCGTGTGAGCCGCTCGTCACTCCGCGAAGGCCGTCGCACATTTCACCGAGGACGACAATGGTGAGGAGGGTAAAAGCGGGAAGAAGGCCATGGTGAGCAGTGACGCCCGAGACGAAGAGGCCCCGGAACTCCTGGACGGCCTGACTGTGGACGCGAGCAGGCCGGAACAGCCGGTGCTGCTCGACGCCACGGGCCGGACGATCCAGACGTGGAGGGAGAACTATCCGTACGAGCGCAGGGTGCGGCGCAACGAGTACGAACGGCAGAAGCGGGTACTGCAGATCGAGTTGTTGAAGCTGCAACGCTGGGTCAAGGACACCGGTCAGCGACTCATCGTGGTCTGCGAGGGCCGGGACGCCGCAGGCAAGGGCGGCACGATCCAGCGTTTCACCGAACGCCTCAATCCGCGTGGTGCCCGGGTCGTGGCCCTGGAGAAGCCCACGGAGCGCGAGGCCGGCCAGTGGTACTTCCAGCGGTATGTGGCCCATCTGCCCTCGGCGGGCGAGATCGTGTTCTTCGACCGCTCCTGGTACAACCGGGCAGGCGTCGAACGCGTCATGGGCTTTTGCACCAAGGACGAGTACGAACTGTTCCTGGAGCAGTGCCCCGTATTCGAGCGCATGCTGGTGCAGGACGGATTCCTGCTGGTGAAGTTCTGGTTCTCGGTGTCGCGGGCCGAGCAGCGCACTCGCTTTGCCATACGCCAGGTCGATCCCGTCCGGCAGTGGAAACTGTCCCCCACCGATGTCGCCTCACTGGACCGCTGGGACGCCTACACCGCAGCCAAGGTCGACATGTTCCGTGCCACGGACACAGCCGAAGCTCCCTGGACGGTGGTCAAGGCCAACGACAAGCGCAGGGGCAGACTGGAGGCCATGCGCAGCCTGCTGTGGCGCTTCGACTACACCAGCAGGAACGAGGAAGCAGTCGGCAAACCCGACCCCTTGGTCGTGGGAGCCGCCGACACGCTCCTGGAACCCGGCGAGGATCGCAGCGATCTCTCCCCCACCCCGCTCGCCCACCCCTTCGTAGGTCCGGGCGACCACCCACGGCTGCAGGGTCCGGAACGGGCCCCTGGCGGATCCGCCCGCCGGACCTCGTGACCCGCGCGGCGAACGAGCGGCCCCTGGCCGAGCGGGGCACGATGGGCGCATGCTGCTCGCCCGAGTCGCCGCCGTGTCCAATGAGGTCGCCGCCATCTCGGCGCGGTCGCGCAAGATCGCCGCGTTGGGGGAGCTGTTCGTCGAGGCCAGGCCCGAGGACGTCGCGCTGGTCATTGCGTATCTCGCCGGCCGCGTCCCCCAGGGCCGTATCGGCGTCGGCTGGAGCGTGCTCAAGGACCCCGTGCCGCCCGCCGAAGTCCCGGCTCTGACCGTCACCGAGACGGACGCCGCGCTCACCTCGCTCGCCGAGGTCGCCGGCCCCGGCTCCCAGGCCGAGCGCAAGAGCCGGGTACGGGACCTCATGGCCGCGGCCACCGCTGACGAGCAGAGGTTCCTGACGCGATTGCTCACCGGCGAAGTGCGCCAGGGAGCGCTTGACGCCGTCGCCCTGGAGGCGGTCGCCAAGGCCGCGAACGCCCCGGCCGACGACGTCCGCCGCGCTGTCATGCTGGACGGCTCGCTGCCGCGCGTCGCCCGTGCCCTGCTCGCCGACGGGCCCGAGGCACTGCGGCTGTTCCGGCTGCGCGTGGGCAGCCCCGTACAGCCGATGCTCGCGCACACGGCCGCGTCCGTGACCGAGGCGGTCCGCACCCTGGACGCCGCCTGCGCCGTCGAGGAGAAGCTCGACGGCATCCGTGTCCAGGTGCACCGCAACGGCGACGACATCCGCGTCCACACACGCTCCCTCGACGACATCACCGACCGGCTGCCCGAAGTGGTCACCGGTGCCAGGAATATGACGGGAGATCAGTTCATCCTTGACGGGGAGGTCATCGCGCTCGACACCACAGGGCGGCCCGTCCCCTTCCAGGACATCGCCTCCCGTGTCGGCTCGCGCACCGATGTCGAGGCCGCCCGCGCCGCACTTCCCCTGTCCCCGGTCTACTTCGACGTCCTCGCCGTCGACGGCGACCCCGTACTCGACCTCCCCGGCAGTGCACGGCACGACGTACTCGCACGGCTCGTACCCGAACCGATGCGGGTGCGCCGGACCGTCGTCGAGGATCCCGGGGACGAGGAGCAGATCGCCGCTGCCGAGGAGTTCTTCGCCGCAACAATGCGCCGGGGCCACGAAGGCGTCCTGGTCAAGGCACTGGACGCGCCGTACTCCGCCGGCCGCCGCGGCCGCTCCTGGCTGAAGGTCAAACCCGTCCACACCCTCGACCTGGTGGTACTGGCCGCCGAATGGGGCCATGGAAGGCGGACCGGACTGCTGTCCAACCTCCACCTCGGCGCCCGCACCGCCGACGGCGGATTCGTCATGCTCGGCAAGACCTTCAAGGGAATGACCGACGTGATGCTGCGCTGGCAGACCGAGCGGCTGCGGGAACTCGCCGTCGAGGACGACGGGTTCACGGTACGGGTGCGCCCCGAACTCGTTGTGGAGATCGCCTACGACGGGGTGCAGCGCTCCCCGCGCTACCCCGCCGGTGTCACCCTGCGCTTCGCCCGGGTGCTGCGCCACCGCCCCGACAAGCCCGCCGCCCAGGCCGACACCATCGAGCAGGTGCTGGCCTCACGGAACTGACCTCGGCGCCGCACCCCCGGCTCCCTCCCCGCGAGGGCCGCACGGTTCCAGGCGGTGGAACGTACCCAGCGCGTCCGGGTGCACGGAGCCAATTTTTCGGGCATCCGATCTATGGTGACCCCGTCTGTCGCCACCGCCACCGTCCCCTGCCGGAAGGATCCTCGTCATGCCCACCGAGCCCCTGTCGCAGAAGGAGATCGAGGACCGGCTGCGGGAGCTTCCCGGCTGGTCCCTCGAGGGCGACCGTATCGCCCGTGCCTACCGCCTCGAATCGCATTTCGCGGCGACCGCCATGGTCGTCCACATCGCGCAGATCCAGGAGGAGCTGAACCACCACTCGGACCTCACCCTGGGCTACAACACCCTTGCCCTGTCGGTGCTTTCCCATGACGCGGGAGCGCTCACCGAGCGGGACTTCCGGCTGGCGCAGCGCGTGGAGGACATCGCCCCGGCGCACGGCGCGAGCTGACCGCGCGGTCGCGCACCTGGCATGCTCGGCCCATGCTCGACTACGACCGTGAGGCGGTCCTCTACGACGCGACACGCGGTGGCGTGCCGCGGGCCGAGGCCGCCGCGGCGGCCTTGCTCGGCCTCGTCCCGCCGTCCGCCCGCACCCTGCTCGACATCGGGTGCGGTACGGGGCTGGTGACGGGGCGTCTGATCCGCCCCGGACTGAGGGTGTTCGGTGCCGACGGCTCGCACGGCATGGCGCGCAAGGCCGTCGAACGCACCGGCGGCCGCGTCGTGCTCGGCGACGTACGACGGCTGCCGCTGCGGGATGCGGCCGTGGACGCGGTGAGCGCGATATGGCTGCTGCATCTCGTGGCCGAGGCATCCGCGGTGGTGGCCGAGGCGGCTCGGGTGCTGCGGCCGGGCGGGGTGTTCATCACGACCGTCGACAAGGATGCCGGCCACGACGTCGGTGCCGACATCGACGCCGTACTCGCCCCGCACCGCTCGTTCGACGCGGCCTTCGACCGCGCCGATCTGATCGAGCGACATGCCGGCTCCTGCGGGATGCGGCCGGCGGGCAGCGCACGATTCGCCGGGCACGGCCAGGGCCGTACCCCGCGCAGTACGGCCGAGGCGCTGCTCGCCGGCCGCTTCCGCTCGTGGTTCGGCGACGGCGGGGCCACGGCGGGACAGCTGGCCGCCGAGCTGGCCACGCTGCCCGGCCAGGACGTCCGCCGCGCCGAGCCCTCGTACGTACTCCGGGCCTTCCGCAAGGAAGGCCGACCCCAGAGCCCTGGCCGGTGAGCCACGCCCCGGGGCGGCGAGCCACGGCAGGCCGTCGAAGCGCCGTGAGGCGCGGCCGTCGGCCACTGCCCGCGGAGCGGCGGGGAAGTCGACGTCGTGCGGTGTGCTCATGAGCGGCCCGCCGTGGTCGGTGCGGAGAGGGACCCGCGCCGTCATGCGTCCCACGCACCCGCCGCCGCAGCGTCCTTCGCGTACGCCGCGAAGTCCTTCGGGGCCCGGCCCAGCACTCGCTCCACCCCGTCCGTCAGCGACGCATTGTGCCCGTCGAGCAGTGCTCCGAACAGGCCGGCCAGCCACTCGGCCTCGGGCGCCGGCAGACCGTACTGCTGCAGCATCCGCGCGTACTCGGGGGCGGACACCGGTACATAGCGCACCTCGCGGCCCGTGGCCCGGCCGATCTCGTGTGCCACCTCCTCGAAGGTGACCAGCCGCGGACCGGTGAGCTCGTGGACCTCTCCGGCGTGCCCCGGCTCGACCAGGGCCGCCACCACCACGTCCGCCAGATCGTCGGCGTCGACGAACGGCTCCGCGGTCGTGCCCGCCGGGAAGGCGAACTCACCGGCCAGCACGCCCTCGTACATGGCCCCTTCGCTGAAGTTCTGTGCGAAGAAGGCGGCCCGCACCACCGTCAACTCCAGGCCCGACTCGCGCAGCGCATCCTCCGCGACCACGGCTTCCGGCTCCCCGCGCCCGGACAGCAGCACCAGCCGCCGAAGGCCTGCCGTGGCCGCGAGCCGCCCGAAGCTCCGCATCACGGCCGGTGCGGCCGGGGCCGACAGATCGGGGAAGTAGGCGACGTACGCCGCGTCCACGCCGTGCAGGGCCGCGGCCCACGTCGACTCGTCCTCCCAGTCGAAGACGACCGGGCCCTTGCGTGAGCCGGCCCGCGCCCGCACGCCACGGGCCGCCAGCCGCTCGGCCACCCGGCGGCCGGTCTTGCCCGTGGCCGCCGTCACCAACACCGTCTCGTTCATCGTGTTCTGTGTCATGACTCAAGATTCGGCGCCCGCTCCTGGACTCTCCATGCTGCAAAGGCTCAATGCCATACGCGTCCGTCTACGCTTGCTGTCATGGACGCTCTCGCCGGACTTCTGGAGGGGCCGCGCGCCAGGGGCGCCTTTGTGCTGCGGATGGTGATGGAACCGCCGTGGTCGATCCGCATCGAGGACCACGCGCCGCTGTGTCTGATGTGCGTCACAGAAGGAGAGGCATGGCTCGTGCCCGACGCGGGCCGGCCCGTGCTGCTGCGCCCCGGCGATGTGGCCATCGCCCGGGGCCCCGAGCCGTACACCGTGGCCGACACCCCCGACAGGGCGCCGCGGGCACGCATCGGCCCGGGCGGGACCTGCCACACACTCCAGGGCGAGCCGCTCGCCCAGAGCATGCACCTGGGCGTACGGACGTGGGGCAACGCCGCCGACGGCTCGACCACCATGCTGATCGGGACGTACCAGATGCAGGGGGAGGTCAGCGGGCGGCTGCTGGACGCCCTGCCCCCGACGCTGCGGCTGCCCGCCGATGCCTGGGACTGTCCCCTCATGCCGGTGCTCGACCAGGAGATCTCCCGCGACGAGCCCGGCCAGAGCGTGGTGCTCGACCGGGTCCTGGACCTGCTGCTGATCGCGGTGCTGCGGGACTGGTTCTCGCGCCCCGACGCCGAGGCCCCGGGCTGGTACCGGGCCATGGGCGACCCGATCGTCGGCCGGGCGCTGCGGCTGCTCGAGGACGATCCGGCGCACCCGTGGACCGTCGCCTCGCTGGCTGCCAAGTGCGGGGTCTCCCGGGCCGGACTGGCCCGACGCTTCAACGATCTTGTGGGTGAGCCGCCGATGGCGTACCTCACCGGCTGGCGGATGGCGCTCGCCGCGGATCTGCTGCGCGAGAGCGATGCGACGGTGGAGGCGATCGCCAGGAAGGTCGGCTACAGCGGTTCGTTCGCGCTCAGCGCCGCCTTCAAGCGGGTACGCGGCATCAGCCCGCAGGAGCACCGCACGGGCGCGTTGTTGCCACGGCACGCACATTGACGACCTCGGCGCGGGCCGCCGAGCACACGGCCCGGGCCGGCCCGGGCGGTTCCGTACCATGTGTGCCGAAGCCACGGGTGATGTCGCCGAGTTGGGCGACACGGACCTGATCCGGGCGGACAACGCGGTGCGCCACCTGGGTGATCAGCGCGCTGCCCTCGGTCGGATCCGGGCCGGCTGCTCGGCCCCGACGACCGGCAGGGCCTGCGCCAACGGGCCGACACACATCTGCTGACCGCGCATATGGTGCACACCGCCCGACGGGACCCGGCGGGGGCTTCCTCAATCGGGCGAGTACGCAACCGCGCCTCGGCGGACGGCGGTTGGCCTAGTGGCCCGAGGCCGGTTCCAGGCGGACGCAGCACCGGCCGGGGGCGGGCGACAGACACGCGTGGAGGCCGGTCTCGTTCAGTCCCTCGAGAAAGCCGTTCAGCAGGTGGAGGTTCATGCCGCACACCGTCTCGGTGTGTTCTCGGGCCAGCGCGTGAAAGGGACAGTTCCGGAGGACCACGGCATCTCCCTCGAGGTGCGGTTCGAACCCGTACCGCTCCAGGAGATCCAGGGCGCCGGCACCGTCCTGCGCACCCAGCTCCTTGCCCACCTCGTGGGCCTTGCGGTGGAGTACCGCCCGTGGTGGCTCACCCGTGGCCTCGGACTCTTCCAGCGCCTGCGCGAGCAGCCGCCCGGCGAGGTCGTAGCGACGCCCCGGCAGGCTGACGCTGACCTGCCTCGAAGAGCGCCGGTAGAGCTTGGCGGGCCGTCCCGCGCCGGGGCCGCTGCGTCCGCTGCGCCGTTCGTACACGACATCGAGCAGGCCTTCGTCGGCGAGACGGTCCAGATGGAATGCGGCGGTCTGCCGCGCGAGGCCCAGAGCCTCGGCGGCCTCGTCGCGACCGACCGGCGCCATCTGCCGTACGACGTGGTCGTACAACCGCCTGCGGGTGGGCTCGTCGAGAGCGGCGACTGCGGAGAGGTCTGAGTCATGGTCCACGGCACCAGTGTAAAACCCACGGTCATTGACTTAAGAGCGAAGGGGCTTCTATCGTTAATGGAAGTTGTAGATAGAAGACTCAAGAGAAGGAGGGGTCATGTCCGCACCCCTGTCCGCACCGTCCGTCTCCCCCCGGCGGGCCGCGCTCTCGGATCCCGGCCATCAGGCGTTCCTCTGCCTGCGCATCGTGTTCACGGTGGCGCCGATCCTGTTCGGCCTGGACAAGTTCGCCAATCTCCTCGTCGACTGGCCCGGTTACCTCGCGCCGTGGATCGACGGCATCGTTCCGGGCAGCGCCCAGGCGGCGATGTATGCCGTAGGTGTGATCGAGATCGTGGCAGGCCTGGTCGTCGCGATCGCGCCACGCTTCGGAGGCTGGCTGGTCGCCGGATGGCTCGCCGGCATCATCGTCAACCTGCTGAGCATCCCCGGCCACTACGACATCGCGCTGCGCGACTTCGGACTGCTGGTCGCCGCGGTGGCGCTTGCCAGGCTCGCCGACAAGTACGCCACCGGCAGGCAGGGGCCGAGCTGAGGGCCGTGGCGACCCCGCATCCGGGCCGGATCGGGGAACGGATACCGGGCGGCGGCCGACGGGGGCGCGCCGTACCCGGTCACGGGGAGACCGGCTCCAGCCGCCACCACTGACCGGGGGAGTCGGTGTCCTCCCACTGCTGGATGCGCGCGCCCTCCTGGCTGCTGCCGTCCGCGACTTCGAGCAACAGCCCGCTGATGAAGCTGACGATGGTGACCGTGCCGGGCGCGTCGAGATGCTGCTCGATGATCCACTCCTGGGCACCGAAGTTGTTGGCCCGCCACTGCTGGATGCGGGCCCCGTTGTCCGTCGAGGCGTTCGCGACGTCCAGCCGCTTTCCGCTCGCCGCGCTGACGAAGTGGTGGAGCCCGCTCCCGCCCGGCACCGGATCGATCTGCCACCGCTGGGCGGGCGCGCCGGTGTCCTTGCCCTGCTGTACGACGGCGCCGCCGCCCCTGGCCCCGCCGTACACCTCCAGCAGCAGCCCGCTGCCGACGTTCCGTACCAGGAAGAGCCCTGGTGGCATCGCCCCGTTCACTTCCCGCTCCTTCGCTCGTCCTGCCACCCGGCACCGCTCCCGGCCGCTAACGCTGGACCTGCTCGAAGCCCACCCGCACCCAGGCCAGGCCCAGCTGCGTGAACATCCCCGTGACGAAGATCCCGAGAAGCTGCCCGAACAACGGCGACCACGCCCCGCCCGGTCCCATGACGGTGGCGGAACGGGCAGGGGAGGCGGGACGGTACCGCACGGTCACCGCCTGCCCCTGGGCCATCAGAAGCGCGTCCTCCTCGAACTCCATGTACTGTCCGGACTCCGTGGTGAAGGGCGGCGAAGGCGGTCGCCGCGGCTGCGCCGGTTCCTTCACACCGCTCAGCCCATGTCGAACGTCGCCGGGTCGGGACCCAGGCGCTTGCCCTCGTCCAGGGCGGCGAAGGCCGCCAGGTCGTCGGCGTCCAGTTCGAAGTCGAACACGTCGATGTTCTCCCGGATCCGCGACGGGGTCACGGACTTGGGGATCACCACATTGCCGAGCTGCAGGTGCCAGCGCAGCACCACCTGGGCAGGGGTGCGCCCGTGCTTGTGGGCGACGGCGACGATCGTCGGGACCTCGAGGAGGCCCCTGCCCGAGCCCAGCGGGGACCATGCCTCCGTCGTGATGCCGTGCCGCTCGTGGAAGGCGCGCAACGCGGACTGGGCGAGCTGCGGGTGCAGTTCGATCTGGTTCACGGTCGGCACGATCTCGGTCTCGCCCAGCAGTCGCTCGAGGTGCTCGGGGAGGAAGTTCGACACGCCGATCGCCTTGGCGCGGCCGTCCGCGTAGATCCTCTCGAAGGCCTTGTACGTGTCCACGTAGGCGTTCTTCGAGGGCAGAGGCCAGTGGATCAGGTACAGGTCGACGTATTCGAGGCCCAGTTTGTCGAGGGAGGCGTCGAAGGCGCGCAGCGTCGAGTCGTAGCCCTGGTCGCTGTTCCACAGCTTGGTGGTGACGAAGAGGTCGTCACGGGCGATTCCGGAGGCCGCAAGGGCCCTGCCCGTGCCTTTCTCGTTCTTGTAGACGGCCGCGGTGTCGATGCTGCGGTAGCCGGCATCCAGGGCCGTGGCGACCGCCTTCGCCGCCTCGTCGTCGGGTACCTGCCATACACCGAAGCCGAGCTGCGGCATCGGGACACCGTTGTTGAGGGTCAGGGAAGGGACCTTGCTCACGAGCGGTCGTTCCTTACGTCGTCGGTTGGTACGCACATGGTCAACGATCACCTCCGCGCTCCCATTCCCGCCACCGAAGTTGGCGAGATGTAGCTCCGGCCCTTCGGTCCAGACCATTGACCCGGCTCGTCAACGCGCAACGCTTGGGCAGGTGAATGAACGCGGGTCGCCCATGTGAACTCGTGGAGTTCGGTGCGGCCACGCAGCCGTATCCCGGTCCGGACGCTCCCGCCGCCAGCACCCTTCTGATCAGGAACGAACAACTCGCAGCGACGTGAGGGACATGACGGCATCACGCAGAGCAGTACTGGGCGCGGCACTCGGCGGCACGGCCGGGCTGCCCGGCTCCGCCATGGCGGCGAGCGCCGCGTCCTGGCAGCTGCGCTGGTCGCCGTCGGCGACGACGACACGGGCCGCCCCGTGGGGCGTGAGCGCCACGGGCACGGTCGTCACGGCGGGCCGGGTGCTCACTGGTAGAGGGCCTCCACCTCGACCGCGTACGCCTTCTCGATCGCCTTCCGCTTCAGCTTCAACGACGGTGTGAGCAGGCCGTGTTCCTCACTGAAGGGATGGGCGAGGATCCGGAACGTACGGATCGACTCGGCCTTGGAGACGGACGTGTTGGCGGCCACCACCGCGCGGCGGATCTCCATTTCCAGATCCGGGTCGCGCACCAGATCGGCCGGCGGCAGCAGGGCCTTGCCCTGGATGGACAGCCAGTGGTCCACGGCCTCCTGGTCGACGGTGACGAGCGCCGCGATGTACGGGCGGTCGTTGCCGACGACGATGCACTGGGCCACCAGCGGATGCGACCGTACCCGCTCCTCCAGACCCGCGGGCGACACGCTCTTGCCGCCCGACGTCTTCAGGATCTCCTTCTTGCGGCCGGTGATGGTCAGATAGCCGTCCTCGTCGAGCGCACCGAGGTCACCGGTCGCCAGCCAGCCGTCGCGCAGCACGGCGTCGGTGGCCTTCGGGTCGCCCAGGTACCCGGAGAAGACCTGGCCGCCGTGCAGCCACACCTCGCCGTCCTCGGCGATGTGCACGGTCGTCCCCGGGATCGGCTGGCCGACCGTGCCGTAGCGGGTGCGCTCGGGCGGGTTGGCGGTCGCGGCCGCGCACGACTCGGTCAGTCCGTACCCCTCGAAGATGGTGACGCCCGCGCCCTCGAAGAACAGGCCGAGGCGACGGTCCATGCCCGAGCCGCCGGACATGGCGTGCCGTACCCGGCCGCCCATCGCGTCGCGCACCTTGCTGTAGACCAGCTTCTCGAAGAGCTGGTGCTGCAGCCGCAGCGCGGCCGAAGGACCGGGACCGATGCCGAACGCCCGGTGCTCCATCGCCTCCGCGTACCTCACCGAGACCTCGACGGCCTTGTCGAAGGGTCCCAGCTTGCCGGCGAGCTCCGCCTTGCGGCGGGCAGCGTTGAACACCTTCTCGAATATGTAGGGCACGGCCAGGATGAAGGTCGGCCGGAACGTGGCCAGATCGGGAAGCAGCGCCGCCGCCTGGAGCACCGGCTGATGGCCGAGCTTGACCCGGCCGCGGATCGCGGCGACCTCCACCATCCGGCCGAAGACATGGGCCAGTGGGAGGAAGAGCAGTGTTGCGGCCTCGTCACCCGGCTTGGAGTGGAAGACCGGCTCCCAGCGCTCGATGAGAGTGTCGGTCTCGAACATGAAGTGGGAGTGGGTGAGCACACAGCCCTTGGGCTGGCCGGTGGTGCCCGAGGTGTAGATGATGGTGGCGACCGAGTCGGGGGTCACCGCGCGCCGGTGCCGTTGCACCGTCTCGTCGTCGATGTGCGCACCCGCCTCGAACAGTTCGGCCACCGCGCCGGCGTCCAGCTGCCACAGCCGCTTCAGCTGCGGCAGTTGGTCGATCACCGAGCCGATGGTCATGGCGTGGTCCTCGTGCTCCACCACACAGGCGGACACCTCGGCGTCGTGGAGCATCCAGTGGACCTGCTCCGCGGACGAGGTGGGGTAGATGGGCACCGACTGCGCGCCGACCGTCCAGAGCGCGAAGTCGAAGAGTGTCCACTCGTAGCGCGTGGGGGACATCAGCGCGACCCGGTCCCCGAACCGGACGCCCTGCGCGAGCAGGCCCTTGGCCAGCGCCAGCACCTCGTCGCGGAATTCGGCGGACGTCACGTCCTGCCACTGGCCGGAGTTGTCCTTGCGGCACAGCGCGACCCGGTCGGGATCGTCCAGGGCATGATCGAAGACCGCATCCGCCAGTCCGCCGACCTGAGGCGCTGCGGCCATGGGTGGGACAGTGAACTCGCGCAATGGCCTGCTCCTTGTGGCGCTCCGCACAGCGCCGTGACGCTACCCCACCGATTCTGCGGGCGGGAGGGGCCGCGTGAAGTGTGAATGTATGGAATCGACACAGGTCAGCCACGGAAATCGGGCCATGGAAGGGAATGTGTGCGCCGATTACTGACCCTGGAGTAAGCAGACCGGGCCGGAATCTCCACGGAATCTGTACGACGTGGTCACGGCCGCTCTACCGTGCGACGTCCTGGTCCGTACCTGTACGGGCCCCGGCCGGTCAGCGGCCGGCCGGCCCGTGCAGGCGGTCGCCCGCCGCGAGCAGTGCGTCGGCGAGGGCGGACGCCGCCTCCTGGGCCGTGTTGCGGCGATGGCCGTGCAACAGCACGAAGTCCACGGTGCCGAGATCCGGCAGGCCGACCCGGTCGGGAACCGGGACCAGGCCGGGCGGGATCAGGCCGTGGGTGTGCGCCATCACGCCCAGGCCGGCCCGGGCCGCGGCCACCAGGCCGCTGAGGCTCCCGCTGGTGCACGCGATGCGCCAGGCACGGCCGTCGCGCTCCAGTACGTCGAGGGCGCGGGCCCGGGTGACGGCGGGAGGCGGGAAGAGGATCAGCGGAACGGGCCGGTCGGGGTCCAGTCGTACGCCGTCGGCCGCGATCCACACCATGCGGTCCCGCCAGACCAGTTCGCCGTGTGTCGCCCCCGCCCGGCGCTTGGCCAGCACCAGATCCAGCCGCCCCGCCTCCAGCCGCGCGTGCAGCGTTCCGGAGAGTTCGACCGTCAGCTCCAGGTCGACCTCGGGGTGATCGCGGCGGAACGACTCCAGGATCTCGGGGAGCCGGGTCAGTACGAAGTCCTCCGAGGCCCCGAACCGCAGCCGGCCGCGCAGCCGGGTGCCGGTGAAGTACGCGGCGGCCCGCTCGTGCGCCTGCAGGATCGTCCGGGCGAAGCCGAGCATCGCCTCGCCGTCCTCGGTCAGCTCCACGCTGTGCGTGTCCCGTGTGAACAGCTGCCGCCCCGTCGCCTCCTCGAGCCGGCGCACATGCTGGCTCACCGTGGACTGGCGAAGCCCGAGCCGGCGCGCGGCCTGGGTGAAACTCAGCGTCTGCGCGACGGCCAGAAAGGTGCGCAGCTGCGTCGGGTCGTACATGGACCGACGATAGCTCGTCATCGCGATCCGTGATGACAGTGAGAGCGGTGTACGGGATTCCCGATCGGCGCAGAGAGGGGGACCATGGAGCGGGCACGCCCTGAACCGAAAGCAAGTGGAGCGCATGAGCCGCCGCCGCACCCCGCAGCTGCCGTCCTGGCTGCCGATCGACCCGTACATCCTGGCGCTGCTCGCAACCGTGCTCCTCGCGGCGCTCCTGCCCGCGTCGGGCAGCGCGGCCGACATCGCGAGCGGCGCCTCGACCGGAGCGGTGGCCCTGCTCTTCTTCCTCTACGGAGCACGCCTGTCGACGCGCGAGGCACTCGACGGGCTGCGCCACTGGCGCCTGCACCTGACGGTGCTCGCGGCGACCTTCGTGGCCTTCCCGCTGCTGGGGCTTGCCGCCTCCCGTGGGCTCCAGCCCCTCGTACTGACCCCGGAGCTCGCCGCCGGGCTGTTGTTCCTGTGCCTGGTGCCGTCCACGATCCAGTCGTCGATCGCCTTCACCTCCCTGGCCCGTGGCAACGTGCCCGCGGCCATCTGCGCCGGCTCTTTCTCCAGCCTCGCCGGCATCGTCCTCACGCCGCTGCTCGCCGCCCTGCTGCTGGGCGGCGGCGCGGGGGGCTTCTCGGCGGACTCGCTGCTGAAGATCGTGCTCCAGCTGCTGGTGCCGTTCCTGGCGGGGCAGTTGCTGCGCCGATGGGTCGGCGGACTGCTGGTCCGCCACAAGCGGACGCTCGGTCACGTCGACCGGGGCTCGATCCTGCTGGTCGTCTACACCGCTTTCAGCGAGGGCATGGTCGAGGGCGTCTGGCACCAGGTCACCCCGGCCCGGCTGGGTGCGCTCCTCGGCGTGGAGGCGCTGCTGCTCGCGGCGATGCTGACACTGACCTGGTTCGGTGCGAAGCGCCTGGGCTTCGGGCGTGCGGACCGCATCGCGATCCAGTTCGCCGGCTCGAAGAAGAGCCTGGCGGCGGGGCTGCCCATGGCGGCGGTCCTGTTCGGGGCGCAGGCGAGCCTGGCGGTCCTGCCGCTGATGCTGTTCCACCAGATGCAGCTGATGGTGTGCGCGGTGATCGCCAAGCGGCGCAGCCGCGGCGGGGAAGTGTCCGGGCAGCCCGCCTCGACCGGATCGCGGACCCCGGGGCGCCGCCGGGCGGCAGAGCCCACGCCGTGGCTGGTGGTGGATATGGAGGCCGACGGTACCTCCACGGAACTCCGCCCCTCACCGGGTCCTCCTGCAACGACCGAGGCCCCCCGCGGGACGTGACCAAGGACTCGCCCGGCCGCGACGTCTCGCCGACCCGCACGCGCGCTGCGGCTGGCAAGATCGCCGGGTGACGACGTACGCCCTGCGCCCCTTCGGACCCCGCCCGTGCACTCTGGTCGTGTGCCGCGGCTGCTGCTGCGGTGACGCACGCAAGAACCCCGGGACCGATCACGAGGGTCAACTGGCCCGGCTGCGCGAGGCGGCGGCCGCCTCGGACGGGCGGCTCGCCGTGCGGACGAGCGACTGTCTCGGCCCCTGCGGACAGGCCAATGTCATCGTGGTCCAGCCCTCCACCGAGGGCCGCCGCCGCGGCGCCCGCGCCGCCTGGATCGGCTGGGCCCTCGACGACGATGTGACCGACGACGTCATAGCCTGGGCGAGCGCCGGCGGCCCCGGTGTCTCCGACGTCCCGGCCACCCTCGAGCTACAAGTGATCCCGCCGCCCTCGGACGCCCGCCGCAGGATGCGCTGAGGGTCCGTGTCCCGTGCGACGGGGCGCATCAGACCTCGGTGCCGAGGGCGATGCGTTCCTCGCCCGCATACACGTTCATATTGGCTCCACGCAGAAAACCGATCAGGGTCAGCCCGGTCTCCGCGGCCAGGTCCACCGCGAGCGAGGAGGGCGCGGACACCGCCGCCAGCACCGGGATGCCCGCCATCACCGCCTTCTGGGCGAGCTCGAACGACGCCCGCCCCGACACCAGCAGAATCACCCGGGACAGCGGCAGCCGGCCGTCCTGCAGCGCCCGCCCGACCAGCTTGTCGACCGCGTTGTGCCGGCCCACGTCCTCCCGTATGTCGAGCAGTTCGCCCTCGGGCGAGAACAGCGCGGCCGCGTGCAGGCCCCCGGTCCGGTCGAAGACCCGCTGGGCCGCCCGCAGCAGGTCGGGGAAGCCGGCGAGCAGCGCGGGCTCGATCCGGACCGGGGGAGTGTCGGCGATCGGGAAGTGCGCGGTCGTACGGACCGCGTCCATGCTCGCCTTCCCGCACAGCCCGCACGACGACGTCGTGTAGACATTGCGCTCCAGCGTGATGTCGGGAACCGGAACACCGGGCGCGAGCTGCACATCCACCACGTTGTACGTGTTCGAGCCATTGTCCGTGGCCCCCGCGCAGTACACGATCGAGCGCACGTGCGCCGCCGAGGAGATCACACCCTCGCTGACCAGGAAGCCCGCCGCCAGCGCGAAGTCGTCGCCGGGGGTGCGCATGGTGATGGCGAGCGGCTTGCCGTTCAGACGGATCTCCATGGGTTCCTCGGCGACCAGGGTGTCCGGCCGGGTCGAGACGGCACCGTCCCGGATCCGGATGGTACGGCGGCGCTCGGTGACCCGTCCCATGGTGATCAGTCCCGGTTCTGAAGGTGGTTGGCAGCCGCAACGGCCCTGGATGCGGAGGATGCCGTGGGTCACCGGGTTGTCGTGCGGCGGGGTGACCTCGACGATCTCATTGTCACGCACGTGCAGAGAGAGGTTGTTCCCGCATGATGCGGACAGCCAAGGGCCGTTGTGTACGGTCGCTGTCGGTCACCATCGGTCACCGACGGGAATCCCCGGGTCGCACTCTCCCGGAAGCTCCAAAGACCGGGCCGCGAAGCTGTGGGATCACCTGCCCTTGTACCGGTTGGTAGCAGCCAAGACTGGGTGGCTCCTGACTGTCTTTCGAGGGGACTTCCATCCATGACCGGCTCACGTGTCGTCGCACTCGGGCACCACCAGCCCGCCAAGGTGCTCACCAACGACGACCTCGCGGCCATGGTCGACACGAGTGACGAGTGGATCCGCAGCCGTGTCGGGATCGAGACCCGGCACGTCGCCGGCCCCGACGAGCCGGTCGACGAGCTTGCCGCCCAGGCCGCCGCGAAGGCCCTGGCATCCGCCGGGCTGATGCCCGAGGACATCGACCTGGTGCTGGTCGCCACCTCCACCGCGATCGACCGCTCGCCGAACATGGCGGCTCGTGTCGCCGCCCGGCTGGGCATGCGCTCACCCGCGGTGATGGACATCAATGTCGTGTGCGCGGGCTTCACTCACGCGCTCGCCACGGCCGACCACACCGTACGGGCCGGAGCGGCCACCCGCGCGCTGGTCATCGGCGCGGACAAGATGACGGAGATCTCCGACTGGACCGACCGCAGCACCTGTGTGCTCGTCGGCGACGGCGCCGGTGCGGCCGTGGTGGAGGCTACCGATCCCGGCCAGGAGCCGGGCATCGGCCCCGTGCTGTGGGGTTCCGTACCGGAGATGGGGCATGCCGTGCGGATCGAGGGCACTCCGCCGCGGTTCGCGCAGGAGGGCCAGTCCGTCTACCGCTGGGCCACGACGCAGCTGCCGCCCATCGCCCGTAAGGTCTGCGAGCGGGCGGGAGTCGCGCCCGAGGAACTCGCGGCCGTGGTGCTGCACCAGGCCAATCTGCGGATCATCGAGCCGGTCGCGCAGAAGATCGGCGCGGTGAACGCCGTGATCGCGCGTGATGTCGTGCAGTCCGGCAACACCTCGGCCGCCTCGATCCCCATGGCGCTGTCCAAGCTGGTGCAGCGCGGGGAGATCGTGACGGGAGATCCGGTCCTGCTGTTCGGCTTCGGAGGAAACCTCTCGTACGCGGGACAGGTCATCCGCTGCCCCTGACCTGCGCACAGCTCAGGCGTACGCCAGGCCCGCCGAAGCGGGGCAAACTGACGGCATGGTGACGAAACGAAGTGCCGGACTGCTGCTCTTCCGTCGTAGGAACGGGAAGCCCGAGGTTCTCATCGGCCATATGGGCGGCCCGTTCTGGCAGTCGCGCGACGAGGCGGCCTGGTCCGTGCCGAAGGGGGAGTACGGCGACGACGAGGAGCCGATGGCCGCCGCGCGCCGGGAGTTCGAGGAGGAGCTCGGGCTTCAGCCGCCCGAAGGCGACTGGCACCCGCTCGGCGAGGTCCGGCAGCCGGGCGGCAAACTCGTGACGGTGTGGGCGATGGAGGGCGACCTGGACACCGGGCTCGTCGTGCCGGGCACCTTCACGATGGAGTGGCCGAGGGGCTCGGGCGTGATGCGGGAGTTCCCCGAGATCGACCGGGCCGAGTGGCTCGGCATCGAGGAAGCGCGCCCGAAACTGGTGGCCGGTCAGCGGGTCTTCCTCGAACGGCTGGCTCCGCTCCTGTGACCGTTGGCCGTGACTTTTCTCCGGCCCCGTTCCTGATCCCTGATCCCTGACCCCGTGTCGGCTCGAGGGCCTTGGGCGAGAGGCTGTCGCGACGGCGCAGGCCGACGGCCTCGTCGGCCCACGCCCCGTGCGCCGTACAGGGCCTGCCGTCGGCCGTGCCCCATCTTTGTCCCGGGTGTGGGGAAAGTCGTACCAGAACTGCGCTCAACTTCTTCCCAGTTGGGCAAAGCGCTGCTACGTTCCCCTCGAAAGCCCGAAGGAGAGCCTGAGTTGGGGTTCCCCATGCCGAAGGCCAGGAGAGGGGAGGGGCACGTGAGACGAATGACCGCTCGACCCGCGAACGCACATCAGGCTCGACTGCTCCGGTTGCTGCGCGACGGAGGGCCCAACTCCCGTGCTCAGCTGGGCGACCAGGTGGACCTCTCCCGTTCCAAGCTCGCCGTCGAGGTCGACCGGCTGCTGGAGACCGGACTTGTGGTCGCGGACGGACTGGCCGCCTCCCGCGGCGGCCGCCGCTCCCACAACATCCGGCTGGCGCCCGCGCTGCGCTTCCTCGGCGTCGACATCGGGGCCACCTCGATCGACGTGGCCGTCACCAACGCGGAGCTGGAGGTCCTCGGGCATCTCAACCAGCCCATGGACGTGCGCGAAGGCCCGGTTGCCGTCTTCGAGCAGGTGCTGTCCATGGCCGCCAAACTCAAGGCGTCCGGACTCGCCGAAAGCTTCGACGGGGCCGGGATCGGTGTCCCCGGCCCGGTCCGCTTCCCCGAAGGTGTGCCGGTCGCACCGCCGATCATGCCGGGCTGGGACGGCTTCCCGGTCCGCGAGGCGCTCAGCCAGGACCTGGGCTGCCCGGTCATGGTCGACAACGATGTGAATCTGATGGCGATGGGGGAGCAGCACGCCGGAGTCGCCCGCTCCGTCGGCGACTTCCTCTGCGTCAAGATCGGCACCGGCATCGGCTGCGGCATCGTCGTCGGCGGTGAGGTCTACCGCGGTACGACGGGCAGCGCGGGCGACATCGGACACATCCAGGTCGAACCGGACGGCCGGGCCTGTGCCTGCGGCAACCACGGCTGCCTGGAAGCGCACTTCAGCGGTGCCGCCCTCGCCCGCGACGCCGAGGACGCGGCCCGCAGTGGGCGCTCGCCCGAGCTCGCCGTGCGGCTCGAGACGGCAGGCCACCTCACGGCCCTCGATGTGTCGGCGGCCGCGGCCGCCGGTGATGCCACCGCCCTCGGGCTCATCCGCGAGGGAGGCAATCGCGTGGGCCAGGTCATCGCGGGCCTCGTCAGCTTCTTCAACCCGGGACTGGTAGTGATCGGCGGCGGTGTGACGGGCCTCGGGCACACCTTGCTCGCGAGCGTACGCACCCAGGTCTACCGGCAGTCCCTGCCGCTGGCCACCGGCAATCTGCCCATTGTGCTGGGCGAGTTGGGCCCCGCCGCCGGAGTGATCGGCGCGGCCCGGCTCATCAGCGACCACCTGTTCTCGCCGGCCTGATCCTTCGGCCGGTCCGCACCACCGCACACCGCACCTGGTCCCACCCTGCCCGCTCACCGGCCGCACCCGCCGAGGGGATGTGTCATGGCACCAGAACCACCCCTGCTCACCATGTCCGAGATCACCAAGTCGTTCCCCGGCGTCCGCGCCTTGGACGGCGTGGACCTGGAGGTCCACGCCGGCGAGGTCCACTGCCTCCTCGGCCAGAACGGTGCCGGCAAGTCCACCCTGATCAAGGTGCTCTCCGGAGCCCACCAGCCCGACGGCGGAGAGATCACCTGGCGCGGCGAGCCGGTCTCCCTCAAGTCCCCGATCGCCGCCATGCGCCTCGGTATCGCCACCATCTACCAGGAACTCGACCTGGTCGAAGGGCTGTCGGTGGCCGAGAACGTCCACCTCGGCCACGAGCCCACCTCCGCCGGGTTCGTCGTACGCTCCGGCACGGCCCGCACCGCGGCGGCCCGGCTGCTCGGGCGACTCGGGCACCCGGAGATCGACCCCGCCCGCCTGGTCGGCGGGCTCTCCGCGGCCCAGCAGCAGATCGTCTCCATGGCCCGCGCCCTCTCCCACGAGGTGCGCCTCATCGTGATGGACGAGCCGTCCGCCGCCCTGGATCCCGACGAGGTCGACAACCTCTTCCGTATCGTCGGCGACCTGACCGCCGACGGCGTCGCCGTCGTCTACATCTCCCACCGCCTCGAGGAGATCCGCCGTATCGGCGACCGGGTGACCGTGCTCAAGGACGGCCGGGCGGTCGCCGTCGGACTGCCCGCCAAGTCCACCCCGACCCGCGAAGTCGTCGCTCTGATGACCGGGCGCAATGTCGAGTACGTCTTCCCCGAGCGGCCCGACAACGCTGTCGCCGCCGCCGAAGAGCCCGTGCTGCGGGTCGAAGGGCTCAGCCGGGAAGGCGAGTTCGCCCCCGTCGACCTGGAGCTGCGGCCCGGGGAGATCGTCGGCCTCGCCGGACTCGTCGGCTCCGGACGCTCGGAGATCCTGGAGACGATCTACGGAGCCCGCAGGCCGAGCGCGGGCCGTGTCCTCGTCGACGGCAGCGCGCTGCGCCCCGGAAGCGTACGCGCCGCCGTCCGAGCCGGCATCGGGCTCGCCCCCGAGGAGCGCAAGGCGCAAGGGCTGCTGATGCTGGAGTCCGTCACCAGCAATGTCTCCCTGTCCACCCTCTCCCGCTTCGCCCGCGCCGGCTGGCTCGACCGCCGCCGGGAGCGGGCGGCCGCACAACAGGCGACCAGGGAACTGTCCTTGCGCCCCGACAACCCCGACGCACGCATCCGCACCCTGTCCGGCGGCAACCAGCAAAAGGCCGTCCTCGCCCGCTGGCTGCTGCGCGGCTGCCGGGTGCTGCTGCTGGACGAGCCCACCCGTGGTGTGGACGTCGGCGCCCGCGCCGAGCTCTACGCCGTGATCCGCAGGCTGGCCGACGAAGGCCTCGCCGTACTTCTCGTGTCCAGCGAAGTACCCGAGGTCCTGGGCCTCGCCGACCGGGTGCTGGTGCTGCGCGAGGGCAGCGTCGTGCACACGGCGGACGCCCGGGAGCTCGACGAGCACCGCGTACTCGACCTTGTGATGGAAGGGAGCCCGACGGCATGACGCCCCCAGCCTCTCCGGCGCAGCAGGATACGCCCGTGACCGCCGCCATGTCCGCACCGGCGGACAGGCGCCCGCGGGCACCGCTCGGACTGCGCGTCGATGTCCGCAGTCTCTCGCTGCTCGGCGTCCTTGCCGTGCTGATCGCGGTCGGCGGCATCACCAAGCCCGACGAGTTCCTCGCCACGAGCAATCTGCAACTGGTCCTCACGCAGGCATCCGTCATCGGTGTCGTCACCGTCGGCATGACCTTCGTGATCACCAGCGGCGGCATCGATCTCTCGGTCGGCGCGATCGTGGCGCTCGCCTCCGTATGGGCGACGACCGTCGCCACCCAGGAGTACGGATTCGCCGGCATCCTCTTCACCGCCGTGATCGTCGGGGTGAGCTGCGGAGGTGTGAACGGACTGCTGATCGCCTACGGCTCGATGGTGCCGTTCATCGCCACCCTGGCCATGCTCGCCGCGGCCCGCGGTCTCGCCCTGCAGCTCACCGACGGCAAGACGCAGATCGTCACCGTCGACTCCGTGCTCGACCTCGGTGTCAAGGACGCCTACATCCTGGGCATCCCGCCGCTGGTTCTGGTCTTCGCCGCGGTCACGGCCGTCGGCTGGCTGCTGCTCAACCGCACCACCTTCGGCCGCCGCACGGTTGCCGTCGGCGGCAACGCGGAGGCCGCGCGGCTCGCCGGTATCGACGTACGCCGCCAGCGGCTCCACCTCTACCTGCTGTCCGGACTGTGCTGCGGCATCGCGGCCTTCATGCTGATCGTCCTCGCGGGCTCGGGGCAGAACACCAACGGCAATCTGTACGAACTCGACGCCATCGCCGCCGCGATCATCGGCGGCACGCTCCTCAGCGGAGGCCGGGGCACCATCGCCGGCTCGGTGCTCGGCGTCCTCGTCTTCACGACCGTCACCAACATCTTCGCGCTCAACAACCTGGAGAGCGCCGTTCAGCAGATCGCCAAGGGCGCGATCATCGTCGCCGCCGTACTGATCCAGCACCGCACCCTGCGCGGGGGCGAGGCCTGACCGCCGACGCCTTCCCGCCCCTGCTTCCTGCCCCTCCTTTCCCCCACCTGCCCAACCGCCCAGCTGAAGGGTTGATCCGTCATGCCAGAAATCCCGGCCACCAGCCGCAGAAGCCTGATCTTCGGCACCGCCGCAGTCTCCGCCGGCGCGCTGCTGACCGCCTGCACCAGCAACGAACCCAAGAAGCAGGAGCCGGGCGCACAGAACGTACCGTCGGTCGACGACAAGCCGGGCAAGCCCGTCACCATCGGCTTCGCCGGACCACAGTCCGACCACGGATGGCTGAACGCCATCAACGTCAACGCCAAGTCCCGTGCCGAGAAGTATTCCGACGTGACCCTGGAGATCACCGAGGGGTCCAACGACACCGCGGTCCAGATCGGCCAGGTCCAGACCCTGATCAACAAGAAGGTCGACGTCCTGGTGATCCTGCCGGCCGACGGCAAGGCGCTCACCCAGATCGGACTGCAGGCCATGAAGGCCGGCATCCCGGTCGTCAACCTGGACCGCATCTTCGCGTCCCCGCAGGCGTACCGCTGCTGGATCGGCGGCGACAACTACGGCATGGGCCTCAACGCCGGAAACTTCATCGGCGAGCAGCTCAAGGACAAGCCCGGCGCCAAGGTCATCGAACTGGCCGGACTCGACAACCTCGAGCTGACCAAGCAACGCACCCAGGGCTTCGACGACGCCCTGAAGAACTACCCCAACATCAAGAAAGTGGCCCGCCAGGCCGCCGACTTCACCGTCGAGTCGGGCCAGGCCAAGATGGCCCAACTGCTCCAGGCCCAGTCGAAGTTCGACGCTCTGTGGAACCACGACGACGACCAGGGCGTGGGCGCGCTGCGCGCCATCGCGCAGGCCGGCCGCAAGGACTTCCTGATGGTCGGCGGCGCGGGAGCCAAGTCCGCGATGGACGCCATCAAGGCCGACAACAGCGTTCTCAAGGCCACCGTCCTGTACCCGCCGACCATGGCGGCCTCCGCCATCGACCTCGCCCGCGCTCTCGGGCAGGGCAAGGGCATCGGCGGCATGGCGGAGCTGGAGATCCCCGCCTCGCTGACCCTGTACTCGGCCGTCGTGACCAAGGACAACGTCGACGCCTACCTGCCCACCGGCTTCAGCTGACCGGCGTTGATCCCTCATTGCGCTCATGACGAGGAGGAACCGTGTGACTTTGCGCCCAACCCGAAGAGGGGGGCTTCCGGCCGAAGGGTCGCGGTCCAGCCCGAACCGGTCCCTCACGGGACGTGAGCAAGCCATCACAGACCAGGGATGCGATTCCCCCACCGGCTGACGCCGGTGGTCACCTCGCGAGGAGACCGATGGAACTGAGGGACAGTGAGGCCCCGACACTCGGCGTCGGCATGGTCGGCTACGCGTTCATGGGCGCCGCCCACTCGCAGGGGTGGCGCACCGCCGGACGTGTCTTCGACCTGCCCCTGCGGCCGGTCCTCGCCGCGATCGGCGGCCGTGACGCGCGGGCCGTGCGGGCCGCGGCCGACAAACACGGCTGGGCCGCGGCGGAGACCGACTGGCGCGCCCTCGTCACCCGCGACGATGTGCAGCTGGTCGACATCTGCACACCGGGGGACAGCCATGCGGAGATCGCGATCGCGGCGCTGGAGGCGGGCAAGCACGTCCTGTGCGAGAAACCTCTGGCCAACTCGGTGGACGAGGCCGAGGCCATGGTCGCCGTCGCCGAACAGGCAAGGGGGCGCGGTCAGTTGGCCATGGTCGGCTTCAACTACCGCCGGGTGCCCGCGATCGCTTACGCCCGCGCTCTGATCGCCGAGGGCCGGCTGGGCGAGCTGCGGCATGTACGGGTCGTCTACCTGCAGGACTGGCTGGTCGATCCGCAGTTCCCGCTGACCTGGCGGCTCAAGGCCGAGCACGCCGGGTCCGGCGCGCTCGGCGACCTCGGTGCGCACATCGTGGATCTCGCGCAGTATCTGTCGGGGGAGTTGCTCGTCGGGGTGTCGGCGCAGCTGGAGACGTTCGTCCGGGAGCGGCCGCTGCTCCAGGCGGCGTCCGCGGGCCTCTCGGCGTCCGGCGGGATGGATTGCGGTCCGGTCACCGTCGAGCGTGGTCCGGTCACCGTCGACGACGCCGCGCTGTTCACCGGGCGGCTGGCCTCGGGAGCGCTGGCCTCCTTCGAGGCGACCCGGATGGCCGCGGGCCGCAAGAACGCGCTGCGGCTCGAGATCAACGGAGAACTGGGTTCGCTCTCCTTCGACCTGGAGCGGCTCAACGAGCTGTCTTTCCACGACCACGGTGAGCCCGCCACCACCGCCGGCTTCCGCCGGATCCTGGTCACCGAGGCCGACCATCCGTATCTCGAGGCATGGTGGCCGCCCGGCCACGCCCTCGGCTACGAGCACACCTTCGCCCACCAGGCCCGCGACCTGGTCGAGGCGATCGCCGCCAAGGCCGACCCGGCACCCTCGTTCGCCGACGGTCTGCAGGTCCAGAGGGTGCTCGCGGCCGTGGCGGAGAGCGCGGAGAGGAACGCCGCCTACACCCCCGTACCGACGGTCCGCGCAGTTCAGGCAGTTCAGCAGGCGGTCCAAGCCGTCCAGGCACAGCACTAGGAGGAGGTCCGATGCCACGTCCGTTCACGCTGTTCACCGGCCAGTGGGCCGATCTGCCGCTGGAGGAGGTCTGCCGGCTCGCCCGGGACTTCGGCTACGACGGCCTCGAACTCGCCTGCTGGGGCGACCACTTCGAGGTCGACAAGGCGCTCGCCGACACCTCGTACGTGGACGGGCGGCATGCGCTGCTGGACAAGTACGGCCTCCAGTGCTGGGCGATCTCCAGCCATCTGGTGGGGCAGGCAGTCTGTGACAACCCCATCGACGGGCGACACCAGGGCATCCTGCCCGCCCGGATCTGGGGCGACGGTGAACCCGAAGGCGTACGGCAGCGGGCGGCGGCCGAGCTGAAGGACACCGCACGGGCCGCGGCGGCCTTCGGGGTCCGTACGGTCGTCGGCTTCACCGGATCGTCGATCTGGCATCTGGTGGCGATGTTCCCGCCGGTGCCCGAGCGGATGATCGAGCGCGGCTACGAGGACTTCGCGGAGCGCTGGAACCCGATCCTCGACGTGTTCGACACCGAGGGCGTGCACTTCGCGCACGAGGTCCATCCCAGTGAGATCGCCTACGACTACTGGACGACCAAGCGCGCCCTGGAGGCGGTCGGCAACCGGCCGGCCTTCGGGCTCAACTTCGACCCCAGCCACTTCGTCTGGCAGGACCTGGATCCGGTCGGCTTCCTGTACGACTTCCGGGACCGGATCTACCACGTCGACTGCAAGGAGGCCCGTAAGCGTCTGGACGGGCGCAACGGGCGGCTCGGCTCCCATCTGCCCTGGGGCGATCCGCGCCGAGGCTGGGACTTCGTCTCGGCCGGACACGGCGATGTGCCCTGGGAGGACGTATTCCGGATGCTGCGCTCCATCGGCTACGACGGCCCGGTCTCGGTGGAGTGGGAGGACGCGGGAATGGACCGGATGATGGGTGCGCCACAAGCGCTTGCCGATCTGAAGCGGTTCGATTTCGACCCGCCCGGGGCCTCCTTCGACGCTGCCTTCGGCAGCGGCGGCCAATAGAAGACTGCAGGTGCGAGCCCCGGCGGCAGTACGCCGCCGGGCCGGTCCCGGCTGCCCTGGTGCGGCTTTGTCCTCAAGCGGGAAGAAGTTCAACTTCCTGGCTGCACAAGGGCTTTCGGTCCAGGACGAACCCGGCTACCGTCCCATGAGGCGTACAGGACACAGGTGGTCCCCGGTGTGACGGCGCACTCCGGTTCCACGGAACAAGCCCGGCGCGCGGTGCGCACAGCACCGCGACGAGGGCCGGCCGCGCGTCTCGGCGCGAACCGGCCCCGGCCCAGCACTCCACGGCAACCCGCCCGTTCGACCGGCCACTACCGGAGGACATTCGTGCACAGAAAAAGGCTCGGAGCACGCAAGGCGCTCGCACTCCTCACCTGCGGCCTTCTCGCCGCCACCTCGCTCGCCCTCACCGCCCCGCAGACGGCAACCGCCGCCGACCCGGAGGCCGCCGCCGCCGCGGCCGCCGCGGAATTCCAGCAGGTCACCCTCGCCAAGGGCGGTGAGGAGACCGGCGAACCCATGTCGCTGGCCGTCCTGCCGAACCGCAGCGTGCTGCACACCTCCCGGGACGGCGAACTGCGGATGACCGACGCCGCGGGCAACACCCGCGTGGTGGGCAGCATCCCGGTCTACTCGCACGACGAGGAAGGCCTCCAAGGCATCGGTCTGGACCCGAAGTTCAGCGAGAACCGCTTCATCTACCTCTACTACGCGCCCCCGCTGAGTACCCCCACGGGCGATGCCCCCAACGAGGGCACCCCCGAGGACTTCGCGAGGTTCGACGGCGTCAACCGGCTCTCCCGCTTCGCGCTGAAGGCCGACGACACCCTCGACAACGCCAGCGAGAAAAGGATCATCGACATCCCGGCGACCCGCGGCATCTGCTGCCACGTCGGCGGCGACATCGACTTCGACGCCGCCGGCAATCTCTACCTGTCGACCGGTGACGACTCCAACCCCTTCGCCTCCGACGGCTACACGCCCATCGACGACCGGCCCGGACGCAACCCGGCCTACGACGCCCGTCGCACCTCCGGCAACACCAACGACCTGCGCGGCAAGATCCTGCGCATCAAGGTCAACGACGACGCGTCGTACTCCATACCCGACGGCAACCTCTTCGCCCCCGGCACCGACAGGACCCGGCCCGAGATCTATGCCATGGGCTTTCGCAATCCCTTCCGGTTCAGCGTCGACAAGAAGACCGGCATCGTCTATGTCGGCGACTACGGTCCCGACGCCGGCGCCGCCGACCCGAACCGCGGACCGGCCGGTCAGGTCGAGTTCGCCCGGGTGAGTGGCCCCGGCAACTTCGGCTGGCCGTTCTGCACCGGCGACAACGAGGCTTACCGCGACTACGACTTCGCCACCAAGACCTCCGGCGCGGCCTTCGACTGCGCGGCCCCGAGGAACGAGTCGCCGCACAACACCGGACTCGTCGACCTGCCGCCCGCGCAGAAGGCATGGATCCCGTACAACGGCGGATCGGTACCCGAGTTCGGCACCGGCTCCGAGTCCCCGATGGGCGGACCCGTCTACCGCTACGACGCCGAGTCGACATCCCCGGTGAAGTTCCCCGAGGAGTACGACGGGGACTTCTTCGCCGGTGAGTTCGGCCGGCGCTGGATCAAGCGGATCGAACAGGGCGAGGACGGCACCGTCCAGTCCATCAACCCCGTCGCCTGGACCGGAACCCAGATCATGGACATGGCCTTCGGGCCCGACGGTGCGCTGTACGTACTCGACTACGGCACCGCCTGGTTCGGCGGCGACGAGAACTCGGGCCTGTACCGCATCGAGAACGCCACCGACGGACGCTCCCCGGTCGCCCGGGCAGCAGCGAACAAGACCTCCGGCACGGCGCCCCTGCGGGTCGCCTTCTCCTCCGCGGGTACCACCGATGCCGACGGCGACGCCCTCACCTACGCCTGGGACTTCGGCGACGGGGGCACCTCGACCGCGGCCGATCCCACCCACACGTACAAGAAGAACGGCACCTACACCGCGACCGTCACCGCCAAGGACTCCACGGGCCGCACCGGCTCCGCGAGCGTCCATGTCGTCGTCGGCAACACCGCGCCCAAGGTCACGCTCGAACTTCCCGTCGACGGCGCCCTGTTCAGCTTCGGGGACGAAATCCCGTTCAAGGTGACGGTGACCGATCCTGAGGACGGCACCATCGACTGCACCAAGGTCAAGGTGACCTACATCCTCGGCCATGACAGCCACGGCCACCCCGTCACCTCGGCCCACGGCTGCACCGGCACCATCAAGACCGACGCCGACGGCGGCCACGACCAGGACGCCAATATCTTCGGAGTCCTCGACGCCGAGTACACCGACGGCGGGGGCGGCGGCCAGGCCGCACTGACCAGCCACGACCAGGCGCAGCTCCAGCCGCGCCACCGGCAGGCCGAGCACTTCACCGACTCCTCGGGCATCAAGACCTACGACAAGACGGCCGCCCACGGCGGCAGGACCGTCGGCGACATCCACGACGGCGACTGGATCTCCTTCAAGCCCTACAACCTCACCGGGTCCACCAAGCTCACCGCCCGGATTTCCTCCGGCGGCACCGGCGGCTTCCTCGAGGTGCGCACCGGCTCTGCCGGCGGTCCGATCCTCGGCTCGGCGCCCGTACCGGTCACCGGCGGCTGGGAGACCTTCCAGGACATCGACATAGCCCTGCGGGCCGTACCCCGCAAGACCACCGAACTCTTCCTGGCCTTCAAGGGCGGTGCGGGAGCGCTCTACGACGTCGACGACTTCGAGCTCTCCAGGACCCCGGTCGACCGGAGCGCCAAGCGCGTCCTGGTCTTCTCCAGGACGGCGGGCTTCCGCCACGACTCCATCGCCTCCGGCGTCGCCGCGCTGAAGGAGCTCGGTGCGACCAGCAACATCACGGTCGACGCCACGGAGGAGGCCGGACAGTTCACGACCAGCAACCTCGCCCGGTACGACGCGGTGGTTTTCCTCTCCACCACCGGCGACGTCCTGAACGCCGACCAGCAGAAGGCGTTCGAGAACTACGTCGCCACCGGCGGCGGCTACATGGGCGTGCACGCCGCCGCCGACACCGAGTACGACTGGTCCTTCTACGGCGGCCTCGTCGGCGCGTACTTCCAGTCGCACCCGCACATCCAGCCCGCGACCGTACGCGTCGAGGACCACACCCACCCGGCCACCGCCCACCTGGACGAGGCCTGGGAGCGCACCGACGAGTGGTACAACTACCGCACCAACCCGCGCTCGCAGGCCCGGGTACTGGCCACCCTCGACGAGACCACCTACCAGGGCGGCACCATGAAGGGCGACCATCCGATCGCCTGGTGCCAGACCTACGAGGGCGGCCGCGCCTTCTACACCGGCGGTGGCCACACCAAGGAGTCCTACGCCGAACCGGCCTTCCGTCAGCACCTGCTCGGTGGACTGCGCTACACGGCCGGCCAGGTGGCGGCCGACTGCAAGCCGCGGACCGGGTACCGGGACATCTTCAACGGCAGGACGCTCGAGGGCTGGAAGCAGGCCGGGCCGGGCAGGTTCGACGTCACCGGCGGCGAACTGCGTACCCAGGGCGGCATGGGCATGCTCTGGTACCAGGCCAAGGAGCTCAAGGCGTACTCCCTCAAGCTCGACTGGAAGATGGAGGGCGACGACAACTCCGGTGTCTTCGTCGGATTCCCGGCCTCCGACGACCCGTGGTCCGCGGTGAACAACGGATACGAGGTACAGATCGACGCCACCGATGCCGCCGACCGCACCACCGGCGCCGTCTACGGCTTCAGGTCGGCGAACACCAAGGTCCGTGACCAGGTCCTGCGGCCACCCGGCCAGTGGAACAGCTACGAGATCCGGGTCCGGGGTGAACGGCTCCAGATATTCCTCAACGGAGTGAAGATCAACGACTTCACCAACACCGACCCGGCCCGCAGCCTCGAGGACGGCTACATCGGCATCCAGAACCACGGGGCCGACGACCAGGTGTCCTTCCGGGACATCCAGCTGAAGGAGCTGCCCTCGTAGGCGGCCCGCAAGCCGACGGCGGGCGGGGAGGCGCCGTACCCCCCGCCCGCCGTCTCCACCACACCCAATGGCAGGGAGTCAGACCGTGACCCACGGAAATGGACGCTCCGAAGGCACCGGACGCACAGGAGTCTGGTTCGTCGGAGCGCGCGGATCGGTGGCCACCACAGCCGTGGCGGGCTGGGCGGCCGTCACGGCCGGACTGCACCCGCCGACCGGCATGGTCACCGAAACAGCACCCTTCGCCGATGCCGGTCTGCCTCCCCTGCCCGCGCTCGTCTTCGGCGGACACGACACCGCCCATTGCCCGCTGCCCAAGCGGGCCGAGACACTCACCGACGCCGGGGTACTGCCGCACGGCCTCGTCACGGCCGTCCGCGGCGAACTCGCGGCGGCCGACGAGGAGATACGCGCCGGAGGGCCGCAGTCCGGAGACACCCGCACGGACGAGGAGCTCATCACCGCCTTCGCCGCGGATCTCGGCGACTTCCGCGAGCGCCACGGGCTGGCGCGGGTTGTCGTCGTCAACGTCTCCTCCACCGAGCCGCTGCCGGAGCCGGGCGTCGTACGGCTGCCGCCGAGCTCGCTGTACGCGGCCGCGGCGGTGCGTGCCGGCTGCCCGTACGTCAACTTCACCCCTTCCACCGGGCTGCGACACGCGGCCCTCGCCGACACCGTCGCGGCCAGTGGACTTCCCCACGCGGGCCGCGACGGCAAGACCGGTCAGACGCTGCTGCGCTCCGTACTCGCCCCGATGTTCGTCCAACGTGCCCTGTCCGTACGGGCCTGGTCCGGGACCAACCTCCTGGGCGGCGGCGACGGAGCCGCCCTGGCCGACCCGGCCGCGGCGGCCGCCAAGAACGCCGGCAAGGAGCGCGTCCTCGCCGACACTCTGGGCCACACGCCGGAGGGCGAGGTCCACATCGACGACGTCCCGGCGCTCGGCGACTGGAAGACGGCGTGGGACCACATCGCCTTCGAGGGCTTCCTCGGCTCGCGGATGATCCTCCAGACCATCTGGCAGGGCTGCGACTCGGCCCTCGCCGCGCCGCTGGTCCTGGACCTGGCCCGCCTGGTCGCCCGCGCCCACGAGGCGGGCCTGTCCGGACCGCTCCCGGAGCTCGGCTTCTACTTCAAGGATCCGGACGGCGGCCCGGCGGCGCTGGCCGACCAGTTCGAGTCGCTCCTGTCCTTCGCCGACCGCCTGCGGGAGGCGAGGTGATCCGGTTCCTTCTGCTGCGACTCGGACAGGGCCTGGCAGCGGGTCCGGCGCGTCCCCGCTCTGCGGTTCCACCCGCCGAGCAGCCACGCCTGCCGGGCCCCGGGCGGACCGCGCCCATGCCCGGCACGCGTGGTGGCGCCTTGCGGGCCTGGGCCGAACTGCTGCGTGTCTCTGCCCTGTTCACCGTCCCGGGCGACGCCCTGGCAGGCGCCGCTGCCGTGGGTCTGCGCCCCAACCGGGGCACGGCACTCGCCGTGGGTGCCTCCCTGTGTCTGTACGAGGCGGGCATGGCGCTCAACGACTGGTCGGACCGTGGCGAGGACGCCGTGGACCGCCCTCACCGTCCGATCCCCTCGGGCCGCATCACCCCGGGCGCGGCCCTGGCGGCCTCGGCAGCCCTGACGGCCGCGGGCCTTGCCCTTGCGGCCCGAGCGGGCCGCCCGGCCCTCGCGGTCGCGACCGCCCTGTCGGCAACGGTCTGGTCCTACGACCTCCACCTGAAGCACACCGAGGCCGGCCCGGTGGCCATGGCCACGGCCCGCGGCCTGGACCTCCTGCTGGGCGCGACGGCAACGGTGTCCGGGCCCGCGCGCCGCGCGCCGCTCCGGCCCGTCCCACCCGGCGGCGCGAACGCCGTGGGACGAAGTCCCGTACCCGGCCCGGCACCTGACAGCCCGCCCCGGCCGCCGACCGCTGCAGGCGCACGCGCCGCCCATGCCCAAGGCCTGCGCGCCGCGCCGGCCGCCGCCCCAGATACGACGCCCGACGTGCCGAGCGGGGCAGTTCAGGCACCCGGGCGAAGGCCCGTGCCCGGAGCCGGATCGGACACACCGTTGCCCTCCGACGCACCTGGGGGCGGGTCTGCCTCCGGCGCGAGCCGATTGCGGCAGAGCACGCCGAGCTCCGTGCGGTCCTCGAGACGCGCCGGGGCCGGCCGGTCCGGCGGTCCCGGCGCACCCGGTCCCCACGCCCATGTCCACGGCCTACCCGGCGCGCTGCCCGCCGCCGCGTTGCTGGCCGCGCACACCTACGCCGTCACCGCGGTCTCCCGCCATGAGGCACAAGGCGGTTCGACCCTCACGCCCCTGGGGGCCCTCGCCGCCGCGGTGGCAATCGCTGCCGTCGCGGCACGACCGCGTCGCGACTCCCGCGCATCCGCCCGGTCGGCGGACCAGCACCCGGCCCGGCCCGGCGCGCGCAACGGGGGAACGGGCCTGACCCCGGCGGCGGGGGAGGCCACCACCCACCTCCTCACCGCCGTCTACCTCCACAACACCGCCAAGCCCCTCCTCCACGCCGCCCTCAACCCCTCCCCGCCCCTCACCCAACGCGCCGTCGGCGGTGGCATCCGCGCCATGATCCCCCTCCAGGCCGCCCTCGCCGCCCGCGCCGGGGCAAAGGGCACCGGACTCGCCGTCATGGGGCTCGCACCACTCGCCCGCCGGCTCGCACGGAGGGTGAGCCCGACGTGATCACGCACTCCGGCCTCCGCCTCGGATACGGCACCAACGGCCTCACCGACCTCCGCCTCGACGACGCCCTCGCTCTCCTCGCCGATCTCGGGTACGACGGTGTCGGGCTGACCCTCGACCACATGCACCTCGACCCGCTCGCCCCCGACCTCGCCGCCCGTACCGCCCACGTGGCCCGGCGCCTGCACGACCTCGGACTCACCGCGACCGTCGAGACCGGCGCACGCTACGTACTCGACGCCCGCCGCAAGCACGGCCCCTCCCTCCTCGACCCCGAACCGGACGCCCGGGCCGCCCGCACCCGGCTGTTGATCACGGCCGTGCGTGTCGCCGCCGACCTCGGGGCGCACGCCGTGCACTGCTTCAGTGGCATCACCCCGTCCGGCACCGACCCCGACACCGCGTGGAAGCGCCTGGAGGAGGCACTCCTGCCCGTGCTCGATGCCGCCGCGGCCGTGGGCGTACCGGTCGCGATCGAGCCCGAGCCCGGCCACCTCCTCGCCACCCTCGCCGACTTCCACCATCTGCGTACCGGTCTCGGCAACCCCGCACCCCTCGGTCTCACCCTCGACATCGGCCACTGCCAGTGCCTGGAGCCCGCACCCCCGGCCGACTGCGTCCGGGAGGCCGCCCCCTGGCTGCGGCACGTGCAGATCGAGGACATGCGCCGCGGCGTCCACGAACACCTCCCGTTCGGCGACGGCGAGATCGACTTCCCGCCCGTGCTCGAAGCCCTCGCCGCGACCGGCTATCAGGGCCTCACCGTCGTCGAACTGCCCCGCCACTCCCACGCGGGCCCCGGACTCGCCCGCACCTCGATCGAGTTCCTCCGCGCGAAGGGAGCACCGGCATCGTGACCCGGACCGATGGGGAACTCGGCGTACACCTCGACGGCACCGCCCGCGCCTGGCTCGACGACGCCCTCGTCGAAGCCGCACGCGCCGCCGCCGAATCGCACCCGGCCGCCTTCTCCCCGTACGCCGCGCACACCTGGGAACTCCGCTTCGCCGCCGCCGGCCGGCACTGCGGCCAGGACAACGCCGACTCGGTACGCATCCTTCTTCTCATCCAGGCCCGCGCGGGCCTGGACACCCTCACCCGCCTCTACCAGCAGGGCTCCGCCGCGGAACGCCGCGCCGTGCTTCTCGCCCTGCCCGCCCTCGTCGACAGCCCGCTCGCCCTGCCCCTCGTCGACGACGCCCTGCGCACCAACGACACCCGGCTCGTCGCCGCCGCCGTCGGCCCCTATGCCGCCCAGCACCTCGACGCCCACGCCTGGCGGCACGCCGTCCTCAAGTGCCTGTTCACCGGCGTACCCCTCGACGACGTGGCCGACCTGGGCCGCCGGGCCCCGGGCGACGACGAGCTCGCCCGGATGCTCACCGACTACGCCGCCGAGCGCACCGCAGCCGGCCGCGACATCCCCCACGACCTTGATCGCGTGCTGACCCTGACCCGCGAGCACCCCGGCGAACACCCCTGCCCCCGTCCCCGCGAGCAGTCCGGTCGCCACGCCGACGAGCAGTCCGATCGGCTTGAGGAGTTCTGATGCGCATCTTCGACCCCCACATCCACATGACCTCCCGCACCACGGACGACTACCAGGCCATGTACGCCGCTGGCGTGCGCGCCCTCGTCGAACCCTCCTTCTGGCTCGGCCAGCCCCGCACCTCGCCGGCCAGCTTCTTCGACTACTTCGACGCACTCCTCGGCTGGGAACCCTTCCGCGCCGCCCAGTACGGAATAGCCCACCACTGCACGATCGCCCTCAACCCCAAAGAGGCCAACGACCCCCGCTGCACCCCTGTCCTGGACGCCCTGCCGCGCTATCTCGTCAAGGACTCCGTCGTCGCCGTCGGCGAGATCGGCTACGACTCCATGACCCCCGCCGAGGACACCGCACTGGCCGCCCAGCTCCAGCTGGCCGCCGACCACGGCCTGCCCGCCCTCGTCCACACCCCGCACCGCGACAAGCTCGCCGGCCTGCACCGCACCGTCGACGTCATCCGCGAGTCGAACCTGCCGGCCGACCGCGTCCTGCTCGACCACCTCAATGAGACGACCGTGAAGCACGCCACCGACAGCGGCTGCTGGCTCGGCTTCTCCATTTACCCCGACACCAAGATGGACGAGGACCGCATGATCGCGGTCCTCAAGACCTACGGAACCGAGAAGATCCTGGTCAACTCGGCCGCCGACTGGGGCAGGAGCGACCCGCTCAAGACCCGCAAGGTCGGCGACGCGATGCTCGCCGCCGGCTTCTGCGAGGACGACGTCGACCGGATCCTGTGGCGCAACCCCGTCGCCTTCTACGGCCTCAGCGGCCGCCTCCAGCTCGATGTGCCCGAACCGGAAGGCCTGCACGAGGGCAACTCCATCCTCCGCGGCGGGGAATGAGGAGGCCACCGGATGCGCTTCCGCCACCCCGACGGCTCCACCGTCCATCTCTCCTACTGCACCAACGTCCACCCCGCCGAGACCCTCGACGGCGTCCTCGCACAGCTGCGCGACCACTGCGAGCCGGTACGCAAGCGCCTCGGCCGGGACCGCCTCGGCATCGGCCTGTGGCTCGCCAAGGACGCCGCCCACTCCCTGATCACCGACCCGGCCGCACTGCGCGGCCTGCGCGCCGAACTGGAGCGCCGCGGGCTGGAAGTCGTCACACTCAACGGCTTCCCGTACGAAGGGTTCGGCGCCGAAGAGGTCAAGTACCGCGTCTACACGCCGGACTGGACCGATCCAGAGCGCCTGGCCCACACGACCGACCTGGCCCGGCTCCTCGCCGCGCTGCTGCCCGACGACGTCACCGAAGGCAGCATCTCCACCCTGCCGCTCGCCTGGCGCACCGGGTTCGACGAGGCCGCCGAAACCAGCGCCTGCAGCGCCCTCGCGACTCTCGCCGAACGCCTGGACGCGCTGGAGGACCTCACCGGGAAGTCCATCCGGATCGCCCTCGAACCCGAACCCGGCTGCACCGTGGAGACCACCGCCGACGCGATAGGCCCGCTCACCGCAGTCGCGGCCACAGCCGGCAACCGGATCGGCATCTGCATCGACACCTGCCACCTCGCCACCTCCTTCGAAGACCCCGAGACCGCCATCGGAGCCATCACCGCGGCCGGCATCACCATCCCCAAGGCACAGCTGTCCGCCGCACTGCACGCCGAGGAACCCCATCTGCCCGAGGTGCGCAAGGCACTCGCCGCGTTCGCCGAGCCCCGCTTCCTGCACCAGACCCGCACCCTTCCCCGGCCTCACCGAGCGGGGGAGACCCCGTCCGTCGCCGGGCTGCGCGGAACCGACGACCTCTCCGAGGCACTGGCCGGCCGGACGCTTCCCGACGCCGCCCCTTGGCGCGCCCACTTCCACGTCCCGCTGCACGCCCCGCCCGCCGCGCCGCTCACCTCCACCCTGCACGTGCTCCAGGACACCCTGACCCGGCTCGTCGGCGGTGCCGCCCCCCGCACCCGCCATCTCGAGGTCGAGACCTACACCTGGCAGGCCCTCCCGTCCGAGCTGCGCCCCCGCAACCGCACGCAGCTCGCCGACGGAATCGCCGCCGAACTCACCCTGGCCCGCGACCTGTTGACCGACCTCGGCCTCAAGGAACTTCCATGAACGACACCGAGCGACCCACCCCCCTCCTCGTTCTGGACGTCGTCGGTCTCACGCCCCGGCTGCTCGAGCACATGCCCCACCTCAAGGCCCTGGCCCGCTCAGGCTCACAGGCCGCCCTGTCGACCGTGCTGCCCGCGGTCACCTGCGCCGCCCAGTCCACCTTCCTCACCGGAGCACTGCCCGCCGAACACGGCATCGTCGCCAACGGCTGGTACTTCCGCGAACTCGGCGAGGTCCTGCTGTGGCGCCAGCACAACGGCCTCGTCCACGGCGACAAGATCTGGGACGCCGCCCGCCGCACCCACCCCGGCTACACCGTCGCCAACATCTGCTGGTGGTACGCGATGGGCGCCGACACCGACATCACCGTCACCCCCCGTCCCGTCTACTACGCCGACGGCCGCAAGGAGCCCGACTGCTACACCCGGCCCCCGGCCCTGCACGACGAACTCACCCAGAAGTTCGGCACCTTCCCCCTCTTCCACTTCTGGGGCCCGGGCGCCGACATCGTCTCCAGCCGGTGGATCGCGGACGCCACCCGGCACATCATGAACACCCGTCACCCCGACCTGACCCTGTGCTATCTGCCGCATCTCGACTACGACCTGCAGCGCTACGGCCCCGACGACCCCCGCTCCCACCAGGCCGCCACCGACCTCGACGCGGTCATCGCCCCGCTGCTCGCGGACGCCGAGCGCGAAGGCCGGACCGTCGTCGCCCTGTCCGAGTACGGCATCACCCGCGTCAGCCGCCCCATCGACATCAACCGGGCACTGCGCCGCGCCGGCCTCCTCGAGGTCCACACCCAGGACGGCATGGAGTACCTCGACCCCATGGCCTCCCGCGCCTTCGCCGTCGCGGACCATCAGCTCGCCCACATCTACGTCCGCCGCCCCGAGGACCTCGAGGCCACCCGCGAGGCCCTCACAGGCCTGCCCGGTATCGACGAACTCCTCGACGACGACGGCAAGAAGGCGAACGGCCTCGACCATCCGCGCTCCGGCGAACTCGTCGCCGTCGCCGAACCCGACGCCTGGTTCACGTACTACTACTGGCTCGACGACGACCTCGCGCCCGACTTCGCGCAGCTCGTCGAGATCCACCGCAAGCCCGGCTACGACCCCGTCGAGCTGTTCATGGATCCCCTCGACCCTTACGTACGCCTCAAGGCGGCCACGGCGATCGCCCGCAAGAAGCTCGGAATGCGCTACCGCCTCGCGGTCGTACCCCTGGACCCGTCACCTGTTCGGGGCAGCCACGGCCGCCTCCCCGCGAGCGACGAAAGTGACACCGGGCCGCTCATCCTGTGCTCCACCCCCCGCGCCGTCGGTGGCCGCATCGCGGCCGCCGATGTGAAGTCCCTGCTCCTCCGGCTTGCCGGACTGCACTGACAACGCACTGCACTGACAAGGAGTTCCCCGCATGAGCCGCAACAGCAAGGCCGACGACCCCGAACTGGCCCGCAAGCTCAGCAGACGAGGCATGCTCTCGGTCGCCGCGGGAGCGAGCGCGGCGGCCCTCCTCGGCATCGGCGCCGCCGCCACTCCGGCCGCCGCCCAAGGCCGCGGTCACGGCCGCCCCGTACTGCCGCCCGGCCGCCTCGGCATTCAGCTCTACTCACTGCGCGACAAGGTCTCCACCCTCGGCTTCGCCAAGGTCTTCGCGGAGCTGGAGCGCTACGGATACGACGAGATCGAGTACGCCGGCTACACCCAGGGCGCCACCGGGGCCATCACCCTTCCCCAGCTGCGGCGGCTCGCCCGCGACCACGGCCTTCGCGGCATCGGCAGCCACGTCAACTACTACAACGACAGCGACCCGAACGCCTACAGCTTCGCCCAGAACCTGACCAAGGTCCTCGACGACGCCCAGGCCCTCGGCCTCGAGCACATCGGCACCGCCTCCGGCCCCTGGCGCTACGGAGCCACCGTCGACGGCTGGAAGCGCTGCGCAGAGGACTTCAACCGCTACGGCGCCGAGGCGAGGAGGCGCGGCATGAAGTTCTACCAGCACAACCACGCCGAAGAGTTCTCCTTCGCCACCGACAGGCCCGACGTGCGTCTGTACGACGTACTGCTCGCCGAGACCGACCCCGATCTCGTCTACCTGGAGATGGACATCTACTGGGCGTACGCGGGCCAGTTCCGCTTCAGCAAGCGCGTCGACGGGACTCCCGCCCCCTTCGACCCGCTGCGATACGTCCTCGATCAGCCGGACCGCTATCCCCTGTTCCATGTCAAGGACGGCGAGCATGACGCGAGTACGCGTGACGGCTACCGCATGGTGGACGTCGGCGACGGTGACATCGACTACCAGCGCTTCATCTCCGCCGTGACCCGAACCCGCGGCGGACGCCTGGCCCACCACTGGCAGGCGGAGCACGACAACCCTGTCGAGTCGTTCGCCTTCGCCCGCAAGTCCAGCGCCCACCTGCACTCGTTGCGTGAGAAGGACTGCTAGGGCGCGACGCGGTGCCATGTCCCCCCGCCCGTCGGTGAACCCGCGCCGACGGGCGGTTCGCGTGCTCGGAACGACGAGCCCACCAATTGGCGCTACCGACCAGTAGAGGGAATGTTTCATTCCGTCCATCATTGAACGCGAGCATGCCAACGCCCCTTCGGCCGCCCCGGACGAAGGGGCTTTCCCTGAGCAACGCCGAAACCAGGAGAACCCCCCATGCATGCACGTCAATGGCGTACCGGAACAGCGGCAGCCCTCGCTGTCGCGGCCCTCACGACGGCCGTCCCCGCGGCCTCCGCCACCGAACCCGACGCGGCGATCGCCAGCAACCGCACCGCAGTTGCCGCCGCGCAGACCACGGACGTCGACTACCGGACCTGGCAGCGCGATGTGGCGGCCGTCGTCGCCGTCGCCCGCCCCTACATCCAGCAGCGGACCGCGCAGGCGTCCGGCGAGAAGCGGGCGATCGTCCTCGACATCGACAACACCTCGCTCGAGACCGACTTCCACTACTTCTGGGAGCTGCCGACCCCCGCGGTCGAGCAGGTCCGCGACCTCGCCCGCTACGCGGACTCCCGAGGCGTCGCCATCTTCTTCGTCACCGCCCGCCCGGGCATCATCTACTCGCTCACGGACTGGAACCTGAAGAAGGCCGGCTACCCGGTCGACGGGCTGTACGTGCGGGACCTGCCGGACCTCTTCGAGGAGGTCAGCGCGTACAAGACCGAGAAGCGCGCCGAGATCGAGGCCAAGGGCTACACCATCATCGCGAACATCGGCAACAACACCACCGACCTCGTCGGCGGTCACGCCGAGCGGACCTTCAAGCTGCCCGACTACGACGGCCAGTTGTCGTAACACTGCCGGGTGCCTGCGGCGACCGGTCTCCCGGCCGCCGCGGCCACCCGTCGCACGACGACCGGACACTGCACGCGGCCGTACCGGTCGGACCGCCGACCGATCACCCCGCGTCCCGTGTCGTTCCGCCGCCTGCGGCGGCGTCGCCGTGTCCGCGATCCCGCCCGCGAAGCCCGCCTCGTCACCGAACGGCGCCCTTGAAGGCGAAGCCGTAGATGCCGGCACCCGACGGGCACAACAGGCAGATCACAGCGACCCCGCCGGCCTGGTCTCCGCGTCGGGCACGCTCACCGGTCAACTCATGTACGAGCGGCGGGACGTACGTTTCCCGTCGGCGATCGGCGATCGGCATTGGCGGAGCCCCGGTCGTCGGCACCACCCACATCGACTGCCGCGCCCCCTTCGAAGGACCCGGACACACCGAAATCATCTCGCCGTCGCACGGCCGAAGCCCGAGCAGCAGGCACTCGAAGCAGCGGGAGCACGGGTCGGCGCGACGCCTACCGCGACCCCCACCCGGTACCGGGCCGTCTTGCGGAGGCACACGGCTGACACCGACCATCCAGGGAGGCGACCGGCGTGTGCGAGCCGGCCGCCCACCCTCCGGCGGGCATGCTCACAAGGCATGGCCCGCGGTGCACGGACCGAGACCAAGGGCTCATGGCACCTGCTGCCATCAAGCGCTCCTTACTCACGGCCCATGACTCGGGGCCGACGCCCCACCCACCACAGACGGCCTGACCCTCCCGCCCCTGACGAGCGGAGACCACCTCATGGCACCCACCCCCATCCCCAACCTCGCCCTCAAGCCGGGCACCGCCTGGCCCGATGCCTGGCAGCGCTGTCTCGCCGCCGCACCCGAGTCCTTCCGGGACGACCGCGTACTCAACCTCTGGGCGGCGCATTGGCGCCCCGACGGCCGCGCCCTGCCCGCCACCAGCCCCGTCGACCTCAGCCCCATCGCGGGACCGCCCCGCCTGGACGCGGCCACCGCGCAGCAGGCCGTACGCGCCTCGCTCGACCAGCACCGCGCCTGGCGGCACGTCCCGCTGTCCGAGCGCCGCGCCCGCGTCGGCGCCGCCCTCGACGCCCTGACCGAACACCGTGAACTGCTCGCCATGCTCCTGGTCTGGGAGATCGGCAAGCCCTGGCGGCTCGCCCAGGCCGACGTCGACCGTGCGATCGACGGAGTGCGCTGGTACGTCGAGGGCATCGAGCCCATGCTCACCGACCGTTCCCCACTGGACGGCCCGGTCTCCAACATCGCCAGCTGGAACTACCCGATGTCCGTCCTGGTGCACGCCATGCTGGTGCAGGCCCTGGCCGGCAACGCGGTGATCGCCAAGACTCCGACCGACGGCGGCGTCGCCTGCCTCACCCTGGCGTGCGCGCTCGCCGCCCGCGAGGGCATCCCGATCACCCTGCTCAGCGGCAGCGGCGGCGAACTGTCCGAGGCCCTGGTGCGCTCCCCTGAGATCGGCTGCGTCTCCTTCGTCGGCGGCCGCGACACCGGCGCCCGTATCGCCACCGCCGTCGCCGACCTCGGCAAGCGCCACATCCTGGAGCAGGAGGGACTGAACACCTGGGGCATCTGGAACTACACGGACTGGCCGGCCCTGACCGCGGTCATCCCCAAGCTCTTCGACTACGGCAAGCAACGCTGTACGGCGTACCCGCGATTCGTCGTCCAGCGCGAGGCGTTCGCGGACTTCCTGGCCGCGT
The DNA here is from genome assembly GCF_042888425.1 of Streptomyces sp. NPDC002889. NCBI lineage: Bacteria > Bacillati > Actinomycetota > Actinomycetes > Kitasatosporales > Streptomycetaceae > Streptomyces > Streptomyces sp. NPDC002889. Next base: position 129,220 of record NZ_JBIAPT010000009.1, read on the forward strand.
ACCTTCCCGCCGTACGCGACATCCGCACCGGCCACCCGCTGGCGGTCGAGAACGCGGACGAACCGCTGCCCACCCTGGACTTCGGCCCGCTGATCAACGCGGCCAAGGCCAAGGAACTCACCGACCAGGTGGCCGAGGCCATCGGCCGCGGCGCGGTCCCGCTCCACCGGGGCTCGCTCGCCGAAGGCCGTTTCCTCCCGGGCCAGGACACCTCCGCCTATCTCCCGCCGGTCACTCTCCTCAACCCGCCGCCGTCCTCCCCGCTCCACCACGCGGAACCCTTCGGGCCGGTCGACACGATCGTCCTGGTCGACACGGAGGCGGAACTGCTGGCGGCGATGAACGCCTCCAACGGCGCACTCGTCGCGACCCTGTCGACGGACGACCCGGAGACGTTCGAGCGCCTCGCCCCGCAGATCCGGGCCTTCAAGACGGGCCACGGAAAGCCCCGTTCCCGCGGTGACCGCGACGAACTCTTCGGCGGCTTCGGCGCGTCATGGCGGGGTGCCTTCGTCGGCGGCGAACTGCTGGTCCGGGCGGTGACGGAAGGACCGGCGGGGGAGCGGCTGCCGGGCAACTTCCCGGACTACCAGCTCAACGCGTAACGGTCCCGGTCCGGCTCAACGCGTAACGGCCCCTATCCGATGCCCTGGCGGTCGGGCTCCAGCGCGAACGCGCGCTCGGCCGCCTCGGGCACGGCCCTCTCCACAGCCTGCACGAGCAGCGCCCGATGCCGCTCCAGCGGCTCTCGCCGCTCGTCCGGGACGAACCGCAGCAGATCGTCGATCCCGGCCACCATGCGCCGGGACACCTGCGGGCTCCCCACGGCGCACCCCCGGATCTCCGTGAACCCGAGATCGACGAGATCGCCCCACTCGGGCACGTCCTGAACCAGCCGCACCACCCCCTTGGTGTCCCGGTGGTGCACGGCTCCCAGCGGCCGGTTCGAGACCATCGCCAGGAACAGCACGATCCGGTCCAGGCACTGCACGGCGGTGGTCGGGTCGTTCACAGCCGGCGAGAGCGCCCGCAGCGCGATGTCGGACAGCTGCCGCAGCCCGAACCCGAGATCCTGGTGGAACGTACGCTCCACCCCGACCGACACGGTGGACCGCAGCGCCCACCGGACCGGCACGTGCCCCGGCTCCCCGTGCACGGCGATCACCGGCATCCCCGGCACAACGAAGTCCCCGATCCGGGGGATCAACCGCAGTACGACCCCGCGTCGCCGCGCGATGCGTACCAGCCGCGCCACGTGCACATCCCGCAGCGTCCCGGACCGCCCTTGATGATTCACCCTGCCGACCTCGGCGGGCAGCGGCTCCCCCTCCGCCTCCTGCACCGGCATCTTGGCCAGCACATGGAGCGACTCCTTGGTCACCCGCTCCACCACGGGTCCCACCTTCATCAGTTGCAGCGTCTGCGTCACATAGGCGATGAACAGCACCAGGCTGAGCGCCACCATGAGAAGCGTCAGCGCGCTCTGCACCAGCGGGACGGATTTCACCAGCGCCGGATCACTCTCGCTGTCGTACGCCGTCAGCACGAGCAGCGACAGCAGGAACGTCGCCAGGAACACCGAGAAGGTGAGCTTGCTGATCCGGCTCCGGATGAAGATCCGTACGACACGGGGACTGAAGTTCCCGGCGGCCATCTGCACGGCCACCAGCGAGATGCTGAAGACGACACCGATGAAGGTCATCATTGCCGCGCTGATCGTGGTGACGATCGTCTTCGCGTCCTCGGCGATCCCGGTGAGGTAGTGGACGTCGTCGTACTGCCCGGCCTCCTGGAGAGAGTCCAGGATCAGGGCGTCGAGAGAGTCGGCCGCCCACCACAGCACACACACGAGCACGAGCGCCAGGCTGGGCGCGAACCAGAAGGTGTCCCGCAGATGCTCGCGCAGGGGGGAGAGCGCCCTGGGCCGTCGATAGCTGCCATCACTCACGCACCCGACGGTAGTCTCACGCAGCGTATACGCACCGGTACACACTGTACGCACCCTGCTCCGGGCACCCCAGCACACCCCACTGACCACCGGATATGCAGGTGAGAGGCACCTCAAACCCCTGGTATTGTTGTCCATGTCGCCGCCGGGGATCACTCTCCGGTGCGAACACACCTGGTCCGGGTGGCGGAATGGCAGACGCGCTAGCTTGAGGTGCTAGTGCCCTTTATCGGGCGTGGGGGTTCAAGTCCCCCCTCGGACACTCGCGGGACGTTCACGAGATCGTTCCGAAGCGTTCACGAATTACCGGTCGAGTTCATGTGACTCACCGGTATTTCGTCGTTCCTGGGGACTTCAAGCCTCGTGATCGGCTCGGTGAGGGGGTGGGGCGGTGGCGGTCCAGGTACTGCGCCTCTCACCTGCGGAAACAGGACATGCCTGAACCGCTCCGGGTCTGGTGGAGGCTCGATTCCCTGAGAGGATCGAGTCATGGCTCGTCCATCCCCCTACCCTGCCGAGCTTCGTGAGCGTGCAGTGCGCATGGTCGCGGAGATCCGCCCCAACTACCCGACCGAGTGGGCCGCGATGAAGGCGGTCGCCGCGAAGCTGGGCATCGGTGCCGCGGAGACAGTGCGGACGTGGGTCCGCAAATCCCAGGTCGACGCCGGCCAGCGTCCCGGCGTCACCTCTGAGGAGGCCGCGGAGATCAGGCGGCTCAAAACCGAGAACGCCGAGCTGCGACGGGCCAACGAGATCCTCAAGGCGGCCTCGGCTTTCTTCGCGGCCGAGCTCGACCGGCCGTCGAAGCGCTCGTAACCTTCATCGACGCGCACCGCCAGGTGTTCGGAGTCGAGCCGATCTGCCGAGTCCTGACCAGCCACGGACTGAAGATCGCGACGAGCACCTACTACGCCGCCAAGAACCGTGCTTCCAGCACCCGGACCGTCCGTGACGCGGAACTGAAGACGCAGATCAGCCGCGTCCACACGGACAACTTCAGCGTCTACGGGGTCCGAAAGGTCTGGCGGCAACTGCATCGCGAGGGCATACCGGTGGCCCGCTGCACCGTCGCCCGGCTGATGCGCGACCTCGGCCTCCAGGGCGCCCGACGAGGGACGAAGATCCGCACCACCATCCGGGACGAGGGCCATGAGCGGGCCGCGGACCTGCTGCAACGCGACTTCACCGCGTCCCGGCCGAACGAGCGATGGGTCGCGGACTTCACCTACGTCGCCACCTGGTCCGGCATCGTCTACGTCGCGTTCGTCGTGGACGTGTTCTCCCGGGCGATCGTGGGCTGGTCCGCCGCCACGAGCAAGCGGGCCAAGCTCGTCCTCGACGCCCTCGACATGGCGTTGTGGCGGCGGGACCGTGCCGCAACTCCCGCTGGACCGGGGCTAGTGCATCATTCGGACGCGCCCAATACACGTCTTTCGCGTTCACCGCGCACCTCCTCGAGGCTGGCATCGACGCCTCGATCGGCACCGTCGGTGACGCCCTCGACAACGCTCTCATGGAGTCTCAGATCGGCCTCTACAAAACGGAGCTAATCAAACCCCGCAGGCCCTGGCACGGCCTCGCCGACGTCGAACTCGGCACCGCGGAATGGGTCGACTGGTTCAACAACCAGCGCCTCCACAGTGCGACCGGAGACCTCCCGCCCCACGAGTACGAGACCAACCACTACGCTCAACACCAGCCCCGACCGGCGGCTGGAGCCAACGCATAGAGCCTCCACCAATTCCGGAGCGGTTCATCCTCGCCGACCAGAAGATCCGCCGCGGTTCCCACAAAAGCGTGCGCTCCCTGGAAGCCGACATCCGCGCCTGGGTCAAGGAGTGGAACGCGAATCCCACACCCCTTCACCTGGACCAAAACTGCCGAAGAGAACCTCGACTCACTCGCCCGCTTCTGCCAACGGATCTCCGGCGCAGGTCACTAGCGGTGGTTTGTTAGGCCGGGAGGTAGAGGTTAAGTGGTCTGGGACAACTGCCTGCGGGTGGATGGCTCATGCGACGGGACGGCAGTTGCGGCTCCGGGGCCATCGGAGCATGGTCAGTTGGCGGAGCTCCGGAAGGAGCGCAGGAAGACGCCCAGCGCGCCCCGGTTCGCGGCGTCGTTCCAGTTGTCGGCCGGGGTCGTCCAGCGCAAGGAGAAGCCACGGCCGGAGCCGATGAGGAAACCGCGGCCGAGCGTGCGCTCGCGGACACCGGTGTCCTCGGAGAACCACTCCATGTCCGCCGCGTCGAGGCCACGGTAGTCGGCGGCGCGGATGTCGCCCAGCCGCTCGTAGTCGACGAACACTCGCTTCAGGGACGGCTCCAATGCCCGCCAGACTGCGACGGGGTCCGGTCCGAGCTGCTCGCTGTAGGTGATCGCCAGCGTGCGAGGGTCGCCGGACGCGCCGAACGTGACGCGGTAGGACGCATCGGCTGAACCGCTGCGGTCGAGCGGCTTCCACCCGGTGGGCAGGTCGATGGAGAACCCCTCAGGAGCCTCGTAGTTGTAGAAAGAGTTAGGGTCGGCGGTTCCGCTGAGGGCTGGGCGGGGCGGCGTGGGGTCCGACGCGGAGGGGCCGTCGTCCGATCCTCCGGTCAGGGCGAGGGTGGTGAGCGAGGCCCCGACCATGGCCAGCGCCAGGACCTTGAGGAGGGCGGGCCGACCGACGGTTCGTCTGCTCCACACCCGCCCGGTCCGCCGGACGGCAGCGTACGCGTCGCGTAGGCAGGGGAGCGGCGCCGCCTGCTTTGGTTCCTCGGGATCCTCGCGCAGGATGCGGGTGAACGCCGCGCGGACCACCGGCGCGGGCAGGCGCTCCTGCGGGTCCCTGCGGAGCAGCCCCTGGATGGCAGGGCCGAGCAACCCCGCGCTCCGCGGGGGTCGGATGGGCCGCAGGTCAACCGCTCGCAGCGTCGCCTCGACCGGTCCACGGTCCGGGACAGGCGGACGCCCCTCTACCATCATGTACAAGATTGCCCCAAGTGCCCACAGATCTGACGCGGGTTCCGTGCCCTCGCCGCGGGCTTGCTCGGGAGAGGCGTACGACGGGGCGGTAACGCGTGGGGCCGACACGTTCCCCAGCAGCCCGAAGCCGGCGACCAGCGTTCCGCCGTCCTTGCGCACAAATACTTGCCCGGGGCTGAGATCGCCGTGCGTGATGCCTTCACGATGGGCCGCCGCGAGAACGTCGAGGATCTCCAGGCCTATGCGGGCAGCGCGGACGTAGTTGACCGGGCCTCGCGACAGGAGGTCGCTGAGGGGAGCGCCCTCAATCCGATCCATGACCGTCCACACGGCGCCGTTCTCCTCCAGGACGTCGAAGACAGTGGCCGCCCGGCCGGGGCAGGTCAGCTCCATGGCTTCGGACTCACGCAGAATCCGAGCGGCGGTGCGGCGTGCACCGGTGGCCTGAACTGGCCGCGCCTCCATCAAGGAAACCGGCCGTCCGAACCGGACGTCCTGACCGTGCCAGCCGGTGCGGCCTTCCTCACGGTGTACGACCTCCTGCGGCCAATAGCGATCGGCGATCAACTCCTGCGTGGTGGCTTGCCCTTCGGTCACTGTCATCCCTTGCTGCGCGCCGGTCTCTCGCCTTTCTCAGTTGTACGGCGGGACTGACCGCGGGTGTTCAACGCGTACGCGATTTGGGGGCCGGATCTTCGTCCGCCCCAGCCCAAAGGCGAAGCTGTTGTGCCGGCACAGCCTGCCGGAGAAGTTCGACCTCGGGCAGGCCGTGGACCGGCCGGTTGTACCTGGATGTGCCCACCTGCCGGCTCCTTGTTGCTGCGCGTCACGACTCCTACCGCTCTCTCGTGCCCGGGCTGCTGGGGAGTTGTGCTACGGCGGTTGGGGGCGCTGGTGTCGACGGAGCCTCGGCAGGGGCTTCCGCCGGCTCCTTGGGCGGTGGCAGGACATGGTCCTCCCACCAGGACAGGCCCATCACGGTGCCGAGCAGGACGAAGGGGACTGCAGCCGGAACGATCAGCGCGTACATGCGTACCGCCAGTTGTCGGATACGTGCGACGTGGCGGGCAGCGGAAAGGGTGCCCACATGGGGCGCATCGAGGCGGCGCCGGGATCGCAAGGCGAAGGCGACTGCGGACTCAAGCCAGTACGGCGGACATCGCGCCAGCGATGATCGCGGCGGCAGCGAAGCCGAGCATCACACGCCGCGCCACCGCGTTGATCAACACACCGGAGCTGGAGGAACGCCAGGCACGAGCAGGGCGGAAATGTTTGCCCCGTTTGGCAGTGGCATCCGCCCGGGGTTCCCAGGCAAAGGCGTTCCCTTGCCCAGCTGTCCACACCATCTGCACTCACTGTCGTCATGCACAGGCGAGTCAAGCCAGTACTCGCCCAGCAGCCATCGGACAGGCACCAGAGCCGATTCCTGATCGCGGTACAAGCCCATGCCCTTCCAACGAGGTGTTCGCACTGCGCGCTGGCGCAACGCCACCGCTCGCTGGCAACCCCGCCCCAACGGTCGCTAGGTCATCGGAGGGTGGCTCGCGTGATGTTGACCTTCCCGTGCGTGGCGCTGCATCAACCGCTTGAAGCAGGCGCGGCCTCGTGCCCCGTTGCGAGAGGACCGCATCCATCTAGCTGGCCGGGCTTCACATCGCAGGCAACTTCCTCTGGTCCGCCTGGTGATCGGGCAGATCCGCCATGCTGAAGTGGAGGACGACGAGTCGGGAGGGCAAGTGCGGCGTAGGCGGGGGGCGTGGGCGGGGTCGGCGGTGTCCGGTGCGGGCGCGGTGCTGACGTTCTTACTCGGGCTGGTGACGAACTATGCGAGTGAGTCGGTGCCTGGGTGGGCACGGAATCCGTGGATGATCTGGCCGCTGTTCGTCATGCTGGCTGTCGGTTGTGTGGGGCTCTTGCTGTGGGGGCGGCGCCTGGATGTCGGCAGCGGAGTCAGGACTACGGCGGTGCGCCGACTGGCCGAGGCCGGGCACAGCTCACTGCGCCCGCCGCATCCCGGGCAGGTCCGTGGCCGCGAGAGGGAACTGGCAGAGCTTGAGCGGCTGCTGGAGCGGCCGCAGGGGCGGTTGGCGGTGCTGTGCGCAACCGGAGGCATGGGCAAGACCACTGTCGCCGCTCAGCTCGCCGCCCAGGCGGAGCAGGTCGGTTGTGCGGTGTTCTGGATCCGCTGGCGCGGCACCACCCAGCTTGCGCAGCAGCTGACGCAGGTGGCGGTGGCATGCGGGCTGGGCGATGACGAGTTGCAGGCGGCGCGGGCCGGGCAAGCGAATCTTCCCGATGTCATCTGGCGGCAACTGGCCCAGGCGCGCCGGTGGCTGGTTGTGGTGGACAACGCCGACGAGCCGGAGGCGATCGGCCCGGACGGCGAGCGGATCGCCGACTATCGAGGCTGGATCCGCCCGGACGGCGGCGGCCTGCTGCTGATCACCAGCCGCGACGCCGGCGCGCAGACGTGGGGAGCGTGCGCACACATAGTGCCGCTGGCCCCCTTGACGCCAGCGCCCGCAGGGCAGGTATTGCTGGATGCCGCTCCCCAAGCAGGCAGCGTTGCGGAGGCGGAGGAGTTGGCGGACCGGCTGGGCGGTCTGCCGCTGGCGCTACGTGCTGCGGGTGCCTACCTGGCTACGCCTACCAGCCGCTACCGCACCCTTCGCGCCTACCAGCAGGCCTTGGCAGCGGAGATGCCCGACCTGTTGGGAGCGGAGCACCCACACGCCCGTGATCCGGACACCGCCCGGAGAGTGGTCAGGCACACCTGGGAGCTGTCTCTGGATCAGCTCGCCCGCGACGGCATCCCCCTGGCGCGGCCTCTGCTGCGCCTCCTGGCCCTCTTGGCGTCCGCGCCCATTCCTCTCACCCTGATCACTCCCGGCTTGCTGGCCACGGTCACCGGGCAGCCGGTCACCACCGTCATGCTGGAAGCAGCCTTTGCCAGCCTGCACCGCTACGGCCTCCTTGACACGCCCACACCCAACAGCGCCACCCCGGGCGCGCCCGGTGACGACACCATCGCCCAGGTAGCCCTGCACCCGCTGATTCGGGAGATCAGCGCTCTCGCCTTGGCCACCGACACGGCCGACCTCACCTCCTGGTATCAGGCCATCGCCGAACACCTGAGCGTCAATGTGGACGAGATCGGCCAAATCGGGCGTCCGGGCTGGCCCACCGCTGCCCTCCTCGCCCCGCACTTGGTGTACCTGCATGGCCCCGCTATCACTCAGCCCTTCGTTTCCTCTCGGCACGTGCTTCAGGTCCTGGGACGTGTACTCAGAGAAGCCGGCGCACATGCCCTGCAACTGGTGGTGGCTCAACGAGCCCTGCAGGCAGACATGCGCGCCCTGGGGCCCGACCACCCCGACACCCTGACAAGTCGCAACGGAGTGGCAACTGCGCTGTACCTCTTGGGTGAACACCGAGAGGCCGAGCGCCTGTACCGCCGGAATCTCGAGGATCGTGCCCGCGTCCTCGGCTCCGATCACCCGGACACCTTGACGAGCCGTAATGGCGTCGCCACCGCCTTGTATCTCTTGGGTGAGTACCGGGAGGCGGAAGAGTTGCACCGACAGACTCTTCAGGACCGCATCCGCGTCCTGGGACCCGACCACCCCGAGACCCTGCGAAGCCGGAACAACCTTGCTAACACCATGCACGAATTGGGTGAGTACCGGGAGGCGGAACAGTTGCACCGACAGACTCTTCAGGACCGCATCCGCGTCCTGGGACCCGACCACCCCGACACCCTGCGAAGCCGGAACAACCTTGCCACCGCCCTATGGGTCGTGCGTATGTACCGGGAGGCAGAAGACCTGCATCGGCAGAACCTGCAAGACCGCATCCGCGTCCTGGGACCCGACCATCCCGACACCCTGACAAGTCGCAACGGAATCGCCATGGCCTTGCACTTCCTGGGTGAGTATCAGGATGCGGAACAGCTGCATCGGCAGAACCTGCAAGACCGCATCCGCGTCCTGGGACCCGACCATCCCGACACCCTGATCACCCGCTACAACCTCGCCAGCGCCCTGTTCAGGCGGGGCGAGTACCGGGAGGCGGAAGACCTGCATCGGCAGAACCTCGACGACTTCACTCGCGTCCTGGGTGCCGACCATCCCCACACCCTGGACAGCCGCCGTGGGCTGGAGCGGATCGTGGCCGCCTCGCGCACCAGCAGCCCACGCCGACTGCGCCGGCCACCACGGCCGCACCGCAGAACACCACCCACCCCTTGACCCGCCCGGCTAGCCTGTTCGACACGTCAACGGCGAGCACGCGAGAGGCCTGGCTGTTACGTCCGCCAGCGGGCCTGACCGGCCCGCTGCTGCCCCACGGCGACTTCGCCGAGCACGCTTTCATCGGTCTGAGCACCGCGGAACAGGACTCCGCGCGGGAGATGTTCCTCCGTATGGTCGTCTCCGGGGACGACCCCACCGGCGTGCGCGGCACCGTCCGCAGAGTCGCTCTTGAGGAGCTGTCTGACCGCGGCGCACCGGGTCGCGCGGCATCTCTGCACGGCTCGATCAGCGAGTATCGTGCGTGCCGGGAACGGTAGTGCAGCGGGCGGGTGTGGGTAGGACGGCGCAACTCGATTGATGGTTCCTGAAGACTGGCCGTGTCGTGATGGGCAGGAGCCAGTTCTCACAAGGAGACGGTGGGACCACCCGGAGGGTCTTGCAGCCCGAGACGCCCTTGGGCGATCACGACCGTATCGTTAGTGGTCGAATCGCCCCTCGGACACTCGCTACTCGCTATAACGATACGGATGCGAGGGCCTCGACCTTACGGTCGCGGTCCTCGTTTCGTGTTCGTAGGTGATCGTGATGCCGAGGGCTTCGTAGAGTGGGCCCTTCTTCTCGGCGCTGGCTGCGTGGATGCGTTGTGCGATGTCTCCGAGGCCCTCCGTAATCTGTAGGATGTGCTGGGCGTCGAGAGGTGGCTCGGATCGGCGATCAGGGACCGCCGGCACATCGAGGAAGAGTGCCGGGACGCCGCCCGGTCACGTCAGCCCGATTGGTCGTCAAGGCGGTTCAGATCCAGCCGAGTTCGCTGTAGAGGCGGCCGGCCTTGATACCGTCGATCGCGGCCCGGGTGTAGGGCACGATCGGGGAGGGAAGCGCGTCCATCGGCCACCAACCCCAGCTGACACACCGGTCCGGCTCACGCACCACCGGCTCGCCCTGCCAGTGGTGTGTGCGGAAGACCATCCCGATCCGGGGCTGACCGCCAGGCTCGTCCACCATGTGCACGACGTGCGCCAGCTCCACGTGGGCGGGGTCGATGACCAACCCCGCCTCCTCCTTGGCCTCACGGACCAGACACCCGGCGGCGGACTCCTGCTCGCAGTGTCCGGCGAGGAAGTGGTGGGTGGAGGCCGCAAACGCGGCGTCGGGGTGGCGCAGGCCGAGCAGCACCTTGCCGTCCTGCTCCAGGTAGAGGTGCACGCCGACGACGTTCAGGCGCGCCTGGCTGCCAGGGCGGATCTGGGTCGGTACGGTGGGCGGGGCGGGAGCCTGGGCTTGGTAGAGGTCGATGACCTCCTTCGTCCAGGGGCACATCGTCAGGTACGGGACGGTCGCGGCGTCGAAGTGCCGGAACATGATCCCCTCGGGGCACGGCAGTTCGTTGGCGTCGCCGTCCCAGGCGCCGAGGTAGACGCGGATGCGGCCCTTGGTATGTCCGTCCGGGCCCAGACTGTCCACGACCGTGAACTCTTCCAGCGGCACGGTGAGGCCGGTCTCCTCCCGCAACTCCCGATCAACCGCTTCCCGGCAGGACTCCGCTCCCTCGCGGTCGCCTCCCGGGATGCTCCACGTACCAGGGTCACAAATGGGTTTGTTCGCGTCGCGCAGGTGCAGCAGGTACCGGCCGCGGGAATCGACCAGCAGCGCGGCAGTCCCGCGGGGTTCCTCGGTGGTGATCATGAACAGCATCTCGGATCGGGCTCGGAAGGGGCAGTCAGCGGTCCTGGGAGAGTTCCAGGAGCTCGGCGAAGGTTCCGCCGGCGTGGACGAGGTCGTCGAAGCGGCCCTGTTCGGTGATGCGGCCGTGTTCCATCACGATGATGTGGTCGGCGATCTTGGTGTTCTCCAGGCGGTGGGTGACCACGATGGTGATGCGGTCGGCGGCGGTGGCCTTGAGCTGCTCGAAGATCTGGTGTTCGCCGCGCGGGTCCATTTGGGAGGTGGGCTCGTCGAGGATCAGCAGTCCCGGGCGGCGGTACAGGGCCCTGGAGCAGGCGACGCGCTGCCATTGGCCGCCGGAGAGCTCCGAGCCGCCGAAGACGTCGCGGGCCAGGAGGGTGTCCAGGCCGGCTGGGAGGTCTTCGACGGCTTCGCGCAGGCCGACCGCGTCGATGGCCTCCCACACCGGGGCGTCGTCGTGGGTATGGGGTTGGCCGAGGGTGACGTTCTCGCGGACCCGCAGCGGCCACTGGGCGAAGATCTGGGGCACCAGACCGGTGCAGCGCCAGACAGTCGCGGGGTCGGCGTCGGCGAGGTCGGCGTCGTTCCAGGTGACCTTGCCCTTGTCGGGCAGGTAGATCCCGGTGAGCAGCCGGGTGAGCGTGGACTTCCCCGAGCCGTTCGCTCCGACGATCGCGAGGATCTGGCCGCGCTCCAGGGTGAGGGAGATACCGTCCACGGCGGGTTTGTCCTTGCCCGGGTACTGGTAGACGACTTCCTCGAGCCGGATCTCTTCGACCGGCGTGGTGAGCTTGCGGGGGCCGCGCTTGGGGGCGCGGGCGGCGGCGGCGTCGAGGAAGGACTGCATGTCGCTCAGGTAAAGGCTGGTGTGGAAGACCGCGGCGCCGTTGATGACGACCTGGGAGAGAGCGGCGAGCGTGGTCTGGACGGCGATGACGGCCGTGGCGGCGACCGCGAGTTCGATCCGGCCGGACACCGCCAGCCACGCGAGGGCTCCCCAGGTCGCGACGAGGAAGACACCGCCGGCCAGCGCGGAGAGCAGGGCGATCCGCAGGGTCCGCGGCGCGGCGGCCAGGGTGCGCCCGTCACACCGGTCGGACAGGGCCCGATACCAGTAGATGAGGTAGTCGGTCATCGAGTTGGCTCGGACCTCGTCACCGTACTTCGACGTGGTCGCCCACCAGCGCATCATGCCGCGCACGTTGCGGTCGGCGACGTTGGCGTAGTGGATCTCGTAGTCGACCCGGGCGGTCAGGACGGCGCCGACACCGGCCGGCAACACCGCGAGCAGGAGCAGCGGCAACATCAGCGGGTTCAGCACCGACAGCACGCCGCCGGCGGTGACCATGCGGATCAGCGCGGACAGGAAACGCTGGGCGTCGGTGACCATCACGTGGGTGCGAATCACCCCCATCTCGGCCGCCTCATGCCGGTCCGAGAACCCGTCCTCCGCGTACGCCGCTGCCTCGACCCGGCACACCGCCTCGACCAGCGCACTGTCCGTCTCGGTAGTCAGCCGAGGGGTGATCAGCCGCTCGGCGTACGTGGCCGCCGCCCCCGCGCCGCGGCCCAGCGCGGCGGCGAGCGCCAGCACCAGCAGCGCCGGCAGGGCCCCGCGCAGCCGGTCGCCGGCGGAGCCGTCCCCGAGGACGGGCTCCATGGCGCGGGCGGTGGCGGCCAGCAGCACGGCGGCCGAGACGCCCGTGACCACCTGGCAGCCGAGAAGGATCTGCACCGCCCGCCGGTCGGTCCGCCACGACAGCCGGGCGATCCGGCCCAGGACGGCCGGGATCTGCGCGCACATCCGCCGGAAGGAGACCTCGGCGAGCGGATTGACGGAGTACTGCCCGCTGTAGGTGATCTCCGCCGGCGGTGGCGGAGGAGGCGCGGTGTCCTGCTGTTCGTTCGTTGTGGCCGAAGTCAACGTGGTCCCCCTTGACGGTCGTCCGGCGTGGTCGTGAGGCTCAACGAGCCGGCCGAGATATCGAACACATGTGTTTCGGTCGGTCTCGGAATCCCGAGATAGAACGCGTGTCGGAGCATGGAGGATGCATCGACCCGCCTCCTGCAACAGGAGTCCGAAGCAGGAGGGTTGGCCGAAACGCCGACAACGGCAGTGTGCGATGCACGGATTCAGCGCCTGAACCGGGGGAGGGAGCCGTGGCGGCTTACACCCCGTCACTTGATTGCGCGGGCGCTCGAGATGTCCTGGTGCGGCGGTTCGGTTCGGCGCTGCTTGGTTCACTGCGTAGGTCTTCCGACGCTTAGACGTTCGCCGGCCATGGTGAGGCCAGCTGGACCCACTGGTCCTGGCAGGGGGCGCAACGGGTTTCCTGCACCTCGCCGTTGGTAGTCAGCACCTGGATCAGGACCACGTTGGGCGACGGGATCTGAATTCCGATTTGGCAGGCGTTCTCGGGAAAGCTGTCCCCGAACGGTCCCTCGGTGAGGTCGTTCCAGCCGTAGTTGCCTGTGGTGTTGGCAGGCCGGTTACCGAGATAGGCAATCCCGCCGGTGAGCACGGCCGCCCACTCCTGAGGATTGGTGCCAAAGTCCGCCCGGACCACGCGGGATCACCGAGCCGGTTGGCCCGGCCGCCGACTGCGGTCGGCGGCCGAGCAGCAGGTTTGTTTCAGCTGTGCGTGAGGCTTGATCGGCCGTCCTCGTCGGTGAGGAAGTAGACGTGGTGCAGCTCGGCGGGAGCCTGGGGGTCAAGATCGAGAAGGTCGGAGTCGTCTTGGACTCGTTGCCAGAACTCCGCTTCGGTCGATGCGGTCCCGAGGACCATCCACGGTGTGCCGTACTTCGTCGCCGCCACCCATACCGCGAATTGCCGAAGACCCGAGCCGAACAGGTCCTCTCCGACCGGTTCCTCCTGCATCTCAGCGACCAGGCTTGACGTGTGCTGGTGCGGACACTCGCGCTGCAAGTGCCGTCGCTCCCACCAGGTGCGAAGAAACTCCGTCGCGGAGTCGGCGACGTCGTCGGCCGCATCCAGCGCCCCTTGATCAGCGTTCGAGGCGGCGGGCCGACGAACGCGCACCAGCAGTTCGTGCCCGCAAGGCCGGTAGCTGAAGAGCCTGAAAATCGCGATCGGGATGCTCACCGGATTATTGTGCCGTTCACACGCCGACCCTTTCCGCCGTCCCGTCGCCCTCGACCCGCCCACCGGAGGTCGGCCCGGCGTCGTGGCCGCCATGACGTACAGACCGGGCGGGATCGCGACCAACGCCTGCGGCCCCGGGCGAGGTGCTGTTCCGGAACTGCCGGGAGAATGGGGTCGTGCATCGGCTGACCAAGCCCCGGTCGCCGACGACCGCAGGGAAGATCGAGCGGTTCCACCGGACCCTGCGGTGTGAACTCCTCGACGGCTGCGAGCCGTTCACGGAAGTTGCGTTGCGCCAGATGCTTTCCATCGCCGGAGTACGCTCCGGCGATGGACCCATACTTGCCGATGTGATTACCCGCTACTTCGCCCATCAGAGCTGCGAGCCCGACGACGAACTCACCGCCGACGAGGCCGCGCGCCGGCCCCACCACGTGCGGCGGATCGACGCCGGGGCCGGGTCGATCGTCGAGCGGATCCGCGAGGGCGCGATCCACGAGGTGGTCTACGACGGTGTCGAGCCGGCCGGGCACGCCGCGCGCTACGGTGCGGTCCCGTACCAGGTGGTGTGCACGACCCGGACCGCGACCGGCCGGGTGATCGAGCGCGGCTACCACCGCGCCGACGGCACCCTGACCGCGCGGGCCCGCACCGAGACTGATCTCGACGGCCGGCCCCAGGTCGAGGAGCACTTCGACGGCTCCGGGGCGCCGACCTCGCGCGACGTCTATGCCTGGCACGGCGACCGGCTACGCCAGGTGGTCACCCACCAGCCCGACGGGCGCAGCCATGTGACCTACCGGTCCGACGACGACGGTGACGACGACGCCCCGGTCGCCGCAATGCGGGTGCCTGCGGTGCGCACGGTGCCGTGCCGGCCGTGTGACCGCACCGGCATCTGCGCGACCTGCCGCGGCACCGGCGTCCCGCCCGATCTGCCGGGGGTCGCGCCGGTCGACGGCCGCTGCCGCTCGTGCAAGGGAAGCGGGCGCTGCAACCAGTGCAAAAGCCGGGGACGCTGGCACCCGGTCGGCCCGCCTCGGTCGGCGCGCGAGGGTGCCGACCCCGGTTTCGCGCAGTGCTACGAGTGTCACGGAACCCGTGGCTGCGCGTTGTGCGAGGGCACCACCTTCGACGACGATGCCCTGCCCTGCAGGGCCTGCGACTACGGCACCTGCAGCACCTGCGTGGGCGAGGGCCAGGTCCCGGCCGCGCTTGGTACGACCTCGGCGCTGCGCACGATCACCTTCGAGCAGGGCCACCCGACCGCGGCCGACGCCCCGTGGGGCCGGCAGATCCTGACCCTGACGACCGACGGCACTCTCGGCTACCAGCAGCAGGTCAAGGGCGAGGTCCGCAGCGTGCGCGGCCGGGTCGATCCCACGCGGATCGAGGGGCTGCTGGTGGCGCTCGCCCGCACCAGCTTTCCGGCCGCGCCCCAGCAGACGTTCCTGCCCGGCGCGTCGGTGATCACGCTCGTGGTGGAGCCCGGTGGCCGCGTGGTGATCGACTACTTCGTCGCGCTAGAGCTCGACGGCTACCGCGAGGTGATCCGTGCGCTCGGCGATCTCAACACCGCGCTGCGCAGCCGCGCCGAGGCGGCGCTCGCGGCCTGGCGCTTCACGCCGCGCGCGTGAGGCTCACCCGCACTGTCGCCGGCCAGGGGCGGACAGGGCGGCGGCGAAGTCGTCCAGGGCCGCGAAGTTGTGGGCGCTGACGACGGCGTCGCAGTAGGGCAACGCGGCGGCCATGCCGCCGACGAGCGGACGGTTTGGGGGCTGGCCGTACGGGGGTTGACTCATACGACGCGGGACAGCCGCGCCATGTGCGTGGTGAGATCGACGGGCGCGCCGGTGTCCCAACCGTCGGAGACGATGACAACCACGGCGCCGTGCGCCATGCCGCGTCGGCCGAACCGTTCGTTGAACTCCGCGAGGCACTAGCCAGCAGGGCGTGTCTCGGGTCTATTGCCGTGGCCAGGAGGGGACCGTGCGTGCAAGGACCTCGGGTGGCGTCATCCACGCAAAGGTGGTGTTGGGTAGGGCTGTGGAGATCAGGCCGATGACGAAGCCGGAGTCGTCGTAGACGCCGGCGCCGCTGAACCCTTGGAAGGACAGGGCATCCGGGCGGGCGAGATCGAGTTGCCAGTCTCCGTTCCCACCACCTGGTCCGATCACGTTCCCGGTGAACCAGACGCCGTCCTCGTGCGCGGCTTTGGGGAAGCCGTACACCCTTACGCGCGCCCCCGCCCGAGGCGCACCCCAGCGGGGCCCCGCTCTGCGCCCGATCGCTGGTTCGAGCGTGAGCAAGGTGAGGTCCCAGCCATCCGGCGGCAACTGTGACGACCAGAGCAAGTGCGCCCGTCGGCTCTTCTGGTCGCCTTCCACACACTGGATCAGCACGTCCTCATCGGTCAGGGTGTTCCGGTAGTAGTCCTTCGTCCTCTCGCCGACGACATGGGCGCGTGTCAGTACGCTTCCGTCTCCCAGTAAGACTCCTGCACCGACAGACTGGCCCTCCGCGCGAGTGATCCTGATGCGTGAATTCGTCGGGGACTGCATCCGCAGGGTTCCGTCCCCTTCCGCCAGCTCGTACAGCCGTAGGAATCGCACGACCTCGTCTTTGACGTCCGCGGGGCCGATCGCCCGGTCGGCGAGCCACCGGACGAGGCTGTCGAGCTGCCAGGCCGTGGGCCATCTGCGGCCGCCGAGAATCTTCGCCACCAAGTCCCGGTTCATCGTGGCGCGGAAGTCGCCGTCTGCCAGCCCTTCGCTGATGGCGCGGACCCCGGGCTGATCGGCGGCCCGGTACAGGATGTGCAGGTTTTCCAGCAGGACCCGGCGTGGCCCGGCCGGGAACTCCTCCACGGGCGGCAGCTCCACACCGCGGGCCCCTCTGCGGCTCATCGCCGTCCCCCTCGCGAGCTCACTGTCAGCGTGTGTCAGAGAGTGTCACGCAGGAGACAGCCGCCTGTGCCCGTTTCCGCAGATCATCGCTTGCCCCCCACCGCTAGTGGCATGGGGAAGCAAGGCACTGCGAAGACGGGTGCTGAATAGAAGCAGAGGAAAAATGGGCGGGCTCTGGGGGTTCCGCTCCCGTTCCGGTCTGCCGATGCTGCATGGGGCGCGGCAGGCCACGACCAAGGGGCCTGTCCGCGGGATGTGGAGTCGCGGCGGGCAGGCCCCGGGAGCCAGGAGGCTCGGTATGACCGTACAGATTGCCCCCGAAGCGGCGCTGGTCTTCGTCCTTGGCTGTGTCGTCGGGGTCGCCGTCTTCAAGCACTCGATGCGCACTCAATTCGGTGCGCCAGCCCGGGGAGACCTGGTGGGCGCCATCGGGGTGGCGCTGGGCGTGATTACAGTCCTCGCTCTTCTGCTGGGTATGGGAAGGGGGGAAATGGCAGCAGCAGAATCGGAGTCGACGCCGTCGGCGGGCAGTTCGTCGGTCCCTTCCCGCTAGCTTCCTCTGCTGGGGTGCCCGGTCTGCGGAATCTGGGTCGGTACCTTGTCGGAGACGCGCAGGCTGGTTGGACATGCAGGGTTTGCGGCGGTTGGTCCAGGCGTCGCCGGGCCCAATCGAGGCGGAACACTGATCGGGCGGGTCATCACGCCGTGATAGCCCTCTTCACCAAACGTGAAGCGGCCCTGAGGGTTCCGGGAACGGGGGCGGCTTCGCCGTTGAGGTCCTGGGGTGGCGAGCTTCGTCGAGGAGAGTCTCGGTGGCGAGGCTGTGTTGCCTCAGCAGGGGTCCTGTTGCTTCGACTGTGAACGCCGCCACCGGAATGCAAAGAAGGCCCGGCCCCATCGCGTGATGGGGCCGGGCCTTCTCGTAGCTCTGGGGTCAAGGCCGCTCGGTCCTAGAAGGATCCCAGCCAGACGTTCAGGCCGACGGCGATCAGCCCTCCTGCCAGAAGGGAAAGCGAGCGGGTAAGCCAGGTTGGAGGTGGAAGCCGGCCGGCGCCATCGAGGTTCGTAATGTAGTCCACTTGCGCGGACCGGTCGCAGTGGTGGAAGACTCCAAGGGCGAGCACTACGCCGAGAGAGGGAACAACAACCGCTCCGGCTCTCCAGATCTCCTCGGGCAAACTGGTCAAGAGGGAGGAGACGACAACCTTCGCGACACGGCGTCACACCGCCAAGAGCCTGGTCAGAAGCGGCCGTCGGGGCGCCGAACCATCAGCAACGTCGAGCACTCCAGGCCCAAGCGTGTACCGCCGGTTGGGCATGGGGCGATGCCCGGCAGGCACGAGGACCCGTCGCCCTATCTCGCAGGCTCCCGCACCGCTGCGTTGTGCCGGGCGTGCGAGAGGAACGCGCGGGCGGCGCAGCTGAGCGGGCGGCGCGGGTGCACGATGTCGACAGCACGCAGCAACGGCGGTGTGAACGATCTGACTTCCACGCGACTGCCGAAAGCCCGTAAGACCATGTCCCGGTACCAGATCAGCGAGCCACGACCGTCCGCGACGCTGGCCACCCACGCCAGCCGCTCGTCCGACTCGACCACCGCGACGGGCCGTACACCGAGCCGGCCGAACATCGCGTCGAGCTCCGCGCGAGGGCCGGTACCGGGCGTCGGCAGCACCATCCGCAGACCGTCGAGCATGCGGAACGGAACCGGATCGGGCAGCCCCGAGCCGGGCGGCGAGATCAGCACGATCTCCCGGTCCTGCAGATGGTGCGTGAACAGTTCTTTGTCGACCGGCAGATCGACCAGCGCCAGCTCCGCCGCGCCGTCGGTCAGGGCCCGTACGAGCGCCTCGCGGCTATCGTGCTGGAGCAGGCGTACGTCGATGGCGGGATGGCGCTCGGCGAAGGAGGGCACCAGGTCGGCGGCGAGATCCAGTGAGAGGGTCGGCGTCGCGGCGACCGCCAGCGAGGCGCGCGAGCAGCCCGCATGCGCCGGACGGATGTCCTCGATCGCCTCCACGGCGTCAAGGACGGTGCGGGCCAGCCGCACGACACGAGCGCCTTCCGGCGTGAGCGTCGCGCCCGAGGTCGTGCGTTCGAGGAGCTCCACCCCTAAGTCGCGTTCGAGCGACTGGATGGACCGGGAGAGCGCGGGCTGGGCGACGTAGACCGAGTGCGCCGCGGCCGTGATGGATCGGCAGTCCGCAACGGCGACGAGGTAACGCAGCTGCTGAAGTGTGGGGGTCATGTGCGGACGGTAGCCCTGGGGTGTTGCAGGTGTAAGAGCGCGAATGGGAACAAACTCCCGTCAATACCGGGGAGTTGAGGGTGGTTCCGCAGGCGACAGGCCATACCTCTGTGGCATGGCCGGCGGCTGAGCGTTGACTCTGACGGCCGACCGCCGCAGGATTCAAGCGGCATGGCGGGTTACCGCCCGGTACCGCCTTGACGAACAGGAGCCCGTACCTCCTGGGACCCGTCGCGGTGCGCCTTGTCATGCCTGCGTATCCGCGGTGCCGTGCCACCGGTATTCCGTGGACATGAGGCACATGCGCCACGCTCGCTCCCTCGCCCGGCCCTGCTCGGAACCCAAGGAGAGCCCGTGATCCCTCACCCCACCCTCCGGCACACCGTACGGGATCTCGTCGTCGTGGTGAGCCCGTTCGAGGAGCCCGACGCGCGGATGGTCGCGGCCGCGGAACGTGCCGGCGCGCTGGGCATGCTCGACCTCGGCAGGGACCGTGAACGGGCACGGGCCGCGATGGACTCACTGCGGGGACGGGGGTACGGCGTACGAATACCGGCCGGATGCCTCGTCGCACCGGACGAACTGCCCGACACAGTGGACACCGTCCTGCTCGCCGCAGAGCACTGGCGCACCGGAACGACAGGGTGGGGGGCGCGCACGGCCACGCGCAGGGTATGGGCCGAGGTCGTCGACATCGCCGAGGCCCGTGCCGCCGTCACCGCCGGAGCGTCCGGACTTGTCGCCAAAGGACACGAGGCGGGCGGCCGCGTCGGCGAGCTGACCACCTTTGTCCTGCTCCAACTGCTCCTTGCCGACCCGGAGTTGACCGTGCCGATCCATGCGGCAGGGGGCATCGGAACGCACACGGCCGCCGCAGCCGTCGCGGGCGGGGCCGCCGGCGTCGTACTCGACACCCAGCTCGCGCTCACCACCGAAGGCGTGAACGGACTGCCCGCCGACGTCGAGGCCGCGATCCGGGCCATGGACGGCAGCGAAACCACTGTCGTCGGGGGCCACCGCATCTACACCCGCCCCGATCTGGCACCCGTTCACGGCGAAGTCGCCGAACAGCTCGGCGCCCGCGGTCTGCGCACGCAGCCGCTGCCCGTCGGCCAGGACGGAGCCGCCGCCGCCCGGCTCGCCGCGCGCCACCGCACCACCGGCTCCGTCGTACAGGCGGTGCGAACGGCCATCACCGGCCACCTCGAAGCGGCCGTACTGGCCCGTCCGCTCCAGCCTCGCCCCGGCGAAGGCCATCTGCCCGTCGCCCAAGGGCCCATGACCCGCGTCAGCGACCGGCCCGCCTTCGCCTGCGCCGTGGCGCAGTCGGGCGGGCTGCCCTTTGTCGCGCTGGCCGTGATGAACGGCTCCGACGTACGCGAACTGCTCACCGAGACCGCCGCACGCCTGGCCGGCCGCGACTGGGGCGTCGGCCTGCTCGGCTTCGCGCCCGACGAACTGCGCCGCGAACAGCTCGCCGCCGTCGCCGACGCCCGACCCCCGTACGCGATCATCGCCGGCGGCCGGCCGGCGCAGGCCGCCGAGCTGGAGGCCGCAGGCACCCGGACCTATCTGCATGTGCCCTCACCAGGACTGCTGGAGCAGTTTCTCGCCGAAGGCGCGCGGCGGTTCGTCTTCGAAGGGCAGGAGTGCGGCGGCCACATCGGCCCGCGCGCCGCCTTCCCGCTATGGGAGGAGCAGATCGACCGGCTGCTCGCGTGCCCGTACGCCGCCGAACTCGACGTGCTGTTCGCCGGCGGCATCCACGACGAGCGGTCCGCCGCGATGGCCATGACCGCCGCAGGCCCGCTGGCCGAGCGCGGAGCCCGGACAGGGGTCGTCATGGGCACCGCCTATCTGTTCACCGAGGATGCCGTCACCGCCGGAGCCGTCCTGCCCGGCTTCCAGCAGGAAGCCATCGGCTGCGAGGCCACCAGCCTGCTGCACACCTCCCCGGGCCATGCGACCCGGTGCGCCACCACGCCGTACGTCGACGCCTTCACCGCCACGGCGGAACGGCTGCGGCAGGAGGGCGCGAGCCAGAGCGAGATCTGGGCCGAACTGGAGAAGCTCAACCTCGGACGGCTGCGGCTCGCCAGCAAGGGCCTGCGCCGCACCGAGACGGGACTCGTGCCGGTGGACGAGGCCGTGCAGCGCGATGAGGGTCTGTACATGCTCGGCCAGATCGCCGGCGCACGCACCGCCGTCATCACCGTCGCCGATCTGCACACCCAGGTCACCGACGGGGCAACACGGCTGCTCGAAGAGCGACTCGAGGAGCTGCGAGCGGGCGCGCCGACGTCCGGGCCCGAGGAACCGCTGGACATCGCCGTCGTCGGCATGGCCTGCCGCTATCCCGGCGCGGACGACCTCGCCGCGTACTGGTCCAACATCGTCGCCGGCACCGACTCCGTCACCGAAGTCCCGGCCGACCGCTGGGACCCCGGGATCCACTACGACCCCGACCCGGCACGCGCGGGGGAGCGCACCCCGTCACGGTGGGGCGGTTTCCTGTCGGCCGCACCGTTCGACGCGCTCGCACACGGCATCGCTCCCGCTTCACTCGGCAGCATCGAGCCGGTGCAGCTGCTCGCACTCGACGTAGCCGCCCGTGCACTCACCGACGCCGGATACGCGGGCCGGCGGCAGTTCGACCGCTCCCGCACCTCCGTCGTCTTCGGCGCCGAAGCGGGCACCGACCTCGCCGGGGCGTACGGCTTCCGCGCCGTGCACCCGGGCTATCTCGGCCGGTTGCCGCCCGAACTCGACGAGCAGTTACCCAAGCTGACCGAGGACTCCTTCCCCGGAGTCCTCGCGAACGTCATCGCCGGACGCGTCGCCAACCGACTCGACCTCGGCGGCGCCAACTGCACCATCGACGCCGCCTGCGCGTCCTCGCTCGCCGCACTCGACCTGGCCTGCAAGCAGCTGCGCGACCGGGACAGCGACATGGTGCTCTGCGGCGGCGCCGATGTGCACAACAGCATCAACGACTACCTGATGTTCGCCTCTGTACGAGCCCTGTCGCCCACCGGCCGCTGTCGGCCCTTCGACGCATCCGCCGACGGCATCGCACTCGGCGAAGGCGTCGCCTGCGTCGTACTCAAACGCCTTGCGGACGCCGAACGCGACGGTGACCGCATCTACGCCGTCGTCAAGGCCGTCGGCGCGTCCAGCGACGGACGATCCCTCGGCCTCACCGCGCCCCGGCCCGAAGGACAGCGACGGGCCCTGGAACGCGCCTACCGGCGCGCGGGAATCGCACCCACCGAGATCGGCCTGGTGGAAGCACACGGCACCGGAACCGTCGTCGGCGACAGCACCGAACTGGCCGTCCTCACCGAGGTCTTCGCAGACTCCGGGGCGGGTTCCTGCTCGCTCGGATCCGTGAAGTCGCAGCTCGGCCACACCAAATGCGCTGCGGGCCTGGCCGGGCTGATCAAGGTGGCACGGGCCGTGCACTCCGGCGTACGGCCGCCGACGCTGCATCTGGCCGGCCCCAACCCCGACTGGAAGCCCGACGCCAGCCCCTTCTGCTTCGACACCGAGGCCAGGCCGTGGACCGCGCCCCCGGGAAAGCGGTTCGCGGGCGTCAGCGCCTTCGGCTTCGGCGGCACCAACTACCACGCAGTGCTCTCGGGTCATGAGGACGGACCCTACGGCGGCGGTGAGCCCGAGCACGGCCTGGACGCCTGGCCCGCCGAGCTGTTCTGCTTCCGCGGAGCCGACCGGGACGCCGCGCTCGGCGCCATCGACCGCCTCGCCGCGCGTCTGGAGCAGAACGACGCGGCCGGCCGGCCCTGGCCCCTGCGCGACCTCGCCGCGGAGACCTCGCGCGGCGAGGGAGCCATCCAGATCGCGGTCGTCGCCACGGGCCTGGACGACCTGCCCGCGAAGCTGGACCGGGCCCGGACCTACGCCTCCGGCGAGGGCGTCTACGTGCACGACGCCGCGCCCGCTTCGGGCGGCCGGTCCGCCTTCCTCTTCCCCGGCCAGGGCAGCCAGCGCCCGGGCATGCTGAACGACCTGTTCATCGCCTTTCCCCACCTGCGCGGGCTGCTGTACGAGGCGGATCCACGCCTCGCGGCCGCGATGTTCCCGCCCGCCGCCTTCACCCCCGAGGAGCGAGCCGCCCAGCGCGCCGCCGTCACCGACACCCGCACCGCCCAGCCCGCCCTCGGCATCGCGGGCGCCGCCGCTCACCAGTTGCTCACCTCACTCGGCATACGTCCCGACTGCACCGCAGGCCACTCGTACGGCGAACTCGTCGCGCTCTGGGCCGCAGGCGCGTACGACACCGAGACGCTGCTGCGGCTCAGCGACCGGCGTGCCCATGCGATCCTCGCCGCGGCAGACGACGACCCGGGAACGATGGCAGCCGTGTCCGCGGCGCCGAGCGAGCTGCCCGAACTGCCGCCCGGATGCGTCCTCGCCAACCACAACGCACCGGCGCAGAGCGTCATCTCCGGCCCGACCGCGGCGGTCGACGCCGCGATCGGAGCGCTGCGAGACGCGGGAATCAGGGCGGAACGCATCCCGGTCGCCTGCGCGTTCCACAGCGAGGTCGTCGCGGCGGCAGCGGATGCGCTGGCCTCCGAGCTGGCCGCTGCGTCCGTCACCGAGCCCGCCATCCCTGTGTGGTCCAACACGACCGCGAGCCCCTATCCGGTCGAGGCGGCGTCCGTACGGGCGCTCCTCGCGCGTCAACTCGCCGAACCCGTGCGATTCGCCGAGCAGATCGAAGCGATGTACGCCTCGGGAGTGAGGACCTTTGTGGAGGCCGGCCCGGGCCGGGTGCTCACGGGCCTCGTCGGCCGCATTCTGGGCGACCGGCCGCACACCGCGGTGCCGATCGACATCGTGGGCGAGCACGGCCTGGCCCGCCTGGTGAACGCGCTGGGCGAACTCGCCGCCGCCGGGATTCCGTTCGACCCGGAGCCCTTGTTCGCCGGCCGCGCCTCCGCCCTGCCTGCCGAGCCGCCCCGCCGAGCCGGATGGCTGGTCGACGGCCACCTCGTCCGCACGGCGGACGGCGTTCCGGTGGCGGGTGGACTGCTCCCGGCACGGCGGGTGACCCCGGTTCGTGCGGCGGCGGAGGCCGTGGACCGGCGGGAGGACGCAGTACTGGAGTACCTGCGTGGGGCACGGGAACTCGTGGCCGCGCAGCGGGACGTACTGCTGGGGTACTTGGGCGCCGAGGCCGGTCCGAGAACTGTGTCGGAGCCGCTGCCGGAGCCGCTGCCGGAGCCGCAGGCGGTGCCTGCGCCGGTGCGAGTCGACTCCGATGAGCCCGCTGCCGGGCATCCGCCTCTGACGCCCGATCAACTCCTGGACACGGTCCTGGAAATCGTCCACGTCAGGACCGGCTACCCGAGAGAAATGCTCGACCCGACGCTGGATCTGGAGGCCGACCTCTCGGTCGACTCCATCAAGCGAGTGGAGATCATCGGCGCGCTGGCCGACCGGATCGGGCTGCCGCGGGGAGCGGACGGCCCGGCCAATTCGGCCGTCGAGGAACTGTCCCGGCTGAAGACCATCGGCGGGATCGTCGACTGGATCGTGACACGGGACGCGGCGGCGGAAACGGTGTCGGACGACGTGCCGGTGCGGGCCGCCGCGCCCCCGGCCCCCGAGGAAGCCGCCGCGCCGGTTTTGCTGCCGGACCGGATGGTCGTCGAGGTCGCCCCCATCGGGCCGGCCAACACCCGCGACCCCGCCGACGTACTCCCCGGACTGCGGCTCGCCGTCGCCGACGACGGGCTCGGTGTCGCCGCTGCCCTCGCCGCCGCGCTGGAGTCCCATGGCGCAGAGGTGCGTACACTCCACCCGGACCGGCTCGCGGACGCTGCAGGAGCAGACGGCGTCGTGGACCTCAGCGCCCTGCGACCCGCCCCCGTGCCCGTGCTTCCGGAGAACTTCGCCGCGCTGCGCGACATTCTGACCGAAGGAACGCACCGGCTCCTGCTCGTCACCGGCCGCGGCGGCGACTTCGGCCGGACCGGTTCGCCCGACCCCGTCCCCGGCGCCGGACTGTACGGCTTCGCCCGCACCGCGGCGATCGAGCACCCCGGCACCGCAGTACGCGCCGTCGACGTCGACCCCAAGGACCGCCCCGAGCGGATCGCCGCCCATCTGATCGCCGAACTGTGCGCGCCCGACGAGCCCTTGGTCATCGGCTACACCAACGGCACCCGCAACACTCTGCGGACCGTGGCCGCGCCCCTGCCGGTCACCGAAGCGATGCCACCGCTCCCGATCGGCCGTGACGCCGTCGTCCTCCTCACCGGGGGAGCCCGTGGCATCACCGCGCGCACGGCCCTCGCCCTCGCCAAGGCGACCGGCTGCCACATCGAAGTTGTCGGCCGCACCTCACGGCCCGAGGACACCGAGGACCCGGCCGTCGGCCACGCCCATGACCGCGTGTCCCTGCGTGCCGCCCTGTTCGGGAAAGGCCTGCGCACACCCGCCGAAATCGAGAACGAGGCGACCCGCATCCTCGTCGCGCGTGAGGTCCGGGCCACGCTCGCCGCCCTCCACAGCACAGCCGCCTCGGTGCGCTACCACGTCGCCGACGTGACCGACGCCGAAGCCGTACGCGCCGTCGTGCACGACATCCGTACGCGCCACGGCCGTCTCGACGGCATCGTGCACGGCGCCGGAACCATCGAGGACCGCCGGCTCGCCGACAAGGACCCGGCATCCTTCGCGCGGGTCTTCGCCACCAAGGTCGACGGCGCCCGCCACCTCGCCCACGCCGCCGCCGACCACGGCGAGGATCCGGCCCCCGCCTTCCTCGCTCTCTTCGGCAGCGTCGCCGGTGTCTTCGGCAACCGCGGCCAGGCCGACTACGCGGCCGCCAACGAAGCCTTGGACACGCTCGCCACCACCCCCGCCTGGTCACGCCGGTTCCCAGGCCGTGTGCTGAGTGTCGACTGGGGCCCGTGGGCAGCCGAGGCCGGCGGCATGGTCACACCCGAGCTGGAGCGGATGTACGCGAGCCGCGGAATCCCGGTCCTCGATCCGGCAGCGGGGACCGCGGCGTTCCTCGCCGAACTGGCGCACGGCACCGAGGGGCAGGTCGTGCTCATGGCGGGGGAGACCTCCCATGGCTGACGGCGGGCCACGCCCGACCGACGCCGCCATCGTCGGCATGGGCGCGGTCTTCCCCGGTGCCGGGGACCTGGCCGCCTACCGGCGCAATCTCTTCGCCGGCACCGACGCGATCAGCGATGTGCCGCCCGACCGCTGGGACCCTGAGGTCTACTACGACCCGGGCGCGTCAGAGGGCTTCGCCCGCAGCGACCACTTCTACTGCCGGCGCGGCGGATTCATCGACGACCTCACCGCGTTCGATCCGACCCGCTTCGGCATCATGCCCGCGGCCGTGGCGGGCGCGGAGCCCGATCAGCTGCTCGCGCTGCGCGTCATCGCCGAGGCCCTGGCCGACGCGGGAGGCGAGGAGCGGCTGCCCGCCGACCGTTCCCGCATCGGCGTGATCCTCGGCCGCGGCGGGTTCATGGGCGTCGCCACCGCCCGCCTGGACCAGCGCGTACGCACCGCCCATCAGCTCGCCGCGACCCTGCGTGAACTCGCACCCGAACTCGGCGACGAGCGGATCGCCGCCGTACGCGACGCCTTCCAGGCCGGGCTCGGGCCCGAGCAGCCGGAGGCCTCGATCGGCCTCGTACCGAGCTTCACCGCGGCCAGGGCCGCCAACCGGCTCGACTTCCGGGGCCCCGCCTACACACTCGACGCCGCCTGCGCGTCGTCGCTGATCGCCGTCGAGCAGGCGGTCGGTCTGCTGGCGAGCGGCAGTTGCGACGTGGTGGCCGCCGGAGCCGTGCACCACTGCCATATCGCTACGCTCTGGAGCGTTTTCACCCAGCTGCGGGCGCTGAGCCCGAGCCAGCACATCCGCCCGTTCGACCGCCGCGCCGACGGCACGCTGTTGTCCGAGGGCACCGGAGTCGTACTCCTCAAACGCCTGGCCGATGCCGAGCGCGACGGCGACCGCGTCTATGCCGTCGTACGGGGAGTGGGCGTCGCGGGCGACGGGCGGGCCGCGAGCCTGATGAGCCCGCTCGTCGACGGCCAGGTCCGTGCTCTGCGGAAAGCCTGGTCGCAGGCCGGCCTCGACCCGACAGCGCCCGACGCGCTCGGTCTGCTCGAGGCGCACGGCACCGGAACGCCCGTCGGCGACGAGGCCGAACTCGTCACGCTCGGTGAGGTGTTCGGGCGGCGCACGCCGGGCGCCGAACCGGTGGCGATGGGCTCGGTGAAGTCGATGCTCGGCCACACCATGCAGGCGTCCGGGATGGCCGGGCTGATCAAGGCGGTACTCGCCGTGCACCACGGGACGCTGCCGCCGACCCTCCATCTGGAAGAGCCGCACGAGGGCTTTGCCGGGACACGGATGCGTCCGGTGACGGAGGCGGAGCCCTGGCGGCGTGGGAGCGGGCCGCGGCGGGCGGGGGTGAACGCGTTCGGGTTCGGCGGGATCAACGCGCATGTGGTGCTGGAGGAGGCACCGGGAGCGGTCGTCCCGGCCGGCCGTGTCCGACGGCCCGTGTCGGCCGATGTCACGCTGTTGGCCGCCACGACTCCTGCCGAACTCGGCCGTCTGGTCGAGGCGCTGCCTGGAGAAGTCATGCCGTCGACGGCCGGACCCTGCCGCCTCGCCGTCCTCGGACTGACCCCCAAACGCCAGGCGCTGGCCGCGGCGGTCGTGGCTCGTGGCAGGCCGTGGCGTGGTCGCGGAGGCGTCTGGTTCACCCCCAGCCCGCTGCTCGCGCACGACGGCCGGCTGGCGTTCGTCTTCCCGGGCCTGGAGCCGGACTTCGCGCCGTACGTCGCCGACGTCGCCGACCACTTCGGCCTGCCCCGGCCCGCCCTGACCCACGGCGGCACACTTGTGGAGCGAGCGGTGGACGCCATCGCCGTCGGTCGGTTCTTCGCCCGCGTCCTGCCCGAACTCGGCATAAAGGCCGATCTGTTGGCGGGGCACAGCTTGGGCGAGTGGACCGCGATGGTGGTCGCCGGGATGTATCCACAGCGGGCCGTCGACACGTTCCTCGACTCGCTGCGGCCGGGCGACCTCGATGTTCCGGATCTGGTGTACGCGGCCATCGGCTGCGGATCCCGGCAGGCGGCCGAGGTGTTGGAAGGCATGGACGGGGTGGCCGTCAGCCACGACAACTGCCCCCACCAGTCGGTGCTCTGCGGAGAGCCCCGCCCGGTGGGGGAAGCGCTGCGGCGGCTGGCCGGGCAGGGTGTGCTCACACAGGAGCTACCGTTCCGTTCGGGCTTTCACACGCCGATGTGGGCCCCGTACCTCGACCAGGTCCGCGCCGCGTTCGGCCGCCTGCCGCTGAGGCCCCCGACGGTGCCGGTCTGGTCGGCGACCACGGTCGCGCCGTACCCCGCCGACGAGCGCGAGGTACGGGATGTGGTGCTCCGCCACCTGCTGGAACCGGTGCGCTTTCGGGAGCTGACGAACCGCCTGTACGCGGAGGGCGTGCGCGCCTTCGTCCAGCTGGGCCCGGGCAGCCTCCCGGGCTTCGTCTCGGACACCCTGCACGGCCACCCCCACCTGGCGGTCTCGGCGGGTGCGTCCCGGGGAGACACCGGCATCGCCCAACTACGCGCGTTGGCGGCGGCGTTGTGGACGGAAGGCCGGGACGTTCGCTGGGACGCTCTGGTCGAACGCGAGCCGGAATCCGTTGCCCTGATGAGCACCGAGCCGGTGGCGCCGACAGCTGCAGCCGACTCCGCGAAGCCCACCGGCCCCGCGCCCCGCTCCGTACCCCTCGATCTCGGCTCGCCCCTCATCCGCCTCGGTCCCGCCGCGCCTACGCTCCAACTGGCCGGACCGCCCCGGACCGCCCGCACGCACCTCGCCGATCGGCCGCGACTGCAGTTGGCCCTCGACGCCGTGCTCGACGAGGCCGAAGAAGCAGCGCGCGCCGTCGCCGACGGCTGGCGTACCCCGCCGGCGTCCGGGGCCACCATCCGACAGCTGTCCCTCGACACCATGCCCTACGTCCGCGACCACTGCGTCTACCTCCAGCCCGACGCCTGGCCCGAGCCCTCCGACCGCTTCCCCGTCGTCCCCATGACCACCCTGCTCGACCTCGCCGCGGACGCCGCCCTCCAAGCGGTGCCGCAGACCACCGTGACCGGATTCGACGACGTACGGGCTCTGCGCTGGCTGCCCGTCGCGCCCCCCGTCGACGCGGAGTTCACCGTCACTCCAGAGGCCGGCGGGCGTGTACGCGTGGAGATCGGCGGGTGCGCGAGCGTCACCGTCGTGCTCGGATCCCGCCACCCCTCCCCTCCCGCACGCGATCCTTCCGCACTGACCCGCGAAGGCCCGGCTCCCGTCAGCGCCGAGGCCCTCTACCGCGACCGGTGGATGTTCCACGGTCCCGGCTTCGCCGGTGTCCACGAGGTGTCCGCCGTCGCCGACGACGGCATTCGCGGGGTGCTGCGGGCCCTGCCCGCGCCCGGCGCGCTGCTCGACGCGGCCGGTCAACTCCTCGGCCACTGGATGCAGTTGCGGCTGCCGGTCGACCGGCTGGTGTTTCCCGCGTCGCTGGAGCGGGTCAGCCTGTACGGACCGGTGCCCCGCGACGGCTCGCTGATCCGCGCCACCGCCCGCATCCGCTCCGTGCGGCCGGACGCCGTACAGGGCGACGTGGAGCTCGTCCGCGCGGACGGCACCGTACTGGCCCGGCTGGACGGCTGGACGTACCGGCGCTTTGCCGCCGACGAGCGGGTATGGCCGATGAAGTTCACGCCGGAGATCTGCGGCATCGGCGAGCCGCAGCCCGGCGGCTGGTGTCTGGCCCGGCGTCGCTGGACCGATCCCGCCTCGCAGGAGCTGGTGATGCGGCGCTATCTCGGTGCCGCCGAGCGGGCGGCGTACGAGCAGCGCGCGCCGCGAGCCCGCGCGGCCTGGCTACTCGGGCGGATCGCCGCGAAGGACGCCGTACGCCAGCTCCTCTGGGACCGTGGTGCCGGACCCCTGTTCCCCGTGGAGTTCACGGTCGGCAATGACGAGGCGGGCCGCCCGCACCCCGAGGGTCCGCTCACCGCCGGGCTGCGGATGTCGCTGGCCCACAAGGACCGCCTCGCGGTGGCGTATGCCCACCCCACCCACGCCGTCGGCATCGACATCGAGACCGTCACCGAGGACCCCGCCGCCCTGAGTCGTGTCGCGCTCACCGCCGACGAACGACGGCTCGCCGAACAGATCGCCGCCCGTGACGGACACGGCGAGGCGCACGCGCTCACCACGCTCTGGTGCGCAAAGGAAGCCGCGGCCAAGGCGGAGGGCACCGGCCTGGGCGGACGCCTTCGGCAGTGGACCGTCACCGACGGAACGGCCGGGCTCCGCGTGGTCTCTCCGGATGGCCGCGCCCATTGCGTACGAACCGAAACCGTGCACGACCTGTCCGGACCGGACACCGCACCCAGCCCGCACGTCGTCGCCTGGACCGTATCCCCCACCCCCGACCCGGACGGAGCCCAGCCATGACATCCGACCCCACGGCGATGCGAATACTCGCCGAGATCACCGCCATGCTCGTGCAGACCGTCGGCGACGAGTTCCTCCTCGCGGAAGAGATCACGTTCGACACCACCTTCAACGAGGACCTGGCGCTGGAGAGCATCGAGTTCGTCGCGCTCGCCGAACTGCTCCAGCAGCGGTACGGCGCCGCGGCGGACCTGATCTCCTTCCTGGCCGAGAAGGACATGGAGGGGATCCTGGCGCTGACGGTCGGCGACCTCGTGGCCCATATCTCCGGCACACCCGTGTCGGCTCCGGCCGGCTGAGCACGCGATGGCCGAGATACTCGCCAACTCCCTGAGTTTCCATGTCCACCGGCTGCCGGCCGCCGACGCACCAGGTGAAGCGGGCGCGACCGCCGTCTTCCTCCACGGTCTGGTCGTCGACAACCTCTCCAGCTTCTACGCCACCCTCGCCGTCCCGGCCGCACGGGACGGGCACGACATCGTCCTGTACGACCTGCGCGGCCACGGCCGCACCGAACGCCCGCCCACCGGCTACGACACCGCCACAGCCGTACAGGACCTGACCGCCCTGCTCGGGGCCCTCGGACTCGACACCCGCCCGGTGACCCTCATCGGCAACAGCTACGGCGGCACGATCGCCCTGCGCACCGCACTGGCGCGGCCCGAACTCGTCGCCGGGCTGATCCTCATCGAGGCACCG
This sequence comes from Streptomyces sp. NPDC002889, assembly GCF_042888425.1. NCBI lineage: Bacteria > Bacillati > Actinomycetota > Actinomycetes > Kitasatosporales > Streptomycetaceae > Streptomyces > Streptomyces sp. NPDC002889. Next base: position 160,563 of record NZ_JBIAPT010000009.1, read on the forward strand.
CTCAGCGGCCCGTGGATCGAGAACATGCTGGACACGCTCTCCGTCGCGGCTCTCGACCTCGAAGGCAGCAAGGTACCGAAGGAACTCGCTTCGCTCGGAGCGCGCAAGGCGGCCCGGCTGACGGCGACCGCCGACGAACTCCTCAACCGGACGTCGCTGATCGACGACATCGCGGCGGGCCGGGTGTTCACGGCCGAGGACTTCGCGCAGCTGCGCTGTCCGGTGCTGGCCGTGTGCGGTGAACACTCCGAACTCGTCCCCGGTGCGGAGGAATTGGCCCGCCACGCACCCGACTGCACCGTTCGCGTCCTGCCCGGCTTGGGTCACGACGTACTGCAGGGCGGCATCGACGAGCTCCGCCGGGTCGTGCTCGACCGGCTGGCCGCAGCCGCCCGCCGACAGCCCGACGCGGTGACGGTATGAGGGCGCTGTTCGTCGTGCCGCCGCTCGCCGGGCACGTCAACCCCACCGTCGCCGTCGCCGCCGAACTCACCGCACGCGGACACGAGGTCGCGTGGACCGGCCCCGCCGAAGTCCTGTCCGCGCTGCTGCCCGCCCACGTCACGCTCCTCCCGTCCGGCGACCACACCGGACCCGGAGGCTATGGCGCGCTGCACGGCCGCTGGCGCGATCTGCGCGGCGTCGCCGCACTGCGCTTCCTCTGGCAGGAGGCGTTGATCCCGCTCGCCCACGCGATGGTTCCCGGAGTGGAGGCGGCGGTCGACACGTATGACCCCGATGTACTCGTCGTCGACCAGCAGGCGCTGGCCGGGGCCGTGGTCGCGCGGCGGCGCGGACTGCCATGGGTGACATCCGCGACGACCACGGCCGAGTTCACCGGGCCGTTCGCCGGATTCCCGAAGGTGGGGGAGTGGGTGACGGACCGGATCGCCGGATTCCTGGCCGACTGCGGCGTGCCCGCCGACTGGGATCCGCGGTTCTCGGACCGGCTGGTCTTGGTCTTCTCCACCCGTGAACTGGTCGGCGGGAACGGCGCGTTCCCCGATCACCATGCCTGGGTGGGACCCGCCCTGGGCCCCCGTCCTTCCGACGCCGCATCGTTCCCGTGGCGGCGACTGGATCCCGCACGGCGCCGGGTGCTGGTCTCGCTCGGCACGCTCAACCGGGAGGCAGGCGTCCGCTTCTACGCCGCTGTCCTGAAGGCCGCGGAACGGCTGGCCGAGCAGGTGCAGCTGATCGTCGCCGCGCCCGCGGAGGTGGTCGGCGAGGTGCGTGAGGACCATGTCCTGCTTCAGGAGTACGTTCCCCAACTCGCCCTGCTGCCGCATCTCGACGCCGTGATCTGCCACGGCGGACACAACACCGTCTGCGAGACCCTCGCCCACGGTCTGCCGCTGGTCGTCGCGCCGGTCCGGGACGACCAGCCGATCATCGCCCAGCAGGTCGCGGCGGCCGGGGCCGGAGTCCGGGTGCGCTTCGGCCGGCCTCGCGCCGACGAGATCCAGGCCGCGCTCACCGCGGTGCTCGACGATCCGGATCACCGGCGGGCCGCCCGCCGTGTCCAAGCATCCTTCGCGGCGGCCGGCGGCGCCGCGGCCGCGGCCGACAGGTTGGAGAAGCTCAGATGACACCGTCTCGTGCCCGCCGCGTCCCTTGGACCGCCATCGCCGTCTTGGCTGGCCTCACCGCGGGCACGGTGCGCGCCCGCCGCCGGCTGGCCGCTGTACCCGTCCTGGACATGACCGTCGAGAGTCACCCCACGGACGGCTGGCACGTGATCGCGGCCCGGGGCATCGAAGTCGACAGAGTGACAGTGAGTGCCGCAGTCGCCCACGCGGAACGAACCGGTCTCGAAGTCCTCGACCTGCTGCCGGGCAGCCTCGACGCGGAACGCGCACTGGGCCTCCTGCGCCTGCTGGACATCAGCGACGGGCGCCATGCCCGCACGGCGCAGCCACGCGGCGCGGGCCATGCCGTCCTGGTCACGGAGGACGTCCGCACGCGCGCGGGAATCAAGACCGACGACGACCTCACCACCGCCGAACTGCACACTCTGCTCGGCCGGTTGAAGGACTACGCACCGGCCTCCACCGGCATCGCCATCGCTCCGGGACTGGCCGTCCCGGCCCGTGAACCCGCCCGGCGGGCAGTGGAGTTACGCGCCCAAGGGCTGCCGCCGGGCGTGGTGACCGCGGCCCAGCTGGCAGGTCTTGCCCTGCTGGCACGCGCGGCCGTCAAGGACGGCCGGTGGGGCGCGGCGGCGCTCGCGCTGTACTGGCTGCAGCCCTCGCTGATCCTGGGCCGTCCGGACAGCCCGCTGCGACCGGCCGATCTGCCGCGCGCCACCACGGCGCGGCCGCTGTACTCCGTCCACACCGTGCTGCGAACGGCCACCAGCAGGGGCCCGTCCCAGTCCGGTCCGACTCCGGAAATGGAGACGCTGCGGCCCCTCTACGCGGCCGAACTCAAGGCCGGCACCGCTCGGTTCTTCGAACCGCGCCGCCCCGACTGCCCCTGGTGCGGCTCCGCCGACCTGTCCGTACGCACCCGGATGCCGGATCTGTTCCAGGCCAAGCCGGGCAGCTTCACCCTCGAGGAGTGCGGGGTGTGCGGGCATGTGTTCCAGAACCCGCGCCTGTCCCTGGACGGACTCGACTTCTACTACCGCGACTTCTACGACGGCCTCAGCGTGAGCAGCGCGTCCCACGTGTTCGGCCGGATGAGCCGCTCGTATCTGGCCCGCGCGGAAATGCTCAAGCCGTACGGCACCCCGTCCGCCTGGCTCGATGTGGGCACCGGGCACGGTCACTTCTGCAACAGCGCGCGCGACGTCTGGCCCGACACGCGCTTCGACGGCCTCGACATGGCTGCGGAAGTGCAGGGCGCGCAGGCCCGCGGCTGGATCGGAACGGCTCACTGCGGGCAGTTCCCGGAGCTGGCTGCCCAACTGGTGCACCGCTACGACACGATCAGCATGTGCCACTACCTGGAACACACCCGTGACCCGTTCGCCGAACTCGACGCCGCCGCCAAGGTGTTGCCGCCCGGCGGGCATCTTCTGATCGAACTCCCGGACCCCGAATCACGCCTCGGCCGCATGCTCGGCCCGTACTGGCTGCCGTGGTTCCAGCCCCAGCACCAGCACCTGATCCCGGTCGGCAACCTCCGCGATGCGCTGGCCGACCGCGGCTTCACGGTGTTGGCCGAGGAACGCGGCGCGGCCCACCAGTCCTGCGACTTCGTCGGCGCGGTCCTGCTCGCCGCGAACCGGATCGCGCCCAGTCCGTACGCCCCGTGGGGCCCGGGCAGCGCGACCCTGACCAGCCGGGCGATCCGCCGTGGCGTCTGGACGGCTTCGCTGCCGTGCTTCGCTGCCGCGGCTGTCCTGGACAAAGTCCGCGCGGCCGCGGCCCGCGTCACCGACGGCGGCAACGCCTACCGTCTGCTGGCCCGCCGCACACCGACGCTCCACGAGCCGAGGTGACGGAGGTGAGCCCCGAGCCGGTCGGGCCGCTCGGCATCGCCCGGCGGCACACCGCCGACCCCCTCTTCCGGCTCGTCGCCTACGCCCTGGAGGCCGCCCACGACCGGCCACCGGCCACCGTGTGGAGCGCTCCGCACGCCTTCCACTTCGGGTCACCGCGGCTTGTTGCCGCGGCCGGGTGGCCCGTGGCCGCCGCTGCCGCGCCGCGCGACGACGGGATCGTACGGCTGAGTTCCCTCGCCCATCCCGCGCACAGCTGCGAACTCCCGCTCACCGGACCGCCGCTGCCGCATCCCGAGTGGGCGGCTCGCACCTACGCCCTGCTGCGCGCCCTGGCCGGCGCCGGATACGGCAGAGGCGGCCTCGATCTCCACATCCACTCCACGCTGACCGCGGCGACCGGGCTGTCCAGCGCCGAGCCGCTGGAGTGCGCCGTGGCGCTGGCGGTCGCCGATCTGCACGCCGGCCGCGCCGGACCACGGCTGCCGCGCGGCCGGCTGGCCGCCCTGGCCCGGGCGGCCGTCCCCGAAGGGGACGAAGTGCTGCGCGAGGCGGCGCTGTTCGCGCGGCCGGGACAAGCACTGATGCTCGGCCGCGGCACTCGGCGCCGGGTCCGCTTCGATCCGGACGCACATGGTTCGCGGCTGACGCTGCTGGTGACCCGTGGCGACGAGCCCGCGCCGGACGAGATCGAGCGCGCGGTGGCCTGCGCCCGGCGCGCCGGTGCGACGGCCGCCTGGTGGCCCGGGCGGCGGCCGGAGCGCAGCGCCATGGTCCTGCTACCGCGGGAGCGGCTGACGGATTTACGTACCGCCGTGACCGAGGAGTTCCGCGACCGCGGGCTGCGCGTGCCGCGGCTGGTGAACATCACCGTGGCGGGCGCGGCCCGCCGCGAGGAGTGAACGGCCGGCGCCGACCGTCGGGGTTCGAATTGCCCTGGATCAGGCCGTGGTCGCGGAAGAGGGTGCGGCCGTCGATGACGGTGTCGGTGGTGATCTGGACGCGGCCGGATGGCCATGGCCGCCTTCGGGATCATCAGCACCGGCTGCCCAACCGCCGCCCGATCTCCCGAAGGAAGTCGCAGAACGCATCAATCCGCGGCTGCGGCTGCAACTCCCGCAGGTCAACGTCGAAGTCGATCTCATCGTCCGCATGGAAGCGGAAGATCGCCAGCACATCGGCGCGGCCAGACACGGGGGCGGAACAGCCGAAAGGACGGTGCGTGCTGAAGGTCGTCGGCGGGCGCCGGTAGGTCGACCGGCCGCCGGGTGGCGTGCGCGTGGAGCGTCGGGTTCAGTCGGTGATGTACCAATCGTTCTTGAAGTACTCCAGGGTGTAGCTGCCGAGGTCGCTCTCGGAGAAGGTTGCGGAAGCCCTGACCGCTTCGACCGGCATCTCGATCTTGTCAGGCGTGCGCACGGCGATGCGCTGCGGGTCGACCGTCGCGGTTCGCAGGGCCTTCTTCTGCGCGGGCGAGATCATCTGGAACACGACGGAGTACGTCGACGTGCACGGGCCGGACCCCTGGTCCTGTGCCTTCTTCGCGGCGGGCCCGGCCACTTCGCAGACCGTGTCGATGTCCTCACGGCCCAGGGCGTGGAGGTACTGCTCGTACCGCTGGATCGCGCCCTCCTTCGTCCTGGGTGCGCGCTGGTCGCCGGTCGGCTCGGCCGACGGCTTCTCGGTCCGAGCGGACACGGACGGCGTGGCCGACGGCTCTTCCGCCTGCGTAGACGCGGACGGCTGCGAAGGCTTCGCGTCCGTGTCCTCCTTCGAGTTCTCCGGACCGCACGCGCACGCCACCAGCGCCACACAGGCCGATACCGCCACGCTCACCATCGTCCGAGCTTTCATTCGGGTCCCCCATCACCAGGGGGCCGTCCTCGCTCCGACTCGTCACTGGATTCGGGGGGTGGCTCTGGTCACCATGCGTCGATGACCGGCGCGTCGGGGTCGTACTGCCGCCAGGCCTCGTTGAGGCGCGCGAGCCGGTCCGGGGCGGCGATGCCACGCAGGGACGCGACCTTGCCGTCGCTGACTTGGAACGCCACGGCGCCCACGACCCGGTCGTCGACCACGGCGAGGACGGCCGGGGAGCCGTTGACCAGCGCGATATGGATCGCGGGCGAGCCGCCGGCCAGCCGCCGCTTCGCCGGCGTGGGCTTGAAGCCGGCCCGCACGTAGGAGGCGACCCGCTCGCGCGTCCTGTACCGCAGCAGCCGCTTGCCCAGTCCGGCGCCGTCCGAGACCGCCGTCACGTCGTCGGTGAGCAGCGCCACCAGCCGTTCGGTGCGCCCTGATGTGGCGGCGGCGAGGAACTCCTCGACGACCCGGCGCGCGGACACGGGGTCGGCCTCGCCGCCGCGGCGCTCGGCGGCGACCCGGATCCGGGCCCGGTGGGCATGCTGCTGGCTCGCGGACTCGGTGATGTCGAGGATCCCGGCGATCTCGGCGTGGCTGTACGAGAAGGCCTCACGCAGGACGTAGACGGCCCGCTCGACCGGGGAGAGGCGCTCCAAGAGGGTCAGTACGGCCAAGGACACCGATTCGCGCTGCTCGAAGGTATCGGCCGGGCCGAGCATCGGGTCGCCCTCGAGGAGCGGCTCGGGCAGCCAGGCACCGGCCGCCCGCTCGTGGCGCGCCTGCGCCGAGCGGAGTTGGTCGAGGCAGAGATTGGTGACGACCTTCGTCAGCCACGCTTCCGGCACTTCGACCCGTTCGCGGTCTGCGGCCTGCCAGCGCAGGAACGTGTCCTGCACGGCGTCCTCGGCGTCGGCGGCCGAGCCGAGCAGACGGTACGCGAGCGAGGCCAGCCGGCCCCGGCTGGCCTCGAACCGATCGATGGCTGCGCTGTCCATGCGGAACAACCTATGCGGCGACCCTCACACCGGCCCGGTCCGGTGCGGTGGCCAGGCGGCGCTGGCGCTTCGGCATGCCGAAGGTCGGGTGGGCGATGCCCCACCCGGCCCCGGTGAGCACGCCCGACTTGAGCCGCGCGGCGGTCCGGCCGCCCAGGTACCAGGACTTCGACCGGACGTCCCCGTCCACCATCTGGAAGATCGCGTCCCGGCGCCCGAGGCTGATGTGGTTGCCGTGGTACTTCAGCCCGGTGGTCGGGACCTCGCTGCCCGTCAGGCGCGCGATGATCGCGGCGGTCGCCTGCATGTTGGTGAAGCCGGCCGAGGCGCAGGACATCGGCAGTGGCAGGCCGTTCTCGCCGATCGCGTAGGCGCAGTCACCGGCGGCGTAGACGTCCGGGTGCGAGACCGAGCGCATGGTGCGGTCGACGACGATCTGGCCGGTCTCGGCGACCTCCAGGCCGCTGGCGGCCGCGATGGGGTGCACGGCGAACCCGGCCGACCACACGGTCACGTCGGCCGGGATGGACGTACCGTCGGCGGCGATCGCCCGTGTCGGCTCGACGGCTTCGATGCCGGTCTGCTCGTGGACGGTGATGCCGAGCCGGTCGAAGGCCTGGCGCAGGTGACGGCGGGCCTTCGGGGAGAGCCAGGCGCCCAGCTCGCCGCGGGCGGCGAGCGCGACCGAGAGGTCGGGCCGGGACTCGGCGAACTCGGTGGCGGTCTCGATGCCGGTCAGCCCCTCACCGACGACCAGCACGGTGCCGCCCTCGCCCAGGCCGGCCAGGCGCTCGCGCAGACGCAGCGCCGAGGACCGGCCGGTCACATCGAAGGCGTACTCGGCCACGCCGGGGACGCCATGGTGGGCTACGGAGCTGCCGAGCGCGTAGAGAAGCGTGTCGTACGCGAGCTCGCCATCGCCGTCCTCGCCGGTCACGGCGACGGTCCTGCGCTCGGGGTCGACGCCGGTGACGTGCGCCAGGCGCAGCCGCACCCCGGTGCCCGCGAATACGTCGGTGAGCTTGCGGAACGCGAGGTCCTGGCCGATCGCGAGCTGGTGGAGCCGCATCCGCTCAACGAAGTCGGGCACGGCGTTGACGACAGTGATCTCGGTGTCGGCGGGGGAGAGCCGGCGGGCCAGGTTTCCGGCGGCGAAGGCCCCGGCGTATCCGGCGCCGAGTACGACGATGCGGTGCTTCATGGCGTTGCTCCTGTCTCGTTCGCGTGCCCTTTGAACGAGACGGCGCCCCGATTGCTGACAGGATCCGGGTGTGACGCGGGTCACCGAACCAAGACGAGCGGCTGAGCCTCCGACAGGCGCTTGGGCTTGTTGAGCCGAAGGTCCGTTTCGCCAACGGCGAGGCCGCCAAAGGACGGGAGCAATTAAGGGAGTACGAGACACGGATGTGGCAGCCACTGTCTGGGAGTGGCCGACGGACGCGTCATGAAACTCAAATGGATGTGACGAATCGCGAGTAGTTGAAACCCTGATCTTCAACCTCGGAACGGCTCGATCAGCGAGTATCGAGCGTGCCCGGAACGGTAGTGCAGCGGGCGGGTGTGTGGGTAGGACAGCGCAATTCGATTGGTGGGTTGCTGAAGACTGGCCGTGTCGTGATGGGCGGGAGCCAGTTCTCACGAGGAGGCGGTGGGACCACCCGGAGGATCTTGCGGCCCGAGACGCCCTTGGGCGATCACGACCGTATCGTTAGTGATCGAATCCCCCCTCGGACACCAGCGAGACCCCAGTTCATCTGGGGTCTTTTGCGTTCCGGGAACCTTGCGTCAGGGGCGGTCACAGCCTGGGCGCGGCCCTTTTCACGCGCGGTCGGATCAGGCCCGTGTCACGTAGGGTTCACAGCGGATCACGGGTCCCGCGCTCCGCAGACGCTTCCGCCGGACGAGTGCCACAGGATCGGCGGGACAGCCGGCCGCGCGAGCCACTCTCCGGTATCTCATCGTTGCGGTGCATCTCTTGTCGCGGCCCACGTGGCCTGGTCTTGTGTACGGCGAGCGATCACGCATTCCGCGTGGTGACGAACGTGTGGGGACAGGCGTGGAACCAGTGGCCGGCCAGGAGGCGCGACGCACTCTGCCCGACGGACTCGCCGACGCGATACGCGGGACCGCCGAGGAGATCGCCGCGCTGCTGCGCGGGGTCGCCGACACGGGTGCTCCGGTACCCCGGTCGCAGTGGAGCGTCGGGGAGGCGGCGGCGCACCTGGCACAGGCCAACGAGCTGATGGCGGACATCGCGGCCGGGAACGAACGGAGCCACGGCGACGGCACACCGCAGAGCCTGGCCCAGGCCAATGAGCGCGCCCTGGCCGAGTTCGCGGAGCGCGGGGCCGGTCCGCTGGCCGACATGATCGTGGCGCAGGCCGGCGCCTACCTCAAGGCGATGGACCAAGGCCCGGCGGAGGAGGTCGTGCTCACCCCGTTGGGCCCGATGACCCGGGCCGTGCTGGGCTCGTACCTGCTGACGCACATGCTGGGCCACGGCTACGACCTCGCCCTTGCCGTGCGCCGTCCGCACATGATCGACCGTGCCCGGGTGGAGCTCGCCCTGCCCTTCATGATCACGGCGATGCCCCGGGTGACGAACGCCGCTGCCACCGCCGGCCTGACCGCGTGCTACAGGGTCCGCATGCGGGGCGGCACCGGCTTCGGCGTCACGTTCACGGACGGCGCGGTGGAAGTGGATGCGCAGCCGCCGGTCCGCCCCGACTGCACGATCCTCATCGAGCCGGTCACGTTCCTCCTGATGGCGCTGGGCCGTTGCGAGCCGTGGGGCGCGATCGCCGGTGGCCGAGTCCTGGCCTGGGGCCGCAGGCCCTGGCTGGCGCCCCGCTTCCCGACCCTCTTCACGGCACCGTGAGCGCGGTTCCTGACAGGAGGCGGGAGCGGTGCGATATGCCGCCTTTTGCCTTCATCGGACGGCAGGTTCCGAGGGACGACCACTGGACGGTTTCGACAGGCATTCGTGCACGAGGCTGTTGACCACGATCGAGAAGCAGCCGTGCAAGCGGGCGATCGACTCCGGAAGCAGCGGCGTCCCCCGGTCCGTCTCGGAGGCAGCCGCTGCAGCGACCCATGTGCGGCTGGGGCGCCGCATCTTCTCAGGCAGCTGAGGCAGCGTCACCAACCGCGTCGGGATGGGACCGTCCGGAGATGCCGTGGGGTGCGCTGTCGTCCTCAAAGCCCGCCGGCAGGGCCACCCCGTCCGCCGGCGGGTCTCGACACTGCCGGACACCATGGCTCCCAGGACCGGAATCCATCCCATTGGTAAGGAATCCCGGGCTTGCGCAAACCCCTGACTCAAGTGATCGACGGAGGATGAGGATGAGGATGAGGATGGGGCCCATGACCTCCATCCTTTCGACGCAGTCCGCCATCCCTGCCGGCGCTCTCGCCGCCGCTCCGCAGCCCGCGCTCCTCGCTGCCGGCCTGGTGCTGCGGCCTTGGAACACCACGGACGCACCGGTGTTCTTCGCCGCCTACCGGGACCCCGCGATCCAGCGCTGGCACACGCGTCGGCCCGCGTCCGAGGGCCAGGTGTGCGAGTGGTTCGGCGGGTACCGTCGGGACTGGGCGCAAGAGAAAGCGGCCCACTGGGCGGTGACCCGGGACGGTGGCGAGGTGCTCGGCCGCGTCGCGCTGCGCGGCATGAACCTCGATGACGGCGTTGCCGAGTGCGCGTACTGGGTTCTTCCGGCCTCCCGCCGCGCCGGCGTGGCCTCCCGCGCGCTCAGCACCGTGAGCGCCTGGGCCCTGGATGAGGCCGGCTTCCACCGCCTGGAGCTGGACCACTCCACCCGTAACGAGGCCTCCTGCCGGGTCGCCGCCAAGTCCGGCTTCGTCCTGGAGGGCACCAAGCGCAGTGCCGCCGTCCACGCCGACGGTCGGCACGACATGCACCTGCACGCCCGTATCCGGGGCGACAAGCAGGTCGCCTAGCCTGGGCGTTTCATGACGAGGGAACGGAACACGAGTATGGGCGAGCGACCGGAACCGGCGGAAGGGACCTCCATTGACAATCTGACAGGGTGTCAGTAAGTGTGAGCCGCATGGCGAAGATGCGTGTGCGTCTGCTCGGTGTCCTCATCCTCGTGACCGCCTCGCCGGCCGCCCACCTGGCCGATGGAGTCACCTCGTCCGCCGCCGTGCCGCTGCCCGGCTCCCTGTGGTTCGACCAGCCCGCCGCCTCGTCCTTCACGGTCGAAGGCGGCCGCTTCGTCGACGGGCTCGGCCGTGAAGTCGTACTGCGCGGATACAACGTCTCCGGCGAGACCAAACTCGAGGAGAACCGCGGTCTCCCCTTCGCCTCCGTCGCCGATGCCGAGAAATCAGCAACCGCCCTGCGCGCACTCGGCGGAGGCAACACCGCGCGATTCCTTCTGTCGTGGGCCCATGCCGAACCCGTACGCGGCCAGGTCGACCGGCAGTATCTCGCTGCCGCCACCGCACAGATGCGAGCCTTGCTTCGGGCCGGTATCCGCGTCTACCCCGACTTCCACCAGGATCTCTACTCCCGGTACCTCTTCGACGAAGGCAGTTGGTACACGGGCGATGGGGCACCCAAGTGGGCGGTCGAGGCGGGCAATTACCCCAAGGAATCCTGCGGGATCTGCTTCTTCTGGGGACAGAACATCACCCAGAACCAGGCCGTGACCCAGGCGACGTACGACTTCTGGCACAACAGGGGCGGTGTGCAGGACGACTTCCTCGCCACGGCTCAGACCACCATGACGTACCTCGCCGGGCATCTGTCGTCCGAGGAGTTCGCGGGAGTGGCGGGCTTCGACCCGTACAACGAACCACACGCGGGGACGTACGACTCCGGCCGGAGCAGCCGCGCCTGGGAGCGTGACGTGCTCTGGCCCTTCTACGAGAAGTTCCGCGCTCGCATGGACGCGGCCGGGTGGCGGGACAAGCCCGCATTCGTCGAACCGAACCTCTTCTGGAACGCCAACCTGGACTTCCAGAAACAGGAGGGCGGCCTCCTCGACGCGGGAGCGGCGCTCGGCCCCCGGTACGTCTTCAACACCCACTTCTACGACCAGAAGGCCATCTCCGGCATCTTCATGTGGGGCAAGGCGAAGGACGGCCAGTACGCAGGTGACTTCGGTACGGTCCGCGACCGCGCAACGGGAGCGGGGACGGCGGCGATCGTCAGCGAGTTCGGCCACCCGCTGTCCGGGTCGGTCTCCGACAAGGCGCCGACGGTCGGCAAGGCGATGTACCAGGCACTCGACTCCCGTCTCCCCGGAGTCAGTTGGTGGTCCAGACCGAAGGACTCGGGCCCGGTCCTGTCCGGCACCCAGTGGCAGTGGGACATCCACAACGGCCGCCACCACGAACCGATGAACGGCAACCCCGACAAGGTCCTGACCAAGGGCGACGCCTGGAACGACGAGGACCTGTCGGCGGTCCGTCTCGACGACGAGGGCCGGCCGGTACTGCGCCAGGACGCCCGCCTGCTGGACCGCCTGTACCCGACCGCGACCGCGGGCCGCGTCCTCGCCTTCACCTACGAGGACCGCGCCCGAGACGGCTCGACCACGCTCACCTGGAATCCGGTCCCGGCGTCGCTGTCGCGCGTGCGCGAGCTCGTCGGTTCGGGCCAGTACGGAGTCCTGCTCTGGCGCTCGGACGGCACCTCGGCCCCGACGGAACTGCACCTCCCGGCGTCGTTCGCCACGGCGCGGACGACGGTGGTCTCCGACCTCGGCACGGTCCACGGCCCCCCGTCGTACGACAGGGGCACCCCCATCGCCGTGGCCCACGAAGCGGGTGGCACAACCAGCCGCCGCCTTCTGCTCACCGCGCAGAAGGCCGACGACCTTCACTTCGCCCTGATCACCAACGGCGCGGCGGCCCCGACCGCCGACCTGCTTCAGGCGGCGCGCGCCGAACTCGCCGCATGGGCGCCGGCCCGGTGAGGTCCTGAGCGTGCGGCTCACATGAGGTGTGCCTCGACGGTGAATCCGGGCGCCATGACGCCGTTCAGGCATTCCGCATGAGCGCCGAAGAACTGTCGTGTGTCCACATGTTCCACCGTCAGCTCCATTGCCACATAGTCGGTCGCATCGAAGGTGTCGCGGCCGCACACGCAGCAGCGAAGAGGTTGTTGCGTCATCGAGGTCATCTTTTGTCGCCGTCCGATGCGGTCGAGGACGTCCCAGGACCGGGACAGTGTGACGTCGCCGTCGACACGGCGGGACATCTTACCCGCGCAGGCAGCGTCCTCCGCGAAACCGACGGCCGGAGTGTGGAGCCAAGCGTTCCCACGCTGAGATCATGATCCGCTGGGCGTGATCGGCGTCATGGTCCGCCGGCTCACTTGAGGACACACCGTCAGGTGCCAGGGTCCGCGTCCCTTGCACCGCACCATTTCGGGGACGAAAGCGGGCCCAGTAGGCGATGATCACCGCATGGAGCGTGTCATCGACCTCGACGAAGCCGCCGCCGCTGTCGCGGACCGCCAGTCCGCCTGGCAGGCCGCAGGACTGGTTGCCGAGCCTGTGACCTGGCGCGACGAGGCAGCCTCGTGGCCGCAGCAGCTGGAGACGGACAGATCCCGGGTCACTGACCCCGACTCGATCGGCGTCCACGTGCACGGACCGCAGGAGGCCGAACTCATCGTCGTCCTTTACCGCGGCGGGTGGGCCGACATCGACTACATGGCAAGTACCGATGACGCCGGCGTGCTCCCTGCCCCGGTGGTGGGCTCCGCCCAGGCGTTTGGATCCCTGCTCGACGCCTGTGTGGCTCGGGTCTTCGCTCCTGGCACAGTCTCTCTTGACGGCCCAGCGTCTGCCAACAGGGCGAACGTTGCCTGACGCGGCACCGGATATCGCAGCCTTGTCTACGGCCGTACTTGAACCAGGGCGTGGGTGCCGCTGGTACGCCACTCCTTCTCGGAGGCATCGAGGGCGGTCAGCGTCTCGTTGCTCAGCCCGACGACGACGTCGGACTTCAAGGTGCGCAGAGTCGCGACCGGTCCGGGGAAGTAGGACGTCAGGTCCGTGAACGGCGTTGTCGCATCCCACAGCTGGTCGCCGACGAGACGTCGGTAGTTGAGGTCCCCCTTCACGAGGGTCAACGAGCACGCCCTGAACTGCTCCCGCAGGTCCTCGGGCATCTCCTTGTACGGCAGGGGGGCGCAGAAGAAGGCGTGGGCGCGGACGTCGAGGCGTCCGGATCCCATGGCAGCCCACAGGCGCTTGCCGATGACGCCGGCCTGCCCCGGGGCTTCGACGAGGCGGCGCAGGCAGTCGATGACGTCGGCGAGGGTCGCGTCGGAGACGTAGTACGGATAGGGCTTCACGTGCAGAACGACGTCAGCCGCGTAGCCGTGCCGGAGCAGATGGTCGATGAGGATCAGGTCGGGAATGAGTTCGCGGCCGGCGTTGTCCGCCACCACAGCGACGGTGGCAGGTTCTCCGCCGGCGAGGCGTGACCACAGAAGAGTGCTGTCGTCCGCGACCAGCTTCGTAGCGGTGTCGCTCTGCGTTGCCCGTCCGGCCGCGAGACTGAAGCCCAGGTCGGCGCGGTTTCCCCAGAGCGACGACTGGAGGAGCATCTCGGCTTGTTGGTCCGCCGGCTGGGAGGGAAGTGCGTCGAGTGCTCGAAGCTCTTCGTCCACCAGTGCGCTGCGCAGTTCGGCCTGTTTGAAGGGACCGAAGAGGTCCACACCCTGCCAGGGGCCGGGATCGAAGTATCCGGTGGCCGCGAGGAGCTTTCGGTAGAAGTAGCTCTCGGCCCACAGGAACGGGGCATCGAACCACGATCGTCCGAAGTGTTCGCGTCCCCATGCCGACCAGACGTCGTGGTCGTGAGCGGAAGCATCGAGGGGTTCGACGACACCGTTGGCGGTCTCGTCCTGCAGAGCGTCGAGCGCCTGGTGCTGTCGGGGGCCGTACGGAAAGGCATCGCGAACCTGCTGGATCAGGGCTGGATGGCGCTTGTCCAGGACGCCCCAGGCGAACGAGCCAGGCTCATTGCTCAAGATCACCGGAGCACTGGGCGGGAGGGTCTGTCCGGGCCTCGGGTCGGGCTGGTCGTCCGAGGCACGGGAGGTCCTTGCTGTCATGGTGACTGAGCCCTTCGCAATGTGTCCGCTCCGGTGCTCGCGGGGAGGCCGGGCACTGATCGGGTCAAGGCTACGGCCGATGTCCGTGCGGTGTCCTGGCCCCGAGCAGGCGTGGCTGACCGATCTGCGGAACACCCGCTACTGATCGCTGGCCGAAAAGGCCTCCTTGGCGGCGCCACCGACTGCTTCCACACTGCCGATCGGATGCACCACAACGGGGAGAGGGTCGCGATGCCCAAGCCGAAGGGACGCCGCACCAAGGCACAACGGAAGCGAGAACTCCAACAACGCGGGCTCCTGACGGCGGGTGCACTCGCAGTGGTGCTCTTCCTGCTGTGGCAGTCGCCATGGCTTCTGCTCGGCATAGCCGCAACGGCAGCCTCAGGCACCATCGCCTGGGTCCTGCGGACGACCCACCAGCGCGAGCGTGCCGGTGACCGCACCTGGCGCGCACAGGACCGCCGCATGGAACTGGAACGCTCCATGACCGTCATCGACGCGATGACCTGGCAGGACTTCGAGCACTACGTGGCCGAACTCTGCCGCCGTGACGGCTGCACCGACGTCACCGTGGTCGGCGGCTCCGGCGACCTTGCCGCGGACATCCTCGGCAACCTGCCCGACGGCCGCCGACTGGTCGTACAGGTCAAGCACTACGCACCCCACCGCAGCGTGCCCAGCGGGGACATGCAGAAGTTCGTGGGCATGGCCTTCGCAGAGCACCACGCAGACGTAGCCCTGTTCGTCGCCACCTGCCCCTTCGGCAAGGCAGCCGGAGAACTTGCCGCACGACACAATGTCGTAGCCATCAACCGCAACCTCTTCGGCTCATGGAACAGCGGCGCCGGCTTGGAATCCCTCATCCCGCTCAGCGGCACCGGCGACGGCCTTCGGACACGGCGAAACCCTCGCAGAGGTCAGGCCGGCACGGCGTAGCAGCCGGGATCGGGTGAGCGTCGTCGATCTGAGCGCGGAACCCACGCAAGCAAGTGGACAAAGCACATGGAATACAGGCGTCCTGCCGCTGAACTCATCGCCCGGGAGGAGTTCCCGGGACTCGACCACTGGGGCACGCCGTTCATGCTCAGCCCGGCGAACTGCCGGGTTCGGAGGATCGATACCTCAGGTCGGAAACGCTGCCGTACGGGTGAAGCTCCCGCACGTCACTGCGATGTGAGGCCGGTAGGGCCGGTACGACGGTCGCCTGGCCGATGTGCGCTGGGCCGTCGGCCGCCGCTGCGAGGGAGTAGTTGTGCCTGCGCCAAAGACGTTCGATCACAAGGTCGATGAGTACAGCCTGCCGTTCGCGTACTGGATGGTGCGGGCCGCGGAGCTCGCCTACCAGGACGAGGCCCGGATCGAGGAGCAGGCGCGCGAGTGGGGGTTCGACCGGGTGCGTCATCACCACACCCGCTTCACGCCGCCGTTCCCGCTCGAGGACACCCAGGCGTACACGATGGCCGGGCGGGACATGATCGTCACCGGTTTCCGCGGTACGGAGCCGGTGCAGATCAAGGACTGGCTCTCCGACGCCACCACCCCGCCGTGGCCCGGTCCGGGCAAGACCGGGTACGTCCACTACGGCTTCGCTCAGGCGCTGGAGTCCGTCTTTCCGGGTGTCGAGAAGACGATCGCGGAGTTCCGTGACAGCGGGCAGAGTGTCTTCTTCACCGGGCACAGCCTCGGCGGTGCTCTCGCGATGCTCGCGGGCGCGTGTCTGTTCATGGAGGACCCGCGGCTGCGGGCCGACGGCATCTACACCTTCGGGCAGCCCCGCACGTGTGACCGTCTGCTCGCGGCGGCTCACAACAAGGCCTTCACGAAGCGGATGCATCGCTTCGTGAACAACAACGACATCGTGCCGCACCTCCCGACGGAGCCCGCCTTTCACCACGTCGACGCACTGCACTACATCGACTCGAACGGCAGGCTGCGCGAGGCGATGCCACTCGTCGGCACGCTGACGGACCGGGCCAAGGGACTGACCGGTGACGTGTTCGCCCCTGCGGGCGACGGCATCAGGGACCACTTCATCCACGAGTACGTGGCCGCCCTGGAGAAGAACCAGCCCTGACGAGCTCGAGTCGCTTCGTGCTGTCTGGGGGAGGTTCTTGTTGTTCCGCGCTTCAGCCGAGACGATCATGGCCATGGCACTGGACAGTCCGCTGTCTGTTCCTGCACCCCATGACCGGGCGAGCCCGGGTCCTGGCCGACCGCTTTGCCGCGTGGGAGCTGACGGACGAATCCGCCGTGCGGGTTTCGGACCTGCCCGACGCGGGCGATCGATGCCTCTCCGGCGAGGCACGGCGGCACGGGCGAAGATCGCACGTCACCGCCACCCCAGCGGATCGGCGCGGCGCAATGGAGGCGGGGATTTGTGCCGTGTCTACGGGCAGGTCTCGTCCGTCTCCACCGCGCCGACGTCGATCGGTGTGTCCGTCGAGACGGTCTCTCCAGGCGCTGGTTCCTGTGTGCACACCTTCCAGTTCCGGTCGAAGACCTGCTGTCGACCGGCACCGCTGCTGTCGTGTGCCGTCAGCATGAACAGTCCTTTGATCTGTGCTGTGTCCTCCGCCTCCTGAAGTCCCATGCCCACGAAGTCCGGCATGGTGACCTCCCCGGTGCCGTCCTCCGGTTCGGAGGTCACGGTCTCGGTAACGACGGACTCGGGCTTGTCGGAGGACATAGTGCCGCCTGCGCAGGCGGTGAGAGGCAAACAGCCGGCGAGCAGGACGGCGGCAACGTATCTGGTACGCATGAGACCCCCCAAGGTCTGTGGTGAGCCGACCGTAGCGACGGGTGTGCGGCAGGACGGGCACCGTTGCCGAACTGCGATACAGCAGGAGTAACCGACACCGAGGCGAGACGGGTTCAGGAGACCCTGCGGGCCGCCGCAGCGCGTGCCTTGACCGGAGCATGCCCACTGCGGTGCCGCAGGTCGTACAGGGCGGCCGCCGACGTCGCGGACGCGATGACCATACCGGCCGTCGGGCCCAGCAGAATCAGGACCAGCCATGGGGTCACTCGCCCCTCGGCGAGGAGTTGCACGGTCAGGAGCAGCCCCGCTGCGGCCAGGCAGCTCACTGCGGTCTGCGTGCGCCGGCGGAACACAGTGTCGTGCGGAGCGAGGGCGGCACTGGCCATGCCGCAGCCGTACAGCACGAACCCCAGCTGACTGACCAGGGTGAACAGGGAACTCGGCGCGAAGTCGGAAAGGAGCCGAGCGGCCGTGGAGATTGCCCCCGCAGTCATCCCGAGCGTGACGAAATGGCAGAGCAGCCGCAGTAAACCCCGCATCGGTGAGGACGCCAGGGTCACGCTGCCCGTGCCGTAGCCGGCTCCTGAGGCACGGCGGCGCATGGCGCGCGGAGGGCGCCGAGCGGTGAGCAGGCCGAGGGCGCCGGCAAGAGGCAAGGCGAGCGCCGAGGCACGGAGGTACACGGCCGCGCCGGCCGGGAGCGCCGTAGGGAACCCGACGACGACAATCAGCGCCCCGTATGCGGCGGTCAGTGCCATCGTCGGGCTGCGGCGCAGTCGCACTGCCTCGCAGCCGAGGGTCAGCAGCGCGCAGAAAGCGATGACTGCCGCCGATGTCAGCGCCAGACCGAGCGCGGGCGTGCCGGTGAAGGCATGCCACAGCATGAGGGCGGTCTTGTCGTCGCGCCGGGTGATCGGCCCTGGGTAGATGAGGCAGCCCAGACACAGTCCGGCCCAGAGGCAGGCCGCGAGCCCTGCCAGGCGGGCGGCCATATGCAGGCCGAGCGCGGGGAGACCGCCCCAGGCGAGGATCGAGTACCGCACCCCCAGGGCGACCACGGGCCCCGCCACCAGAAGGAAGGGCAGGGCCGTCCAGGCGTACACCGGCCGGAGCGTGCTCACATCCGCCAGGTCGAGGAGGCCTGTCCGGAGCGCGAGCATCATGAGTTCGAAACTGTGCCCGAGAACAAGGTTGACGGCGAACGAACACAGGCAGCCGATCAAGGTCAACTCCCATCCCGTGAACTCGTCCGCGAGGACAGGACGGACCAGGGCGGCTCTTCTGCGTGCCAGGGAGGGGTGGGTGCCGAACGGCCACGCAGATGTCTCGCCCGCCCGCCCGGGGCGTGACCCGGCCAGTGTGCAGACGATGTCGTCGAGGACCTCCCGGGTGGTTCCGCCGCTGCTGGAAGGGCAGGAGGCCGCGAACCTGTCCGCGTGCAGCTCGCGCGACTGAAGGAAGCTGTTGCGCGCGGCGTAGACCACGCCGGTGAGCAGGGCAAGTCGCAGACACAGCTCTCGCAGGCTCGTGGCATGGTCCGCGTATCCCGTCAGGGAGAGGCAGAAGGCGCCGGCGACGAGGGCGACGAAGCCCCACCACAGCGCCGTGACGGCGAGCGTGACGTCGAGGTCGCGATTGCGTATGTGACCCAACTCGTGGCTGACCAGAGCCTCGAAGACGTCTCGACCGCTACTGAGTCGGAGCTTGTCCGCCAGGCCGCCGGACACCTCGATGTACCGGCGGCCCCGGTGTCCGAACGCGACGGCGTTCACGGACGTGTCCACCACGTTGACCAACACCGTGGGCGCGTTCACGCCGGCGACTGCCGCGAGATCGTGTACCGCGATGTCGACCGCGCGTGGGGGTTCGCGCGGATCCGCGGCCTTCAGGCGGCGGCAGCGAATGCTCAGGTGGGGCAGCAGCCAGTACAGAAGAAGCGCTCCGCCCGCCAGCGCTGCCACGGCGAGGGCCGCACGGTGTTCCGGGCGGTCGACGGGTTGCTGGTGACAGCGCTGCTCGACAGCCCTGTTCACCTCGGCGCGGTAGACGTCCGGAACGACATCCCTGCGCCAGAAACGCAGTTCAGCGGCGCGCTCTTCCTCATCCGGGGTCAGGGGCAGCAGCTCGAGGTAGACCTCTCGTACCTCGTTGGCGCACCTGGTGTGGGCCCACGCGCCCCGCGCGTGCTCCGCGGGTTCGGCCGGGAAGGCGATGGCCCCGGCTGCGACGGTAAGGGTCAGCCAGAACAGCAGCGCGCGCAGAAACACGGCGGTGGTCAGCTGCCGTCAGCCGCACCCTCGCCGCCCGTGGAATCGTCGTCCCGTTCCGGTGCCGGGTCGGGCGGTCCAGGCTCCTCGGGGGTGTCCGGGGGAACGGAGCCGGGCGTGTCTTCGCCATCGGCCAGGTGCTGGACGAGCTTCACGAGCGTAACGTCGGCGACCCGCCGGGCGAGCTCCTCGGGAGCAGCGCACTCCAGGGCGGCGGACAGGGCGATGGCGCGCCACTGCGCAAGGTCGGTCGCGCTGAGACCGGCAGGCCCCGCCGTCGGCGTACCCCTGTCCGGCGCGGCGGCCTGCGGGAGGGGGCGAGCCTGGCGCCGCCCGCGTCGGCGTATCCCTCCGATGGCCCGCTCCAGTCTGGCACCACTGTGGTGGCGAGTGCCCCCAGCAATGCACTGGCGACTGCCAGAGCGACCGGGGTCGCCAACTCCCCGGCCAGTCCTTGGGGGTCGAACTGATTGGGGCGAGGAACGGTCCAGGGGAGGCGCGGGCGGAAGTGCGCCGCAGCGCGCTGGTCGAAGTCCGGCGTTTCGTGATCTGCCACCGAGCCCACCACGCTCCGTGCGAGCTCTTGCGCGAGGTGGCGGCGATCCCGGGTCAATCTGGGAGATGTCGTTTCCATGTGTCTCTCCCCCCCTGTACTCGGAGACCGCCTGCCCGCACTGCGATCACTCTACGGATCGCTTCTGTCGCCTGACGTGAACAAGTATGTGGTGCGTTGTCGCACCTTGTGCGGGAGTCCGGGAAAACGCGCGGTGTGGTACCTCACGGATAGGCCGTGTTTGCCTGTCGAGCCCGCAACAGGGACGCCTGGCCAGGCAGGAGACGTCCTCTCAGGGACGGTGGAAAGCGGAGTCTCAGCAGCATCGGGGGCATCCGCCCCGGAGGATGCCCCGGCCGCTGCCCCTCCTGGTCGGTCTGCGCACACCGACAGGCTCAGCCAATCCCGCTCCAGCGGCCGGATCGGACGTCACCGCCATACGCGAGGCGTTCCCGGAGCTCCGCTGCGAGATCCGGCAGGGAAGCGAGCCCGTCGGCGGCGGTACCCGAGTCGCCAGGACCTGTACGCACCGGGCATGTACCCCTGTCGTCGCTGGTCAGCGAGGTGGTGCGCCGCCAGGCTGAGTGGCGTGATGAGCGAATCCGTACAGGTCCATATGCCCTCTCAACCAGTGGCGCCCGCACCACAGTTCACGCAACTGCTCAGCGCCACGCGGCACGGAGCCCGGCTCGCGCGACTGCTCACCGTCGAGCAGATCGCACTGTGGGGATGGCCGCGCGACAGTGAGCGTGCGGAAGCCGCCGCGGTCGTCGTGGCCGAGCTGGCCGCGAATGCCGTCGCGCACGGGCGGCTGCCCGGCCGGGGATTCCGGTTGAGTCTGATCCTTCTGCCGGACTCCCGGCTACGGGTCGAGATCACGGACCCGCGCGGCGACCGTCTTCCCGTCGTGTCCCGGGTACCTGATGAAGGAGGGCGTGGTCTGGTCATCGTGGACGCACTGGCCGCCGACTGGGGCGTACGGCCGTATCCGCCGTCCGGGAAGACGGTCTGGGCCGAGGTCTGCCCGGCGCGCCAGTGCCCGTAGCAGCGATCGTCAGCCGTTTCGTGCGACGCCGTTCGCCGGCCTTGCTCTGGTCCCGTTCCGTCGGCCGCGCGCCGGCGGGAATGTGGCGCGTGGCGGAGTCGGCCGCCGGTCTTGCCGCGGGTGCGGGCGGCTGCAACCCGCACCCTGTCCAGCTTGTTGATCTCCGCGTTACTGGGGGGCGCGGCGAGGCCTGCGTGGAGCGCGGGGCTGCTGAAGGGGCGCTGTCCGGGAGGCAGGCACCAGGTCCCACCACCAGGAAATCGACGGGATGTCCAGCGGGTCGGAGCTGTAGTCGGTCGGCTGGTCGGAGAAATGCGAGGAAAGGGCGGCCGGGTCGTCGGGCGTGGTGTAGCGCAGGGAGCTGACGCTCCAGTCCTGGGTCGCCCGGATGAAGGAGGCGAGGTTGCTGAGGTATTGCCGCATCTGGGGGCTGCCCTCGTCGTCCAGCTTCGCGCGCAGGCTCAGGAAGAGGCACATCACCCGGTCGCGCTGGGCTATTGCCCTGATCAGAGCCTGGTCCGGGCTCAATACGTACTCGTGCTCCAAAACCCGGATGACGTTGAGGTAGTAGTTCGTTCCGCGGCTCTCCTTGTGGTGGGAGTAGATGTCGTTGTCCCACGTGGTGATGAACGAGCACATCTCGGAGGCGGCCCGCACCGCTTTGCTGTCCCGCTCGTGCGACTGGAGCTCGAATCCGTAGCCCATCTCGAGGAACGGCTGCACCACGGATGTCGCGCCGTCGTAGAGACGCATCAACGCGTAGTCGTTCAGCCCGGGAACCCGGCCCGTGGCCCGGTGCTCGGCCTCCCACACCACGGCGAAAAAGTATTCGCGCAGAGTGTCCACCCAGCGCCCGGCCTGGAGAGCGGTTCCGCAGCGGGAGACCCGCAGCGTGAGGTCCCTCAGCCCCTCGGCGAGGGGATCGTCCGTGAGCATGGGAGCCTCGGGGTTCTGCGCAATGCGCAGCAGCCGGTTGAGGGCCGCCGCCAGCTCGCCCGGCTTGTCGCCCAGATTGCCTTCCTCGCAGTAGCCGTCGTCCACGCCGAAGAGCCAGATGACGAAGTCGGAGAGAAGGGAGACGACCTCCTCCTGCCCCTCAGGAAGGATGCGCGCGGCGAAAACGCCGATGTCCTGGGTGACGAGGCGGCTTCGCCACTCGGGTGTTCCGATGTTGAAGGCGTCGGCCCAGGCGGCGGTCCGGGCGTCGATTTCTGCATGGTTCGGGTGCACGGCGGGAGGGATGGGAGCGTATATGGGGGGAACTGCCAGTGCAGGCCTCACTCGTGATTACCTTTCAGTCGTTGGCGCGCGCGAGCACTCTGGGGGGTGCGTACAGGCCATGGCCAGAACTGCACGGTGGGTGATCAACTAGGGGGAATAGTACTGAGCGGAAGTCTGCATCCCAAGGGCTGCCGGAGGGCCACCCTTTCCCTCGCTCCTACGGTCGGCCGCTGGGTCGCGATGCCAGCTGGCGCCCACAGGCTTGTTCGGGGCCGCCCGGCGTGTTCATTTGGAGCGTCGCACGCTGGGGAGGGTGCTCATGCTTCTCCCAGGGGCGATGGTCGGTGCCGAACTGGTTCAGTCTCTCCGCGGCTGAACTGTCATAGGGATGCTGTCGGCGTGGACCACTGCTGAAGCGACTTCCTTGGGTCGATGGCCGGGCTTCGGGGTGAACTGCCACCGGGCGAGCAGCGTGGCAATGGCGATGGTGGCCTCAGTCCAGGCGAACTGGTCCCCGATGCACTTGCGGTTGCCGGCGCCGAAGGGTACGAACGCTTCGCGCGGGATGGCGTCCCGGCGCTCGGGCAGCCACCGGTCGGGTTCGAAGGTGTCGGCGTTCACGTAGACCGCCGGATCGCGGTGGATGGCGTAGAGGCTGAAGCCGACCTCCGTTCCGGCGGGGAATTCGGTGTCGCCGAGCACTACCGGCTCGGTGGTGCGGCGCATCAGGAAGGTGACCCCGTGCAGTCTGATGGTCTCGTCCAGCACGCGGCGGATCCCCTCCAGACGGGGCACGTCCGCGATGGTGACGGGCCGGTCGCCGACGACCTCCCGGATCTCGGAGAGCAGCTGCTTCTCCACCTCGGGGTGGTTCGCCAGCTCATGAAAGGTCCAGGCGAGCGTGGCGGCGGTGGTCTCGACTCCTGCATACAGAATGGTGCTGAGTTCGTCGCGGACCTCGACGTCGGAGAGCGTCTTTCCGTTGTCCGCGTCCTGGGCCGTGAGCAGCATCGACAGCAGGTCGCCCCGCTCGGTGTCTCCCGAGCGTCGGGTGTTGGCCACCACTTCATCGATCACCACGCGCAGCGCCTTGCTCGCCGCATCGAAGTCGCGGTTGGCACGGATCGGCAGCCGGTCCAGGAGCTTGGGTGACCCTGCCCGTATCAGCAGGTTCTTCATCACGACGGGCAGGTTGACGCGAATGGCTTCGACTGCCGGCAGCCCGATGTCCGTCGAGAACAGGGTCGATGTAAGCGTGTCGATCGAGTATTTGGCCATCGCATGCTGGAGGTCGATCACCTGCCCGGGTTTCCAGGAGTCGGCCAGCTCATGGGCGTGGCGGCTCATGAGCTCGGAGTAGGCCGCGATGCGGTCCTTGGAGAACATCGGCTGGATCAGCCGCCGGTGCGCGCGGTGCACCTCGCCGTTCGCGTTGGCCAAGCCGTTGCCGGCGAGCGGCCGCAGCCGGTCGAAGAAGCGCCCCTTCTCGAAGCTGCGTGCCTGCCTCACGGTCACCTCGTGGACCAGCTCGGCCGACGTGAGCACGTACGTGGGCATCGTCCCGAAATCGATACGGACCAGGTCACCGTGCTGCCGCAGCGACTTCACGAAGCCGAGGGGATCGCGCCACAAGGCCAGAGCGTGACCCAGAAGCGGAACCGCTCCAGGAGCGCGTGGAACCGTCTGCAAACCAGCTGACACCAGGAACCCTTTTCTCTCTAGGTCGTGCACCTGCCGGAAATGGGAAGATCCCATCACCAGGTGGGTCCTCAGTGTGAGGCCACAGATCGTCAAATGATCGTATCCAGGCCTGAGTTCGGCACAAGACCGTCTGCTTGGGCGGTATGGACCACAGATATGCTGCGTGAGCTCCTCTACGCCATCTGTGCGCGACATCCCCCGCGCCGCTGCTTCCCGGAGGCCTCGTGACCACCCCGTACCCAGACTCGTCAGGCATCTCGGCCGAGGCGCTTCCGCCTCCGGGGTGCCCGGCACACGCACTCGGTTCTGGGGTGCGA
Organism: Streptomyces sp. NPDC002889; assembly: GCF_042888425.1. Lineage (NCBI taxonomy): Bacteria > Bacillati > Actinomycetota > Actinomycetes > Kitasatosporales > Streptomycetaceae > Streptomyces > Streptomyces sp. NPDC002889. The sequence continues at coordinate 184,823 of NZ_JBIAPT010000009.1, forward strand.
CGGATGTACGGACCGGAAGCGGAGGAGCCGTACGCGTTCTACGCCAAGCTGCGTCGGGAGCACGGCTCGGTGGCGCCCGTGCTGCTTCCCGGTGACGTACAGGCATGGCTGGTACTGGGACACCGGGAGAATCTGGAGGTCATGCGGTCGCCCTCCCTGTACTCCAACGACTCCCGCATATGGAACGTCCGGTTGCAGCCCGACTCCCCACTGCTGCCGATGACCGCATGGCAACCGCTGCTGGCTTTCGCCGACGGCACGGAGCACGCACGACTGCGGGCGGCAGTGACAGACGGCCTGGCACGGTTCAACCGGCACGGAATCCGGCGCTATGTCGTGCGCTACACGCACCGGCTGGTCGACAACTTCGCCAGCACCGGCAGGGCTGACCTGGTGGCGGACTTTGCCGAGAAGCTGCCGATCCTCGTCATGGCCCGGCAGTTCGGCATGCCCGAGCAGGACGCGCTGCCGCTGGGTGCAGCCGTGCGTGACATGGTCAAGGGCACCGAAACGGCGCTGCAGAGCAATCAGTTCGTCGTGGGTGTCTTGCAGGAGCTCGTCAAGCGGAAGAAGGAGCAGCCCGGCGAGGACTTCGCCAGCTGGCTGCTGCGGCACGAGTCGGCTCTCACGGACGACGAGGTGATGGAGCACCTGCGGCATGCCATCGTCGCTGCGACCGAGAACAGCACCAACCTGATCGCGAACACGCTGCGGATGGTGCTGACCGACCGGCGCTTCCGCTCGAGCCTGTCCGGAGGTGCGATGACCCTGCCGGACGCGCTGGACCAGGTGATGTGGGACGCGCCGCCGCTCGCCGTGGTGCCCACCCGATGGGCGACCGGCGACACACGGCTTGGCACCCAGGAAATCAAGGCAGGCGACCTGGTGATGCTGGGCCTGGCGGCCGGCAACGTCGATCCCGAGATCCGGCCAGACCTGTCCAGGCCCGTGCACGGCAACCGCTCGCACCTTGCCTTCAGCAGCGGGCCGCACGAGTGCCCGGGCCAGGACATCGGGCGGGCCATCGCGGACACGGGAATCGACACGCTGCTCGCCCGACTGCCCGATGTCCAGCTCTCCGTGCTCGAGGACGATCTGCACGTGACCGGTTCCCTGGTCTCCTCCCGCCTGGACAACCTGCCCACCCGCTTCACGCCCCAGCGGCCGAAGAAGGAGAGTGCCGGCGGCCCGTCCTCGCCATCCTCCGCCCAGCCGCTGCCGGCTGCCGCGCCTCCGGTCGGCCCCGAGCCCGCGCCGGTCGCGGTCGCGGTCCGCAAGCCGTGGTGGCGCAGGCTCTTTGGCTGACGCCAGAAACAGCCGTGGGGTCCGGATCACGAGATCCGGACCCCACGGGGCGATGCGGAAACCGCCGCTCGCCCGGGTTGTTCGGCGGCCCGCGCCGCTCAGGCAGTCACGGCTGCGTCCTGGTCCACCGACAGCGCACCGGTCGGCGTTCCGCCCCCGCCGTGCAGATGGACCGGCAGGGACTGGTAACCCTGGAGTGAGATCGATGTCAGGCGGGCAGGCTCGGAGGCCGGCCTGAGGTCGGGGTAGCGGCGCAAGAGTGCACGAAGCGCGATCTCCGTTTCCATCTTGGCCAGCCGCGCTCCCAGGCAGAAGTGCGCACCGAACCCGAAAGACACATGCTCTCGGCTCGTGGTTCTCGCGATGTCGAATGCGTCGGGCTGCTCGTGTCGGCCCGGGTCCCGCCCGGCCGGTACGAGGCTGGCGAGGACGGCGTCACCCTTGGCAACCCGGACGCCCGCGATCTCTGTGTCCTTCACCGCGTACCGCAGGATGACGTGACGCACGGGAGGGGAGTAACGCAGACCCTCCTCCACCACATTGGCCCAGGTCTCACCGTCGTCGGCGCCCCGGGCGGCCGCCAGCATGACCGGATGCCGCAGGAGGGCATGGACGGTGTTGGTGATCGAGTTGATCGTGGTCTCGTGTCCTGCGATCAGCACCAGGAACAGAGTCTCGACCAGTTCCTGCTCGCTGAGACGATCCCCCTCATCCCGGGCCTGAATCAAAGCGGTGGTGAGATCGTCCCCGGGATCAGTGCGCTTCCAATCGATGAGCCCCGACAGGGAGCTGTAGATGTCTGCCACAGCCACCCGGATGTCATCGTCCCCGGTGGCACCCTTCTGAGGAGTGACGAGGCGATCGAAGCGGCTGCGCAGCTCGCCGACAGCCGAGTCCGGTACACCCAGGACGTGGCAGATGACTGCCACGGGCAGCGGGAAAGCGAACTGTTCCCGCAGGTCGACGGTGCCATCAGGACTGCTCGTGGCCGCCAACCGGTCCAGCAGCTCCTCAGCCGTCTGCTCGATACGTGGTCTGAGCGCCTCGATGGGCGCCCGCGCGAAGGCAGAACTCACCAACTGCCTCAGCCTCCGGTGATCCGCCCCACCCAGGTGGAGCATTCCAGCACCACGCACCAGGGCGATCAGTTCCCAGTCATCCGCTATCCGGCCATCGGCGAGCGCGGGCCAGTAGGCGGGATCCTTCGTCAGGTCCTCGTGACCGAGAGCCCGCTGCGCCGTTGCGAGGTCTGTGGCTGCCCAGGCCGGTACCCCTCCGGGTAATTCCACAGCGACCAGCTGGCCGAGCGCGCGGAGCTGCTCCGCCTCCTCCACGGGGTCAGCATGGGGATCGATGGGGTAGCGCTTGCGGTTCGTCAGGTCCACGGACACTCCAGCGTTGGGACAGAGGGGTTCGGACAGAGGTGTGGCGCCAAGCGGTTCCGACTCAGAGTCTGCCAATTCGCGCCATGGCCAAACGAGACTTGAGGCCGCTACCAGCCGCGCTCGTCGTCGCCGACCGGCGGCTGCCCGCCCGCCCGTGCCGGGCGGCTCCGTGCGGAGGATCTCCGGTGCGCCGCCACGCGCCTGGTCGGACACTGCGACCGTACGCCACTCCCGCCTGCCCTCCGCGACTGGCTGCCAGGCGCCCCGCCGTGCGGCTCCCGCAAGTGCGTCGGCCAGGCCATGGGCGCGTAGACATCGGTGCGGTCGGTCGCTGCCTCAGCCGGTGGTGCGGTAGCAGTGAAACGAACCGGCCGAGAGTTTCAAGGCCGGGCGCCAGCTGTTGAGGACCGCGGCCGAGGGCGCGAACAGCGGTGTCGGGAGGGCGTGGTGCGGGAACCACTGCCAGCGCAGGATCTTGTCCGGCTCTCGCACTACCGGTTCGCCCGTCGCCGAGGAGGCCAGTGCCGCACCCGTGACCCGTGTGATGCCCTGTTCGCCGTCCAGCAGCAGGGCGCCGATGTGGATGCTGTCGACGGACGCCCGGATCCCGGTCTCCTCGGCGAGTTCTCGAGCGGCGGCTTGCTCGAAGGTCTCACCGGGGTCGACCTTGCCGCCCGGGAGCTCCCAGCTGCCGTTGTGGCCGAGTCCGAGGAGGACGTGCTCCTGCCTGTCGTCGAGGACGATGACCCCCACGCCCGCGAGACCGTTGGGCGTGGGGAAGGCACGTTCCGGGCGGTCGGGCGGAACAGGGCCGCCGGTCATCGTGCACCTCCGTGGTCCGTGGTCCTGGCAGGTGCGATGCTGTCAGATTTCGGTGCGGTGCACCGCATCGACCAGCGAGGCCAGGGCGGTGCCGAGCGCCTCGAGCCCCGGTCCGGCCGGGCCTCCCGGCTCCTGCATGTACACGTCCCGGCGGATCTCGATCATCAACGCACTGACGCGCGGGTCCTTGCCGTAGTACCGCAGGGGGACATAGGTACCGGCGAACGGACTGTTGATTCCCGTGCCGCTGAAGTCCGCGAACGCCTTCTCGGCATGGGCAAGCAGCTCGGCCGGCGTGTGGAAGTCATCGGTGCCCAGGCAGATCGGCGGACGAGGCCCGTCGCCGTGGAGCTCGTAGGGCAGCCGCTCGGTCGGATACGAGTGGACATCGATGATCACGGCCCGCCCGACCGCCTCCAGCCGGTCCGCCACAGCTGCCGTCATTGCCGCTGCGTAGGGATGGAAGTAGCGGTCGATCAGCGGTTGCCCGTCGAAGCCGTCCGGGCGCAAGGTCTCCCGGTGCGTGGTCTGCGTGTAGACCGCGCCCATGCCGACGGCGAGCATCTCCTCGCGCTCGTCCGGGAAACGCTCGGGGTCGATCACCAACCGGGAGAGGTGGTTGACGAACCGCCAGGGTGCAGCTGCAGAGGCAGCCGCTGCACCGGCGGCGATCTCCGCCGTGTGCGAGTCGGTGATGTGGGCGAGTTCGAGCTCGAGCGCGCGGTCGTCCAGCACGATGCCGTGGCGAACGTCCGCCGGTACGGCCCACGAGGAGTGCGGGACGTGCAGGATCACCGGCGAGTCGGCGGCACCGGGCAGGAGCTCGAAGGAATCGGGGGTGTGGTTCATCGTGGTCCTCATTGCCTATCCGCGGGCCAGTACATGACCGGGAATTTGGGCGATCACAGGGGGTTCACTCTCCCCGGCGTATCCGAGATGCAATTCGAAACGGGCCCTGGTGGCCAGCACGTAGTACTCCATGCGCAACGACGCCGACGTCGGGTCGGTGCCCGCGTCCGCGTGCGTGTCCGGCACCACCACGGTGTCGAAGCCGAGCCCCTTGGCGCTTGCGCGGTTGACGATCACGATGCCGGGACGGTTGAGATCCAGGGTCCGGTACCGGCCACCTGTCGCCTTGGACGTGTACATCTGCGGCTTCAGGCGCCGAGACCGCTTTTCGAGCCCCGTCAGCAGGTCCTGTTGACTCCGCAAGGAATCCAGAATGACCCCGATGCTGCGGCGAGGATGCAGTTCGGCCATTCCGACGAGCAGCTCGACAAGAGTGCTCGGTCGGGAGAGCGAGTGCAGGCGCGGGGGCGGACCATTGCGCTCCGGAAGCGGCGGTGAGACGGCGCCGACGTGGAAGTGCGCAGCCAGTTCCGCGATCTGCCGGCTGTTGCGGTGGTTGGTGGCGATCTGGCGCGACCGGCAGCCGCCGAGCGCGTGCCCGATCTCCGCCAAGGTCGAGTGGGCGTCGGTGAGGCGCTGGCACTCATCGGCGTACACCGTGATCCGCGCGCCCAGTACACGGCAGAAGCGGTAGAACTGCGACGGGAGGTCCTGTCCTTCGTCGATCACGAGGGAGAGCCCCGGCGTCGGTTCGGTGAGGGCCACCTGCTCGAGGAAAGCGCTCCAGTCGTACCAGCCGTCGTCCGTCCCGGGCGCGTCGACGCCGGCCCGCTCGCGGTACCACCGAGCCAACCACGAGTGCGCGGTCGCGACGACGACGCCACTCGCCCGCGGCCCGAGGGCGGAAACCAGCGGGGTCAGCGACTGCCGCAGCAGATTGGACCGCGTAAGCAACACCGTCGGCACACCGGTGAGGGCGAGCATCACCGCACGCTGCGCGGCCAGCACGCTCTTCCCGCTGCCTGGCGGCCCGCTGACCACATGGTTGCCGTCGAACGGCAGGTCGTCGAGAGAAGCCCGCTGGCTCCGGGTGAGATCCAGATAGGTGAGGGTCATGTCCGCAGTCACTCCATCGCCGCCGCCGCGGCCGACCGGGCCTCCGCGACGATCGTCTCGAAATAGCCCGGCACCTGCTCCCCGCCCACCACCAGCGCGCGGTCCAGCAGGGTGTTGCCGGTTTCGCAGCTGGTCTCGGGCAGCAGGGCGCAGGCGTGACAGGCAGCCCGGTTGAGGTTGTCGAAGCCCTGCCCCGTATGTTCGGCGCACAACGGGTCGGCGGAGCACCAGGCCGCAGCCTCTGTCATGCGCAGCAGCGTCTCCGCGAGCCGCGGTGGCTCGCCCTGTTGCACGAGGCCGCCGAGGGTGCCCTCGGCGTCGCCGGCTGCCGTGTACACGAGTACGCCGTACTGGTCGTTCTCGGGACGGGCGTACACCCGCTCCCGCAGGCTCGCGGTCGAGTAGCCCGACTCGAACGACAGCTGCCGGATGAGGAGATGGGCCAGAGTGTGCAGAAGGACGAAGCGCGGGGAGAGTTCCGCGCCCGCCACCATGGCCAGCCGGTCCCTCTGGAAGGACCGGTCGAGGTCGTCGCGCAAGCCGGCCACCCGGTTGCGCACCCGCTCGTCCTGTTCCCAGCCGGCGAGCACGTCCTTGTCGAGGGTGAGGAACACACCTTCGCCGAACACCTCGACCGCGGGCAGCCAGCGAAGGCGCCGTGCTGTGTCCGCGGGCACAAAGGCCGAGCCGGGGGAGACGCGGCGAAAGCCCTGGAGGGCGCGGACTTCGCGGAGCCGGTCGGCAAGGACGATCCGGCCGACGCGCCGCCGCAGCCCGGCCCAGGGCTCGGCGTCCTCGTGGCCGAGCCCGAGGTTCGTCTCGCGGATGGAGAAGTCGCGTGTGGCGGGCGGAGTCGGCGACATGAACGCGGCCCACTCCTCCCGGCTCAGGTCGGGGGCGGCCGGCTCGTCAGGGGCCGCCGGCGCGTCGGACGGCGGCGGGGGAGCGCTGCCGGTCTCCTCGGCGAGGAGCGCATCCAACAGGGCGTCATCAGCGCGTGTTTCCTCCTTGATCATGTCGCGGAAGATCCCGGCGCGTGGCCCGTCGAAGACCCGGCAGAGAGGGATCCACATGTCGCTGGCGCGCACGCGCTCGGCCAGGGCTTCGTCCGCGATCCCTGCGGGGGTCTCTGTCTCGGGGATGTCGAGCGCGGAGCTGACGACCGGATAGTAGAGATTGCCCGCTGTACGCTGCACCACCTGAACGGGCTTGGTGCAGTCCACCGCCTCGTTGAACCGCTGCCACGGGTTGCGCCCAGAGCAGCGCATCCCGTGTGTGCCGAGTACATCCAGGAGATCACGGGTGGCGCCGCAGCCCTTGGCCGTACAGACGACGGACAGGGCCTCCAGACCCGCGGCGCGTTCGGACACCTTGAACCGCAGCTGGTCGCGTGAGGTACAGGCCTGCCGTTCCGTGGGTTCCAACCGGGAGTGCGCCCAGAACCACCAGTCGACGTCGCCGAGATGGCCGCCCGCGCAGATCTGTACGAACCGCATCGGCGCGAGCTGCCGCACCGGTGAGCAGTTCGGGCACCGTGGCGCGGTGCCCGGCTTCTCGTCCGCGATCCGCCAGCGGACCATGCGGCGGCACGCGCCGCAGAACAGCCAGGCGGGAAAGCGGATGTACGGGGCGCCTGCTGCGTCCTGCCGGTCGAACCGGTCGTCGGCGGCCGGGGGTGCCGCATAGAAGCCGCTGACTCCAAGCTGAGCGGCCAGGCGGGCCGACTCCACCTTCTGACGCTGCCGCGGCCAGTCCCCTATGCCCGTTGCCACGAACGACTCGCCCTGGATGTCGAAGACGGCGCCGACCCCGAACGGTAGGACCGTCTGGGCCTGGCGTACACGCAGTCGCCTGCTCACAGATCCGCCCCCTTCACCGTCACCTGGCACTCCCGGTCGACGTTTCGCATCGAGTGAGGGGTTTCCCAGAGGCCCCCGTATTGCTCGAAGTTTTTCAGCAGATTCATCTGTCCCTTGCCCTGGCTGCGGTAGTACAGCTCCTTGCCCTCCTTGCGGGCGTCGAGCGCCTGCTGCTGCCACGCGGACAGCAGCTCGTCCAACTCCTCGTGCACGGCCTCCGCTGCCCTCGGGTCACCGGCCGCGGCGCGGGCCGCCAGCTCCTCGGCGAGCGCGGCGACGGCCGGCAGATGGTCGAGGACGTCGCCCGCCTGGTTCTCGGCGGACAGGCCGAGACCGTGGCGTACGAGAATCACCAGCGCGGCGTGCAGCGCGCGTCGGCGTGACGGTGTGGACCAGGGTGTGACGCTGGTCGGCTCGACGTGCCGGTACAGGGAGCGGTGATAGACGTCGAACGTCTCGTAGTGCGAACGGTCCCTGGGACGCGTGGCGTTGAAGAAGGTCACGACCAGGCCTGGCACCGTGTGACGGCCGACGCGGCTGGTCGCCTGGATGTACTCGGAGGTCGTCTTCGGCTGTCCCTGCATCAGCATCAGAGCGAGCCGCTTCACGTCGACGCCGACCGACAACATGTTGGTGCAGGGGAGGAACGACACGGAGTCCGATGCCGTGTACGGCTTCTCCAGCCGGTCGAGGAGCACGGGCTGCTCCGCGCGCGGCAGATTGCTCGTCAACTCCTGCACCTGGCGGTCCGTCAGCTTCCGTACATCCCGACCTTCGTCGAGTCCCACCAACTGGGCGGGGATGTCGTCGGCCGCGGCGGTGACGGTACGGCCCAGCTCGCGGAGGCTGTGATGATAGGCGACCAGCGTCCAATACGCGTCCCGGCTCTCCTCAGGAAGCTCCCACGCCCCCTGGAGCATGGCGGCCGCCGTGGCGACGGCGGCACGGCCCGCGGTGTGGCCCTGCGCCATCACACCGACGTAGCGGCGGCCGGGGCGGGAGGTGTCCGGCTCGGCGAAGTACGAGTGGCGGGCGTCGAGCCCGGCGGGCGGGAACAGTTGCACATCACGTCCGTACAGCCCGCGGACCTGCTCACCGGAGCGGCGGATCGTCGCGGTCGAGGCGACCACCTTCGGGCCGACCCCGTCCCGAGTGCACAGCCCCAGCACCGCAGACTCGTACAGACCCACCGTCGTACCCAGCGGACCCGTCAGTAGATGGAGCTCGTCCTGGATGACGAGAGAGGGCGGCAGATGACTGGTCCCGGAGCCGAACAGGCGCCCGGAGCGGGGCTCCCAGGCCAGGCGCGCGAATTTGTCGACCGTGCCGAGAACGAACGTGGGCGGCCTGTCGTACAACTGCTCGTCGACGACCGCCACCGGCAGCTCGTCGTGGAAGGCGCACTCGTCGCGCGGGCAGAAGAACGCGAACGAGTCGGCCCGCGCGCGCACGCCGTAGTCGCCGATGTCCGGGGACTTGCTGCTCGGCAGGATGCGCGTGCCGCACCAAGGGCACCGGTCCAGGATGAACACGTCCTCGGGCCGCGCCGCGGCACGCACGTCACCGAACGCTTTGAGTGCCGACTCGTACGTGTTCGGGGAAGTGGCCTCACCCACCCACAGCCCGATGGAGAACGGCTCCTGGCCGAGGGTCCCCGGATCCTTGCGGCGCAGTGTTTCCAGGGCACACACCGTGGTAGCGGCCCGCTGGAACTGCTGCGTGGTCAGCAGACTCAGGGTGTAGCGGCTGAGCACGGCCGTGCCTCCGCCGCCCGGTTCACGGCGCCGCAGCACCATCACGAAAGCGGCAAGCAGAAGGTAGGCCTCGGTCTTGCCGCCGCCTGTGGGGAACCAGATGAGGTCGGCCATGTCCCGGTCCGGGTGGTCCGGAACGGCGACGCCGTCCAGCGACAGCAGGAAGAACGCCAGCTGGAAGGGGCGCCACGCCGCGTCGGGGTCCGGAACGGGGTCGGCCGCCACCGGCTCGCGGCGCGCCCGCCGCTCCCCGGCCTGGTCGCGCGCCGCGTGCCGCATCTGCAGGGCCATGGCCAGATTGGCCGTACGGAAGGAGGCCAGCAGCTCAGGACGCTTGGGGTCACAGAGGGTCCGTACACCCGACTCGATCCTGTCCACGACCGCGGCGACGCGGTCGAGGATCCGCTCGGCCGCCTTACGACCCCAGTCGGGGACATCGGTGTTCCGCTGCTCCTCGTGCCAGTCCCGGTAGCCGGCCGCGAACTCCATCAGCTCATCGCGCAGGTGATCGGCCGGCACATCGGGGTCGGCGAGGTGAAGCACTCGCAGGACCGGAAGGCCGACCGGGCCCGCGGCCCTGGTGGCGGGCACCTCCGACTCGGGCATGACGGCTGCCTCCAGCCCGGTGATCCGCCCGTCCTCGCGTACTTCGGTGACCGAACAGCCGTGGCCCACCGCGTGGGTGCGTACATGGTGGTACTGCAGCCGCAGCTCCTGCTCCTCCTCGTCGCGGCTGGCGAGACGCACGCTCGGGTACTGCAGGACGCGGCCGTCGACGGGACGGGCGTCGAGCCGGACCTGGAACAGCATCCGGTCCCACTGGGTGGGCCGGCCGCGGCCGGTGTCGGCCGTGGCGGTGGTACCGGTGCGGGCTGTGTTCACCAGGGCCACGGTGACGAGATGGCCCGCGCCGAATCGGCGGCGCCGCAGCCGGATCTCAGCACGTCCGTCGAGCACGGTCTTCCGCTCGAGGCCGAGATCGAGCGTGACGGTCTCGGCGGGAAGGGCGGCCCGGCGCCAGCGGCGTCCGCGCTCACCCTGCTCGGTCTCGTAGCGGGCCGCGCCGCAGCCGACCTGAACGGCCGATGCGTCGGTGTAGAAACTGAACCCGAGAGACGACGGCAGCCAGGAGTTGGACTCCGGGATCGGGTCCGTCGAGGGGGCACTGTCCTCGGCCTCGTTCTCCGTACCGGGCCCCTCCAGCACCTCGGCGGTCTCCGTCAACCGCCTCTGCAGATCGGCGTCCTGGGGATAGAGAGTCCCCATCAGGTACTGCCGGTCCGGCGGCGCATCGAGCACCTCGTCCACTCCCTGGGCTGGACCGACCAACTGCCGACGCAGGTAGTCGATGAGTTCGTCTCGGGGGTTCACTTCTTGGCTTCTCCAGATCGTCGTCACAGCCAATGGAGCGTTCGAAGGCTCGGCGGTACTGATGTGGAGGCGCGTCAACCGAGCCGCCACCGGCGGCGCGGGTCAGGACCCCGCGGCCCAACCGGGGGCGGGGGAGCCGCAGGGCGGGCCGGGGTGAGTTGCGCCTCCAGTTCGGCGATGCGTGATCGAGCGGCCTGCTCCACTTCGGCGATGCGCGTCTGCGCCCACTGCTCAACGGCACGGACGCGCTCGTCGGCTTCCTGCTCCACCGCCTGTGCTGCGCCGACCCGTTCGGCGAAGGCGGCCTCGGCCTGTTGAAGCCTCGCTTCGAGCGCGGCCACCCTCCGGTTGGCCGCGTCCGCGATCTCACGGGCTCGGAGCGCGAACTCCTCTTCCATGCGCCGCAGTGCCCGCTCCTCACGCTCGGCGGCCGCATGGGCCGCCGCAGCCTGCGCCTCCCTTGCATGCTCGTCGGCGGCGGCGTGGGCTTCGTGAACGAGCCGTTCGGCGTCCCTGCGGACCCGGTCGATCTGCTGCGACGCTTCTGCGCGGGCCTCCGCCCGTGCCCTGTTCCGCTCCTCTGCCCTGGCGCACGCGACCTGCTCGGTGACTGTCCCTGCCAGCGCGTGGATCCGCTGCGCCGCCTCGTACGCCTCCGCCTGGGCTTCGACACGCGCTCTGTTGCGTTCCTCCGCTCGAGCGTGGGCGATTCGGTCCGCCACGGCGGCTTGGAGCTCCTGGAGCCGTCGCCCCGCCTCAGCGGCGGCGGCTCGAGCCTCCGTCAGGGCGGTCTTGCCCAAACGGGAATCGCCGATCGCCTCGGCGGTGGTCGGCTCAACAGCGTTCGGCTCAGTAGGTTCAGGAGATTCAGGCTCCGGAGTGTCCGGAATCACCGAGGCCGGATGCACAGAGGCGCCGTCTGTGGCGGTGCTTGTCCCCGCCGATTCTTGCGGGTCCTCGAGCGCCTCGTCCAAGGCAGCTTCGTCGAGGGAGGGTGCCTGGGGCTCGGTCGCAGCCGCCGGACCCTCAGCGTTGCGGACGTCGGCTCCGACATCCGTACCACCCCTTCCGCTGCTTGGGACGAACTCCTTGAGTGCCTGCGAAAGCGCCAGCCGTCCCTCGGGCTTGACCAGTGGGTTCCTGGCCAGATAGACGCGCGGTGACCTGCCGAGCAGGGCCGGTGACGGGCACTCGAAGAAGTCCTGCGGACGCAGTCCCTTCTCCTTGAGGTTGTCCAATACACGGACGAGGGTCTCGATGGCCTGAGTGACAGGGCGGTCCGGGAGCTGGCTGCCGCCCGCCACCTTGGCGATGGTCAGCGCGGGGTACAGGCCCAGCATTTCGCCCAGAAGGACGTGCCCGAGGGCCAGATGGACGTAGTGGGCCATCCACCGGACGCTCCGGTTGAGTGTCACCGACAGTGCGACAGCCTCTTCCCAGCGAGCCGAATAGAGCTCGTGGCCGGCCGTGTCCGAATTCCCGTGCGGTTCGGTACCGCTGTCCGTCGTCTGTATCGCAACCCTTCGGGCAGATACCTCGGTGGACGGGGCGTCGCCTGCCGATTCCGACGAGGTAGGGCCGGGGCCTGCTGAGGGGGGTGCCTCATGGCGATCTGCGTCCGGCATGCCGCCTCGTGGGAAAGGAATCACCGGGGACGGCGGTACGTCCGACGTCCGAGATGTCGCCGGGAGCGCCGGCCGAGTGGTCTCCTGGTCGGCGCCAGCGGTCGACAAAGCATCGGCTGGGGACGGCTCAGCTGTCTGCTGCATGAGTTCGGCATCCGACGTCTTCACCTCGCCGGACGTTCGAACGGTCCTCTCGGCCGACTGCGACGTGTCATACGCAACCCTCTTCGGCCGGTTGCCATCGCCCTTCGGCCCTTCGACGGGAAGGGCCCGTGCCCGCCGCCTGCGTGGTGTTGAAGCTTCCTCGTGGCGCCCGTGATGGCGGACCAGGTGGCGGAGGACAATGAATGCCTTGCCTTCCAGTTGGCGAATTCGCTCCCGGGTGACCCCGAACTCCCTGCCGAGCTCGTCAAGCGTGGCGGGCTCGTCTCCGTCCAGACCGGTGCGGCGCACCACGATACGAGCCGAGCGCGCACTGAGATGGTCCATCACGCGCAGGAAGTGCTGCGTATACAGGGACGCGACCACTGTGTCCTCGACCGGCGGCAGCGCCGTGCGGACCTCCAGCAGCTCGCCCAAGTGCGTGCCGTCCCCGATGATCCGGTCGAGCGAGTCCGTCACCTTGCTTGTTCGACGGATCTCCTCCACCTTGCTGACCGGGAGATCACAGGCCACCGCCACGTCTGCCGCCCGCCGGGACCGGCCGGCCGCCATCAGCTCACGCTCGGCGCGGGCCACCTTGTGCACCAGATCGTGCATGTAGACCGGGATACGGATGGCGCTTCCCTCGTCGGCCACTGCCCGGGTCACTGACTGGCGGACCCACCAGGTGGCGTACGTGGAGAACTTGTTCCCGTGCTCCGGATCGAACTTGCGAGCAGCATTGATCAGCCCGAGTACTCCGTGCTGGAACAGATCCTCGTACTCCAGCCCCTGCTCCACGTAGGACCGAACAATGGAGTGGACGAGCCCCTGGTTGTGAACCACGAGGCAGTCCCGGGCTCGGCGGCGAATGTGCGTAGCCGGCAGTTCCCCCAACTCCTCCACCGTGGGCTCCACGTCGATGCGGTCGCGGCCCCCACGCAGCAGCACGCCCAGACCCACCTCCTCGAGGGCAGTGAGGATGCGCTTACCGGGCCGCATGGTGTAGCGGTCCTCGTCGATGACCGCCCGTGCGGCGGACACGGCACGCGCGAGGTCGCCTTCGGTCGATGCAGCGCCCCGCACCGTGGGAGCCGGCGGCGCAGGTTCCGCGCGCTCGGGCTTGAACGGCCGCTCATGCCGCTCGGCTCCGACGACCACGGTGAAGCGCGACTCCGCGCCCGTCCTCAGCTCGACTGTTTCCGACACAGTCAACCCGGCAAGGCGGGCGACACCCGCCAGCGCCCGCTCGGTCACCGCGCCCTCGTCGGCGTACCGCGCCAACAAGTCGAGCGCTGTCCGCACCCGCGGACGAGCGCGCTCCTCCGTTTGTGTGCTTTCTGTGCGCGACTGTACAACCTTCTTCACTTCTCGCTTGTCATCGATAGTTGAGAACTGAACAATGGGAGCTTCCAGCCTCAGTCCCAACTGGAACAGCGCCGAGATCAGCCGTGCTCGCGCGGTGTCATCCAGTGCCAGTTGCGCCGTTTCCGCTTCGAAGGCGGCGTGCGGCACGACACCATGGTTCGCGGCCTGTTGGAGGTTGAGATACAGGGCTGCGAGCGAGGCCTTGAGGTCCAATGCCATCCAACTTTCCGGCGGTGAGACGGCGGTGCTCGGGAATCGAAGAGCGGAGTGCTTGCTTCAAGAGGGACTCTACGCTTAGTGTGTTGACGATGTAAACAGTCAACTTCATAGCTGTGGGGCGGCCTTCGTGTACGGGGCGAAGGTTGGATGGGTTTCTCCATGACAACGGGGGAACCCCTGTGCCGCCGTGGGGAGGCGTGTGTCCTGACTCGGGGCCGCGCGGGGAGTGCGCAGGAGGGGTGCCAGTGCAACTGGGAACGGTCGCGGGGCGGTTCCGGCTTCTAGGCGAGGCCTACGACCGCATGACCGCAGTGGGCGTCTCCTTCGGCACCCCTCTCGTCGACGGCGAGAATTACGCCTCCACCCTCAACCCGCCCCCGGGCAAAGCCCCCGCCACCCAGCGCCCGTCACCGACGCGGCGTGATTGCACCCCGTCCACTCTGTCCCCGCCCGTGCAACCGGGCGAGGACACCACACACCTGCGACCGGTTATGCACCAGAGCTCAGCGGCTTCGTCCGCCATCGCCCCAACCGACCGTGCGGCACTCCGCGCCGAGCGACGGAGGCTGCATGAGGCCATACGCGCCAAGCGCTCCCTCCTGAAGGGGCGCGCCGCTTTCGAGAAAGCCGACGAGCGCCGCCAGTTCAAGGACGCGGTGGCCCGCGATCAAGCCACCCGTGCGCACCAGGGCGCCTTGGCGAGGGCAGACCGCGACAAGCAGCAGAAGCTGCACTCCATTGCCGTCCAGCTACGGGCTCTCGAAAGCGACCAACAGAACTCCGAGGAACGGGAGCTCCAGCTTCTCCGTCGCCAGTTCATCGACGCTGCTCTCCGCCGAGCCCACCTGTCAGTCAAGGAACTCAACGGCCTGGGCGCGGGCCTCATCAACGATCTCGCTGCTCGCGGCATCCGAACGGCCGCCGACTTCACCGGTGTCAGCCGTGGCCCTGCCCCGAACGGCAAGGGCGGCGACGTCATCTGGATCCACTTGTCCGGTGGCCGCAATGTGCACGTCAACGGTATCGGTGAGCATCGCGCGAAGGCGTTGGTCGAGTGGCGTAAGTCCTACGTCACCCGCGCTGAGGAGCGCGCGCCGAAGCGCATCGGGCCGGCCGATCGCAGACGGATCGAAGAACTGGCAAAGCAGAGGCGTGCGGAGTTGAAGGCCGAGGAGGCCGCAGCGGAAGCCGCTGCCAACGAGGCGCGCACCGAGGCCAAGGGCGCCCTTGACGAGACCCTCGCCCGGCTGGCCGAAGCGGCGCGCGACGCCGATCGCGAGGCCGCCGCAAAGCGTACCCAGTACGACGTCCTGGCCGAGGAACTGGCGCGCCTCGAGGCCGAACTGGTGCCTCTGGACGCCGCGTACGGCGGCTTCAGGTTCGGGAGGCGGACGCACAACCGGACCGTGACAGTACCCTCGGCCTTGACCGCGACAGCCGTCCCGCGACAGCGCCCGCGCTTCACGCCGACTGCGCCGGTGAGCCTGGACAAGAAGTCGCCCGAGCCCGAACCGCAAGCCACCGCGAAGCGGCCCGGCCTACTGTGGCTCATCCCCATCGTGTTCTACTTCGGCTCCGCACTCACCGGAACGCCCGTCCTTGTAGGTGCGCCCTTGTGGGCCGTGGCCATGATGCGTGTGGGACACCTAACTGTCACGGGATACCTGTTCTCGCACTGGATTCGGCGACGTCGCCAGTGGAAGAGGCAGCGGACGACGTCACGTATGCCGGCATGGTCGATACACATCGTCTGGGTATGGCTGATCGTTGCTGTCGTGATCGGTACGCACTACGAGTGAGATGAGCGAAACGGGGTGGTGCCGGATGTCCGGCACCACCCCGGGGGTGACCTGCCGTGTCAGCTATCGGCGGCGTACCGCACAAATCGGGCCCAGTCTGCGTGAGCGACACACAGATGAGGCCGGGCCACATCCTTGGAGTCGCGCACGAGTACGGCCTGGTCGGTGGCGGCGACCTCGACACAAGCGCCGCCTTCGTTGGAGCTGTGACTGCTCTTCATCCACCGCAGATGCGTGGTGACGTTCGCGGAGCGATCGATGCTCATGCCTCTCCCAGCAACTCCTGGATGACAGCCAGTGATTCGGACGGGGTGAGTGCCTGCGCCCGGATGCTGCCATAGCGTGCTGCCAGGATACGGACTTCATCCGGATCAGTGATCAACCGGCTGATGTTCTGGACCTCCAGATAGGCGACTTGCGCACGCCCCTGGGGTGTCAGCAGAATGAAGGGTCCACCCATCCCCGCATGCTTATCACGCTTCGTGGGCATGACCTGGAGCTCCAAGCTCCTGAGCTGCCCGAGTTCGAGCAGCTTGTCCAGTTGAGCCTTGTGAACGGCCTCACCGCCGATGGTCCGGCGCAAGACCGACTCCTCGATGATGCATGTCACGATCGGAGCTGGCCATCTGGTCAGCAGTTCCTGCCGAGCGAGCCGCGCGATCACCCGCTGCTCGATGGTCGCGTCGTCGAGCAAGGGCTTGCGCATCGCGAAGAGGGACCGCGCGTGATCCTCCGTCTGCAGAAGCCCTGGAATCACGTGATTGCCGTACTCGTGTACCTCAACTGCTTGGCGCTCCAGCCGAGCGTAGTCCTTGAACCACGCCGGGTGCTTCACCCGCGCCCTCGCCTTCGCCCTCCCCACATCTTCCGTCGCCGCCCGCAGCAATCCGCCCGCCCCGAGCAGCTCGTCCGCCGCGTCCAGGAACTCCGGTTGTGGCGTCCTCCGCCCGCGCTCCAGCGACCGGATCAGGTCCTCGCTGTACCCGAGTTGGTCCCCGAGCTCCCGCTGCGTCAGGCCGGCCCGCTCCCGCAGGACCCTCACCTGGCGGCCGATCACGCGGAACAGGTCGGCCGCGTCTTCCACTTCGTCGTTGTCGTCCGCCGGACCCGTGAGCTCCATCCGTGCCTGCTCCCGTTCTGCACGATGCCTGCCCGTATCGGTACGCATACGCTGCGTACCGGTCTGTTGCGGCAGGTTACGGGGCGGCGGCAACACCCCACGGTGTAAGAGCGAAACCGCATCCCTTCGTGTGGCTCACCTTCGCCGCACGCCTTGAGGCCGATCATTCGGCTTCGGCCGCGGCGAGGTACCGGCGCAGCTCTGCCCTGATCTCATCCGCTCCGCCCACCGGCGGCTGCCACGGAGCCTCCCCATTGGCCATCGCGGTGCTGCCCGCGAAGCGCACAAGTTGGGGTGCGGGTACGAACGAGTCACGCAACCACACGGCGAAGCGCGGCAAGAGCCAGCGCCTATGCTCCGTGCCATGGGATTGGACATCACCGTTCTGGTCGTCGACTGGGCGCACCTGACCGCCATACCGGCCGACGACCGCGTCGACCGGCTGGAGGACGCCGCCTATGACCTCGACGAGATCGAGCACGGCTGGACGTGGCCCTCGAATGACGCCAAACCCTGGTGCGGCAGGTACGAGTTCCGAGACACGCTCGGCTCCTACAAGCCGCACTTCTGGGCCGGTGAGGCGTGGGACGACGTTCGCGCCTTCGCCGATCCCGCGCTGAAGGCTGCCCTGGACCGCTTTCTCACACCGCTGTTGTGGGACGACGCCACAGGCGACGACGATGACGCCGAGGCCCAGGACGAGGTCCGTGACGGGATGGATCTGCTACGCCGGAGCGTGCTGGTCAGCTGCACGCCCGAGGCCGTCGAGGAGCTGGTCGACGCCTGGAACGAGACGGCGCCTCTCCTCGCACAACTCCGGGAGCCGTACGCAGCACACGCCGCGTGCCCGGGGCGATGGATCGCGAACTTCGAGGAGTTCAGCGACCTGCTCCACGGCTGGGCCGAGGTGGCGATGGAAGCCGAACGGCGCGGATGGGGGCTGGTGGGGCTCCGGGT
The DNA here is from genome assembly GCF_042888425.1 of Streptomyces sp. NPDC002889. Lineage (NCBI taxonomy): Bacteria > Bacillati > Actinomycetota > Actinomycetes > Kitasatosporales > Streptomycetaceae > Streptomyces > Streptomyces sp. NPDC002889. The sequence goes on from NZ_JBIAPT010000009.1 coordinate 202,513, forward strand.
CTGAGCTGCGCCGCGGAGAGGTACCGGAATGTCCGACCTGCGCCCAGCCCAACGCCCGCTATCACGGCGCGCTCCGCCTCGCCGAGAGCGTGCTGCGTGGGGCATCGGCCGAGCACGACGTGGGGGGGCATCGACGGCTTCCTTTTCGACATGAACAAGCTCTTCGAGGACTTCGTCTGCGTCGCGTTGCGCCAGGCCCTCGCCTCGTACGGTGGCCACACCGAGCTCCAGGCCAGAGGAATCCACCTGGACCAGGACGAAGAGGTGCGGATCCGTCCGGACTTCGTCTGGTATGCCGACGACGGCCGGCCCGCTGCGGTCGCCGACGCCAAGTACAAGGCGGAGAAACCGGAAGGCTTCCCTGACGCCGACCTCTACCAGATGCTTGCCTACTGCACGGCACTTGGCCTGTCCGACGGCCATCTCGTATACGCCAAAGGCAATGCCTCGCACGCCGCCCACCGCATCCGCAACGCAGGTATCACGATCCATCAGCATGCTCTGGATCTGGATCAGGCGCCTGCAGCGCTGGTCGCCGAGATCCGGGCCATCGCCGGGCGCCTCGCTGTCGGCACGCCCGTATGATCATCAGGCCCTCCCTTTGGTGCAAAGGAGTCGTCCCGTGCCTCAGCTCGCCTTCGCGAACACCTTCTGGGAGAGCTTCGACGCCCTGGAGAAGCCGGTCAAAGCAGGCGTACGCAAGGCCATGGCCAAATTCCAGCAGCTCACCGTAGCCGAAATGCACGCGGACAAGGGGCTCCACCTGGAGTCGGTCGACAAGGCACGCGACCCCCGGACGCGGACCATCCGCATCAACGACTTCTGGCGGGGCGTCGTGCTCGCACCCGACGACGGCAGCGACACGTTTCTGCTCCTGAACGTCGTCCCGCACGACGATGCCTATAGCTGGGCCGCCAAGCGCCTCTACACCGTGAACACCGCCACTCGTGCACTCGAAGTGCGCAATGTCGTCGCCATCGAACAGCTCACACCCGCACTCGAGAAGGCTGCCACCGCGGCCCCCACGCTGCTGTTCGCCTCGTACTCGGACACGGTCCTGCGGGACCTCGGCGTCGACGACCAGGTGCTGAAGGCCGTACGGACCATCATCGACCGACCGCAGTTGGACGCGTTCGGGACGCTGCTGCCCGAGGACCAGTTCGAGGTGCTGACCTTCCTGGCGGAGGGATTCAAGCCCGACGAGGTCTACCGGGACGTGGTCGCCGTGCGCCGGCCCGTTCACGCGGCGCCCGAGCCGACCGAGGACCTGGCCGCCGCCATCGCCAACACGAGCAGCCGAATCACGCTGATCACCGAGCCCGACGAACTCGCCGACATTCTGGAGAAGCCGTTCGCGGCCTGGCGGGTCTTCCTTCATCCGTCGCAGCGGCGGCTCGCGTATCGGGTCTCGTACAACGGTCCCGCCCAGGTCTCCGGTGGACCGGGCACCGGAAAGACCGTCGTGGCTCTGCACCGGGTCAAGCACCTGCTGTCCCGCTCTCCTGACGCCCGCGTGCTGCTGACGACGTACACCAACGCCCTCGCGGCCGCGCTGCGCGAGAACCTCACCCTGCTCCTGGACGACGAGACGCAGCTGGCGCGGGTGGACGTGACCACGGTCAACGCCTACGCACACCGCATCGTCCGTGAACTGGGCGGGCGGACGCCGTCTCCGATCGGGGACCAGGAGGAGCGGCGGATCTGGCAGCAGGTGGGCAAACAGCTCGGTCTGCCGTGGAGCGAGCAATTCCTGGCGCAGGAATACCGGCACGTGGTCCTCGCCCAGGACCTGAGGTCCGCCGAGGACTATCTGTCTGCCACCCGCCGAGGCCGAGGGACTGCGCTCGGACCGCTGAAGCGGGCACAGCTCTGGCGGGCTGTCGATGCGTTCAATACTGTGCTGGCAGGCAAGGGCACGAGCACCCATCTCCAAGTGTGCGACGAGGCAGCCCGGTTGCTCAAGGGAGCCGACCGCTCTGTACACGGATACGCCCATGTTGTCGTGGACGAGGCGCAGGACCTCCACCCGGCCCAGTGGCGCGTACTGCGGGCAGCTGCCGAGCCGGGTCCTGACGACCTGTTCATCACCGGTGACCCGCACCAGCGGATCTACGATTCGCATGTGTCACTTGCCTCGCTCGGCATATCCGTGACCGGCCGCTCCAGCCGACTGCGCATCAACTACCGCAGCACCGAAGAGATCCTGGTGTGGTCCACCGGCATCCTCGACGACGCGCCCGTCGAGGACCTCGGCGGTGACGGAGGCGACAGCCTCGCCGGCTACCGATCCCTGCTCCATGGAAGAAGACCCCACGTCGACGGGCATGCCTCCGAGCAGGCCGAGGTCACGGCGCTGGTGAAGCGCGTCGAGGGATGGCTCGCGCACGGAATCCGCCCGTCCGAGATCGCGGTGTGCACCAGGTTCAATGTGCTGCTGGACAAGGTCCGCAACCGGCTGGAGGCGGCGGGGGTTCCCGCGGTGCGGGTGAAGGACAGTCCGGGAGCAGGCGCCGAGGGCGTACGACCGGCGACGATGCACGCGATGAAGGGGCTCGAGTTCAGGTGCGTCGCGGTCGTCGGCGTCACATCCGGCGCAGTCCCGTTCGCGAGGGAGATCACCCCGGCCGAAGTCGACCGGCTCCAGTACGAGTCGGACGTGCTGCGGGAACGGTGCGTGCTGTTCGTGGCGTGCACGCGCGCCCGTGAGGCACTCCATGTGTCGTGGAGCGGGGCCCCGAGCCCGTTCCTGCCGGCGCAGCGGTAGCGGGCCGCCGCAGCGTCAGTCGTCGGACGCCGGCGGTTCGAGTGCTCCACTGGTGAGGCCGTCACGAGCGAGTGTCGCCGCATGCTCGCTGAGTCCCGTCAGCTTGCCGACGTGTTGCTCGAACTCCGTGAGTGCGCGGAAGGCGGCTCCGTAGCGGCGCTGTTCCTCGATGGTCATCTGGGGGATGCGAGAGCCGCGGGTGTCGGTGCGGAAAGTACCGCTGGTCGTGGTCGAACGCCGGGTGTTCGCGAGGCTTCTCAGGAAGCCGTTCACGTAGTCGGTGTCGAGTTGCTCGCTGGTCGATACGACTGCGTCGTCCGATGTTTCGACCAGCCCTGCGCGTGCGAGGTCCGAGAGACTGACAGTAGCGCCTTCCCGCAGGCTGCCCTGTTGCCCGCCCGTAAGGGCGGGCAACAGGGTGAGCAACTCCTGCAGTTGCCGAGCGATCGCGGTGCGCACGGCCTCGTACTCCGCGGTGAAATCGGTGTGTCTGGCCGAGATGTGTGTGGCCGGTGTCAGATCGACCGTGTCGTCGAGAAGATCGATACGCGGTACATCCGCGGTCTGACCGGCTTCGGGGCCGAAGGAGCCCTCCGGATCGTTGCCGGTCAGGTCCGTCATGCGTACGAACTGGGCAGTATCGGCAGGGCCCGTGGGCCGTCTGAGCAGCCAGAGGTGTACAGACAGAGCATGAGCTGCGGCCAAACCGGGTGGTAGCGCCACGACGTGGACGAGCAGACCCCGCCGTACGATCTCGGCGCGGATTCTTCGCCCGGCCTTGCGGTACGCGACGGACGCCGGCATCACCATGACGACGTGGCCGCCGGGAGCCGCGTGGTAGTAGCAGTTCTGCAGCCAGGCCAGTTCGCTCTCGGCGCGGGACGGCACCCCGAACTCCCAGCGCGGGTCCAGCAGCAGGTCTTCCCGTCCCCAGTCGGCGACGCCGACGGGTGGCTCGCACACCACGAGGTCGGCCTTGAGTTCACGGTGCTGGTCCGCGCGCAGGGAGTCTCCTGCGCTGATGGTGGCGTCGGCCAGGCCTGTCAGATTCGCACGGAGTTGTGCGTAGCGGGCGTTCACAGGATCGACGTCCTGGCCGACCAGGGCGCGCGCCTGCGTGCTGAAGGCGAACAGCAACGAGCCGATGCCGCAGGCCGGGTCGAAGACCGTGCCGCTCACCTCGCCCGCGAAGTGCGTGATGGCCCTGATGAGTTGTGGCGAGGTGATGCCGTCCGAACCGGTACGACCGGACGACTCGACGTAGCGTGCGGTGAGATCCGTCAGCAGCTCGGCGGGGGAGAGGTGCGCGGTGAGCTCGTCGACGATGGCCTTGAGGGCAGGATCCCCTCCGGTATCCACGCTGCCGTCCGATCCCGCGAGGACTTCCGCGACGGTGGTGAGCCCACGGACCATGTCGTCGCCGTGTGTCCCACGCAGTTGCTCCCACAATCGCACCTCGTCGGACATCTCCCGGCCCTTGCGCTGCTTGTCGAGCCACGCGCGGACTTCAGGGAGGGAGAAGAGCGGGCTGCTGGTACTCCCGGTCGAGGGGGCGGGGAAGTCGTCATGGCGCCTGCGCCAGTTGGAGACAGCGGCACGGGTGACTCCAGCCAGGCGCGCGATCTCGGCTGCGGTGACAAGGGGCTCTGCGGGCGGGCGCACTGCGTCCTTCATACTCCCCACGGTACACGGGACGCCCGGAGAGTTGTGGGTGTGAGCCCGTTGGCGATGTAAACGAACTCTATGTGATCAGGTGCGTACGCGGGTGCAGCAGCAGGACCGCGAATGCCGTCGCGCACGGGCGGCTGCCCGGCCGGGGATTCCGGTTGAGTCCGATCCTTCTGTCGGACTCCCGGCTACGGGCCGAGATCACGGACCCGCGCGGCGACCGTCATCCCGTCGTGTCCGGTGTACCTGATGAAGGAGGGCGTGGTCTGGTCATCGTGGCCGCACTGGCCGCACTGGCCGCCGACTGGGGCGTACGGCCGTATCCGCCGTCCGGGAAGACGGTCTGGGCCGAGGTCTGCCCGGCGCGCCGTTCGCCGGCCTTGCTCGGGGCGACCTGCCCGCCCACCAGGCGTCCGCCGCCGAACTCGCGGCTTGGGCCCGCGGCCACCGGATCATCGAGACTCGCCACCGCCACGGTGATGTGTGGGATTGCTGAGGCCGCGAAGCGGACTTCCGGGGTTCAGCGACGTGTTGGCGAAACGGCAGTGATGGCTTGCGTGTCTTGACGGGCCGCCGGAGCCAGGTCGGTTCTGCCTGCGCTGCTCCGACGAGCGGAACTTCGCCGATCAGGTCCGGTGGCAGCCGGGCCGGTGCCAAGCCGTCGCCGGGCCGGTGACCGAGCCACCCAAGTGCCCGCGTACGTGTGACCGCCTCCCGGTAGCGTGCTGTCCAGTGATGACCGTACGACGGGCAGGACCTGAGTGATGCGCCTGTATTTCGCGCCCGAGGAGACCGACGAGTTCGAGGCCATGTGCGGGCTCCTCATCCATCGGATGGGGCGGTGGGCGGACGAGCGCGGTGACCGCATGGACGGCTTCGGGGTCGAGGCGGCGCTCGACTACCGGCAACGCGGTACGCCCGACGGGCGGCTCGGGCTGTGGGAGCCCCGGCATGTCGAGGGTTTTCTGCTGGAGTGGCTGCCACGGACGGTGACCGTGCTGCCGGGGGACGAGCCCGGGGACATGCCCGGCACGCTCGCACTCCTGTTGCGCTACCTCGACGCGATGGGGCTCGCCGACCCGCGTGGGGCCACGCTCGCGGAAAACCTCTCGGCGATCGAGGCCGTGACGCCCCGGTTCGGGCCCGCCATGGCCGACCGGACCCGCTGGGGCCTGTCGAAGTTCTGGGTGACCACGGCCGCCGAGCAGGGCACGGACGTGCACGATCAGGAGGCCTTGCAGGATTTCGTGGAGCGGGCCCGGCGCGGGGAGGTCGCGTACGACGAGAACGTGCTCGACCAGGTGATGGCCCGGCGGCTCGCGCACGGAGCGGCAGCGAGGGAGCGCGCCGAACCGCAGCTGCCGGTCGCCCTGCCCACCGAGGACGAGCTGCGCGTGCTCGCCGAGCGCTCCGCGGTGCTGCCGTGGCTGCGCGGGATCAGTGCGTGGGCGGGCAGCGAAGGCAGGTCGGTCACCGCGACCGGCACGCTGCGGATCGCGGACGCGAGGGCGCTCGTGGCCGAGCTGGGCACGGGCGACAGAGTGGAAGGGGTCCGCTCGTCGGCGCAACTGCCGCGGCTCGGGCTCGCGGTCGAGTGGGCGAAGAAGGCCAGGATCGTACGGATCGTCAAGGGGCGGATGTACGCCGTCGCCAAGGCGCGGCCCCTCCTCGAAGACCCACTCGCACTGTGGCGGCGCGCCTTCGAGACCTTCACCGGTCTCCGGGATCCGCTGGTCGCGCCCCGCAGCGGATGGCACTTCCCCTCGACGGTCCGCGACAGCTTCGAGCAGGTGGTGCCCGACATCCTCAACACCCTCTACAGCCTGCCCTACGCCATGCCCTGGCCGCGGCTGTGGGAATCGACGCTTCTTGGGTACGGCACCGGGCCGGGCCTACTGCTCGAAGCCGGCGACCGAGATCTACGCGTCGTGCTCGGCGCCCTCGAGGACCTGGGTGCGATCGAGCGGTACGAGGGGATGGCCGACCCGGTGTTCGTCGAGAAACCGCTGAGCGCGGCGCCGGAGCTGCCGCCCGCCGCGCTGCCGCCCGAGCTCGCGGAACTCTTCGGCACGGTCGCCCGCCGCCCCCAGGACCCGGACGCCGAGTCCCGTGCCGGCGCCCGCGTCGCCCAGGAGGCTGAACTTACCGACGGACAAGTGGAGTTGATCCGGCTCACCGCACTCGGTCACGACTCGGTACGGCGCCGGCTGCTCGCAGAGGGCCGCGACGCGCCGCTCCTCGGCGAACTCATCCACGCCCCGGCCGCCGGACTTCTCGGCGTCCTCGCCGACCACTACGATCCGGACTCCGCCCGCACCGAACTCGCCACCTGGATCAGCGTTCGAGCGAGCCCGGCCGTGGCGTTGGAACAGCTGACCGACGCGATGCGTGCCTGTCCCTTCCGTACCCGTACCGAAGCCATGCTGAGTGTGCTCGCCGAGGCTCACCCCGACGGCGATACCGTGGCCCGGGGCCTGCGCGGCGACCCGCTGCTCGCGCCCACCGCGATCAGCGTCCTGGTCCGGCGCGAGATCCTCGACGCCGATGACCTCACTGAACCGGAGAGCCTCCTCATGGTCGCGGAGAGCCTGCTCCAGCTCCTGGAAACTGTGGGGTCGGACGGAGTCCTGGAGACGCTGCGCGGTCAGCAGGTCCCCGCCCGCGAGACCCTGGCCGCGGCCCTGGCATCCGGCCATCCCGACCGGGAGGGGATGGCGGATCTGAAGGAGGTGGCCGATCAGTTCGCCCGACGGCCCGCAGCCCAGGTCGGTCGCATCCACCGGAGAACTGGACGCAAGGGCGGGAACAGGGGCGGCAAGCGACGACGGTGAGCGGACCCGGACCTCTGACGCCTCCGCGACTCCAGGAAGAAGGACGAGCGTCGGCCGTACGAGGAGACAGCCCCCAGCGAATCCGCAGTGGAAATGGGACCGGTTCACGTCGTGCGCCCCTCGCCGCAGAACCGTGAGGCGGTCACCGGCCTGGTGCGTGAGTTCAAGGAGTCGTCGCCCGAGCCTCCAATAGCGTCCCTTCCCGGCCACGCGCAAGGCTTCAGCGTGGGAATCTTCCGCATCGCACTACAATCTGGTGGGTTGTTTGGCGCTGGACCGGAACAACCCCAGGCATACCTGCGGGACCACCAGCGGCCCGGATGCTCCGGGAACGAGACGCGAGGACCCGATGGCAGCCACGCCGGAGAGCAGCGAGTTCAGCCTGCTCGAGGACGAAACGCTCCAGGAGCCCGGCAAGGCGGCCCGCTTCTCCGCCGGGCCCGCAGCCGCGCCGCGCACGCTCGTCGACATCCTCGAGGCCTCGGTACGTGAGTACCCCGACGAGCTCGCCCTGGACGACGGGACCGGCCGGCTCACCTACCGCGCGCTGGCCGTCGAGGTCCAGTGCCTGCGGCGTCGTCTCGCCGCTGCCGGGGTGGGTCCGGGCGACCGGGTGGGCATCCGCGTTCCCTCCGGCACCAATGATCTGTACGTGGCCGTACTCGCCGTACTCGCCGCCGGCGCCGCCTACGTGCCGGTCGATGCCGAGGACCCGGACGAGCGGGCCGAGTTGGTCTTCGGCGAGGCCCGGGTGCGGGCCGTCATCGGAGCCGGGCACAGGATCACCGGACACAGCATCAGCGTCGGCGCCACGGGCGGCACTACGCATGCCGGCGCTCCCGCCGCTCGGCCCGGCCCCGACCACGACGCGTGGGTCATCTTCACCTCCGGCTCCACCGGCAAGCCCAAGGGCGTCGCCGTGAGCCACCGCAGCGCCGCCGCCTTCGTGGACGCCGAGGCTGCCCTCTTCCTCGCCGAGGAACCGATCGCCCCGGGCGACCGGGTCATGGCCGGGCTGTCCGTCGCCTTCGACGCCTCCTGCGAAGAGATGTGGCTGGCCTGGCGGTACGGCGCCTGTCTGGTGCCCGTCCCGCGCTCCCAGGTGCGCAGCGGCGCGGACCTCGGCCCCTGGCTGGTCGAGCAGGAAATCACCGTGGTGTCCACGGTGCCCACCCTGGCCGCGCTGTGGGAGCCCGAGACGCTCAACGAGGTCCGGCTGCTGATCTTCGGCGGTGAGGCCTGCCCGCCCGAGCTGGCCCAGCGTCTGGTCACCGAGGGCCGCGAGGTGTGGAACACCTACGGCCCCACCGAGGCCACCGTGGTCGCCTGTGCCTCGCTCCTCACCGGCGCCGAACCGATCAGGATCGGCCTGCCGCTGAACGGCTGGGAGCTGGCCGTGGTCGACGAGGCCGGGGAGCCGGTGCCGATGGGCGGCAGCGGCGAACTGGTGATCGGCGGCGTGGGCCTTGCCCGCTACCTCGACCCGGAAAAGGACGCCGAGAAGTACGCTCCGCTGGACTCGCTCGGCTGGCAGCGCGCCTACCGCAGCGGAGACCTCGTCCGCGCGGAACCCGAGGGCATGGTCTTCCTCGGCCGCGGTGACGAGCAGATCAAGCTCGGCGGCCGCCGGATCGAGCTCGGTGAAGTGGACGCCGCCCTGCAGGCACTGCCCGGCGTGGCGGGCGCGGCCGCCGCCGTACGCACGGCGCGCAGCGGCAACCAGCTGCTCGTCGGCTATCTCGTGACCCAGGAGGGCTGGGACCACGCGGCAGCCGTGGACAAGCTGCGCGCCGAACTGCCCGCCGCCCTGGTGCCGCTGCTCGCGCCCGTCGACGATCTGCCGACCCGTACCTCCGGCAAGGTGGATCGGAACGCGCTGCCCTGGCCGCTGCCCGACCTGGAGACCACCGGCCCGGCCGAGCAGCTGTACGGGACCGAGGCCTGGCTCGCCGAGCAGTGGAGCGAGACCCTCGGCGTGACCGTCACCGGCCCCGCGGACGACTTCTTCGCGATCGGCGGCGGCAGCCTCGCCGCCGCCCGGCTCACCACCCGGCTGCGCACCCGCTACCCGAGCGCCGCCGTACTCGACATCTATCAGCAGCCCACCCTGCGCAAGCTGGCCCGGCGGCTGGAGAAGTCCGTACAGGACGACGGTGCCGCCCGTACCGTCGCGCCGGTTCCGTTGCGGGCCAAGGTCACGCAACTGCTCCTGCTGATCCCGCTGTTCACCTTGATCGGCCTGCGCTGGACCGTGGCGCTGGCGGCGCTCGGGAACGTGCTGCGCTCGTTCGGTCCCTATCCCTGGGCGCCGACCGCCTCATGGTGGCTGGTCACCGCCGGCGCGGCGCTGTTCTTCAGCCCGCCGGGGCGGCTGGCGATCGCCGCCGGCGGCGCGCGCCTGCTGCTTCGCGGGGTGAAGGCCGGCCGTTACCTACGCGGCGGGAACGTACATCTGCGGCTGTGGACGGCCGAGCGCCTGGCCGAGTACAGCGGCGCCACCTCACTGACCGGTTCCTGGCTGAAACGCTACGCGCGGGCACTCGGCGCCAAGGTCGGCCCCGAGGTGGACCTGCACTCACTGCCGCCGGTGACCGGCATGCTCAAGCTCGGCCGTGGCTGCGCCGTCGAGTCCGAGGTGGACCTGTCCGGCCACTGGCTGGACGGGGACCGGCTCGAGATCGGTCCGGTCAAGGTCGGTGCCGGCGCGGTGGTCGGCACCCGCAGCATGCTCTTCCCCGCTGCGCGCGTGGGCAAGCGGGCCGAGGTGGCTCCAGGCTCCGCCGTGGTCGGGCAGATTCCCACCGGGCAGCGGTGGGCAGGAGCACCCGCCGGCAAACTCGGCAAGGCCAAGCATGACTGGCCCAAGCAGCGCCCGCCGCGCCCGTTCCCATGGCGCGTCATGTACGGGGCGACCGGTTGGGGCCTGACGGCCCTGCCCCTGCTCGCCGCCCTGCCGGCTCTCCTCGTGGCGAGCCGGTTCGTTGCGCCCGACGCCGCGATCGGCGAAGCCCTGCGAGGAGCCCTGCTCGCGGTGGTTCCGGCGGCACTGGCCTTCGGCCTCGCGTACGCGCTGCTGCTGCTGATCGCGGTACGCCTGCTCAGCCTCGGGCTGCGCACGGGCAACCATCCGACGCACAGCCGCGTGGGCTGGCAGACGTGGACGGTCATACAGTTGATGGACCTGTCCCGGGAGACGCTGTTCCCGCTGTACGCCGGGCTGATCACGCCGGTGTGGCTGCGACTGCTGGGCATGAGGATCGGCCGGGGCGCCGAGGTGTCCACCGTCCTGGCGCTGCCCAGTCTCACCACCGTGGGCGAGGGCGCGTTCCTCGCCGACGACACCCTGACCGCACCCTATGAACTCGGCGGCGGCTGGGTGCGGATCGGACACTCCGAGATCGGCCGCCGGGCCTTCCTCGGCAACTCCGGAATGACCGCGCCGGGCCGCACCGTGCCGGAAGGCGGGCTGGTCGGGGTCCTGTCCGCGACCCCGAAGAAGGCCAAGAAGGGCAGCTCGTACCTGGGCCTTCCGCCGGTCCGGCTGCCGCGCTCCGCCGCGGACGCCGACCAGAGCCGGACGTACGACCCGCCCGCGCGGCTGCTGTGGGCGCGCGGCCTGGTGGAACTGTGCCGACTCGCACCGGTGTTCTGCTCGGCCGCGCTGGCCGTGCTGACCGTGGCGGCGCTCGGTGCGCTGAGCGCGGCAAGCGGCCTGGGGATCTGGGGAGCGGCACTGCTGTCCGGAGCGACGCTGTTCGCCGCGGGCGTGGCCGCGTGTGGCCTCGCGGTGGTCGCGAAGTGGCTGCTCGTCGGCCGTCACCGGGCGGGGGAGCACCCGTTGTGGAGCGGCTTCGTATGGCGCAATGAGCTGGCCGACACCTTCGTCGAGGTACTGGCCGTGCCGTGGCTGGCCGGGGCGGTGCCCGGAACGCCGCTGCTCACGCTGTGGCTGCGCGCGCTCGGGGCGCGGATCGGCCGGGGCGTCTGGTGCGAGAGCTACTGGCTGCCGGAGATGGATCTTGTCTCGCTCGGCGACGCCGTCAGTGTGAACCGTGGCTGTGTGCTGCAGACCCACCTCTTCCACGACCGGATCTTGAGGACGGATACTGTGGTCCTCCATGAGGGCGCCACTCTGGGTCCGGGCGGAATCGTCCTGCCCGGGAGTACGGTCGGGCCCCGAAGCACCCTGGGTCCCGCCTCTCTCGTGATGGCCGGGGAATCCGTCCCCGCCGACTCCCGCTGGCTGGGCAACCCCATCGAGGCGTGGCGCTCCTAGGAGGGCGGTCCGTGCGGAGGCGGTCCGCGCGGCGGTCAGGGGCGGCACACGAGCACGTTGTTCGAGCACAGCGCAGGGAGCGGACACCACAGTGAGCGGCCAGAAGACAGCGGCATCGGACCCGTACTTTCCGGCCAACGGCGATCCCCGTTACCGCGTGCACCGGTACGAACTCACGCTGGACTACCGTCCGGGCCCCAACCGGCTGGCCGGGACGGCCCGGATCAGCGCGATCGCCGGTCGTGCGCCGCTCACGGAATTCCAGCTCAACCTGACCGAATTCAAGGTAGGCCGCGTCCAGGTCAACGGCCGGTCGCCGCAGTACACCCACCGAGGCGGCAAGCTGCGTATCCGGCCGGCCAAGCCGCTCCCGGCCGGCGCCGCCTTCACCGTGGAGGTGAACTGGACGGGCAACCCCAAGCCGGTACGCAGCCCGTGGGGCGGCCTCGGCTGGGAGGAGCTGACCGACGGCGCGCTGGTGGCCAGCCAGCCGATCGGTGCGCCGTCCTGGTATCCGTGCAACGACCGGCCCGCCGACAAGGCCTCGTACCAGATTTCGATCACCACACCGTCCGCGTACACGGTGGTGGCCGTCGGGCGGCTGCTCACCCGGACCACGAAGGCGAGTACCACTACCTGGGTGTACGAACAGCCCGCGCCGACCCCCAGCTACCTGGTCGGCCTGTCCATCGGGATGTACCAGACGGTGCTGCTCGGTGACCCGGGGCTCGGGGGTGTTCCGCAGGCCGCCCACCTTCCGGCGCACCTGCTGTCGCAGTTCTCCCGCGACTTTGCACGACAGCCCGCGATGATGCAGTTGTTCGAGGAGCTGTTCGGCCCGTATCCCTTCGGCGAGTACACGGTCGTGGTCGCCGATGAGGAGCTGGACGTGCCGGTGGAAGCCCAGGGCGTCTCATTCTTCGGCGCCAACCATGTGGACGGCGCGCGCGGTTCGGAGCGCCTCGTCGCCCATGAGCTGGCGCACCAGTGGTTCGGCAACAGTGTGAGCATCGCCGACTGGCGTCACATCTGGCTGAACGAGGGGCTCGCGAAGTACGCCGAGTGGCTCTGGTCGGAGCACGCCGGCGGCCGCACGGCGCACGAGCTGGCCGCCGCCGCACACCGGCTTCTGGCCTCGATGCCACTGGATCTGCGTCTGTCCGACCCGGGCCGGAAGCTGATGTTCGACGACCGCCTGTACGAGCGCGGCGGTCTCGCGGTGCACGCGATCCGCTGTGCCCTGGGTGACGCCGCCTTCTTCCGCATGCTGCGTGACTGGGCCACGATGCACCGCCACGGCGTCGTCACCACCACCGCCTTCACCACCCACGTCGCCCGCTACACGGCGGAGCCGCTGGACGACCTGTTCTCGGCCTGGCTGTACGAGACGGCTCTCCCGCCGCTCCCCTCTCCCGCCACCCCTGCCCAGCCCTCGATCCCCGAGGTGCCGCGAGTACCGGCCCGGCCCGGGTACCCGCCCCGGAACGGCGGCTCCGCGGCCCCCGGCACAAGCCCCGAGTAGGCGGCACGACCGCCTGCGCGGCTGATGTGCGCGCCCAGTGACGTGTACCGATCCCGCCGGCGGCTCTGGTCAGGCGATCGGCAGCGGTCTCGGCGGCGCTGCTGCGGCGCGGCCGGGTCGACTGCACCTGGAGGTGTGATCGGCACCGCCCCGGTCGCCCGTCCGCTGCACGGGAACCGTTCGTCACCGGTTCCGCCGCATCGCGGGTAATTGCGTTGCTGGGGCCACGCCCTGCCTCTACGGTCCCGCACGTGATCTATCTGATTGGCGGCCCGCCGAGGGTGGGCAAGAGCACGCTGGCCCGGATGCTGCTGGATCGGGACCGCATCCCGGGGTGCTCGACCGACACGCTGGTGTCGATGCTGCAGAACGCGGCCCCGCACCACGGAGTGCGGCACGGTACGCATCCCGACAAGGCGGAGTTGGCGCAGCCGTTCCTCATCGAGTTCCTGCGCGCGGTGGCGGACGGCATCGGTGAGGAACCCGAGCCGTCGGAGTGTTATGTGGTCGAGGGCGACATCGTCACGCCCGCGGTGGCCGCGGCCGCGGCCGGCCTCGGGCTTCCGGTGGCCGCGGTCTTCCTGGGCAACACCACGCTGACGGTCGACGATCTGCGGATCGCCCCGCACTGGCTCGAAGGGGCCGACGATGCCACGTACTGCCGGACCGCTGCGTGGATCACCGAGCGGAGCGCCATAGTCCGCGACGCGTGCGTCCCGACCGGACAGGTCTACATCGAGATGGGGGGCAACCACACGGAGGGCCTGGAACGCGCCTACGCCGCCTTGTAGGACCGCACTCGCCGGTTTTCCCGGACCCACGCAGCCGAACCGGAGGCGGTCCCTGCCGTCACGGGAGCCTCCGGCCTGCCCAAGGGGCTCCCCAGGACCGACCCGACCCGACCGCCTGCACCGCAGCTGCAGTTCCCTGATGGCCGTTCGAGAGGATCACCGCCCATGAGCCCCGATCAAGACCAGTGGCTCCTGCCGCTGCTCACCCCGTGGAACCTTCCCGAGCCGCGACTCACCGCCGAATTGACCGACCTCGGAGACCGCTCACGGGTATGGAGGGTGGAGAGCAGCGACGGCCCGTACGTCGCGAAGCTGACCTTCGACGACCCCGCATTCGTCGAACCCGGGCTGCGGATCGCCGCCCTGCTCGACCGCGCCGGCATCCCTACCGGAGCACCGATCCCCACCGTCGACGGGAAACTGTGCTGCCCCATCGACCGGCCCCAGGACCATCCCTGGACGCTGGCGCTGCACACCTTCATCCCGGGCTCGCCGCTGGACCTGACCACCGACACAGCCCCGGAGCAGGCCGGTGACCTCCTCGGGCGCGTCCATCACACGTTGATGACCCTTCCGGACGTACCACAGCCGGCCGGGCGAATGCTCGACTACTACAAGGGTGAGGCCAAACACCTCGGCAGACGCCGCGGCGCTGCCCTGAGAAAAGCGTTGACCGCCATAGCCGACTTCCGCGCCAGTGCGCCGCTGAGCGAGGGCGTGCTCTACGGCGACCCGGCACCGGAGATCCTGCAGGACCCCGACTCCACTGCACTCGCGCTGATCGACTGGGGCAGCCCCAGCTGGGGCCCCCTGCTCCACGACGTTGTCAGCTGGCAGCTGTTCCTGACCGCCCGGCAACCGCCGGAGGCCGCGCCAACGGTGGAGCGGCGCTTCCTCACCGCCTACCGGGCGCGGCGCCCGATCAGCGAACGAGAGATGGACGGCCGGGATCTGCTGCTTGACCTGCACCGCGCCATTCAGGACGCCTGGACACCGGAACCGCCCATGGACGCCGCTGGATGATCGGCCCACTCCCACGAGTGACGTGGGCCGGGGGTCGCCGCTGCGGCGCCCCTGTTCACGTTGCCGGCGGGGCACGTCAGGCCTCAGGCGCCGGTCGCGTACCGCCAGAAGTCCCGCATCAGTGGCGGGAAGGACGGTCCGGCCATCTCCAGTTGGCTGAGCAGGACGGTGACGGTGCCGGTGGACGGCGTGATGTACGCGGCCGTGCCGGTGCCGCCGACCCAGCCGTAGCGGCCCGGGACGTTCCACGACTCGATGGGCTCGACGTCGACCGAGCCGCCGAAGCCCCAGCCCATGCCCTCCAGGAACAGGCCGCTCGCCTCGCGCTGGGGCGGGGTCAAGTGGTTGGTGGTCATCTGCCGTACCGATTCCGGAGTGAGCAGTCGGCGGTCGGCGGCGGTTCCTTCGGCGAGCAGCATCCCGTAGAAGGCGAGGCAGTCGTCCACGGTGGAGACCAGCCCGCCGGCCCCCGACGGGAAGGCGGCCGGCTTGCTCCACTGGCCGTCGGGGGCGTCGGCCGGCTCGAGGCCGCCCGCCGGATCGGTCCGGTAGTAGCTGGTGAAGCGGTCGAGCTTGTCCGCCGGTACGGCGAATGCGGTGTCGACCATGCCGAGCGGCTCGAAGACCCGCTCCGCGAGGAACTCGGGCAGCCGGCGGCCCGAGACCCTGGAGATCAGGACGCCCTGGATGTCGGAGCTGGTGTTGTACAGCCAGGCTTCGCCCGGCTGGTGCAGCAGCGGGATGCGGGAGAGTGTCGCCATCCACTCGTCCGGAGCCGGTACGAGTTGCGGCTGCGGCGGTCCCTGCTTCAGCTCGCTGAACAAGGGCGCGACGGCAGGCAGGGAGAAGTCGGACGGGAAGCCGTGGCCGGCACGGGAGGTGAGCAGATCGAACACGGTGATCGGCCGGATCGCCGGGACCATGTCGTCGAGGGGACTGGCCGGCGTACGGACGACGGACGGTGATGCCAGCTCCGGCAGCCAGGGGTCGACCGGGTCGTCGAGTGCGATCAGGCCGTCCTCGATCAGCATCATGACGGCCGCGGCGATGACCGGCTTGGTGACCGACGCGATGCGGAAGATCGAATCCCTGGCCATCGGGGAGGTGCCTTCGACGTCGACAGTGCCCACGGCCTGTACCTCGACGCGGTCGCCGCGCGCCACCAGGCCCACCGCTCCCGGCACCGATCCGCTGCTGACGTGGGCGTTCAGGGTGTCGTGCAGGTTGGTCATCGGTCCACCTTCTCGCGTGTGTGCTCGGAAGCAAGACTCCCGCCGCGGCACCGAATCATCGGGCGGATGCCGTCGAATCCGCCCGATCAGCCGCCCGCCGCCCGCCCTCGGCGAGGGGCGCCGGGACAGTGGCCATGGGGCGCTCGCCTTGGTCTCGGTGTGTGTGTACGGCACCCTGAGCGGGGCAACTTCATCCGTCCGACAGGAGCAGACACGTGACACCCGACGTACCGCGCAGCCTCGACGAACGCCGCAAGGACGCGCTCGCGCGGTTCGAGACCGATATCGATGTCTGGGTCTCGACGGCGGAGGGGACCGGCGTGCCCTGTCTCGTACCGCTGTCGTACCTCTGGGACGGCGAGACCTTCCTGCTCTCCACCGCGCGTGCCAACCCGACCGCCCGCAATCTGCACGCGAACGGGCGGGCCAGGCTGGCGTTCGGAACCACGCGGGACGTGGTCCTCGTCGAAGGCACCTCCACCACGGTGGAAGAGTCGGACCTCCGTCCCGGGGAAGCGGCGGCCTTCGCGACCAGAACCGGCTTCGATCCGCGCGAAATCCGCTCGCCCTACCCGTACTTCCGCATCACGCCCATCTGGATCCAGGCATGGCGCGAGGCCAATGAGATCGCCGGGCGCGATCTCATGAAGGACGGCCGCTGGCTCGGTTGAGCCGCCGACAGCCGTGTGGGACGGCGGCGTTGGACAGACGTGGCCCTGGCCAGGAGTGACGCACGGGAACTCGCGCCGCCGCCCCGTTCTACCCTTCGGTGACCGGCCGGTAGGTGCACACCTGCACGCCTGTGCCGCTGGTGACCGTGGAGACCAGCTCGAGCGGGCGCAGTGCACCGTCGTGGGGGAAGATCGTCTTTCCGCCGCCGAGGATCACCGGCATGATCATGAGCCGGAGCTCGTCGACCAGGACCTCGCGCAGGAGGGTGCGTACGAGGGTGGGGCTCCCCATGACCAACAGGTCGCCGCCGTCGGTCTTGTGCAGCTCCCGGATGCGGGCGACGGCCTCGGCGCCCGGGATGCGCGTGGTGTTGTCCCACGTCAGCTCGGACTCGCCCAGCGTGTCGGACACGACGTGCTTCGCAATGGCGTTCATCCGGTCGGCGAACGGGTCACCGGCCCGCTCGGGCCACGCCCCGGCCATCGCCTGCCACGTACGGCGCCCGAACAGCAGCGCCTCGGCCTTGTTCAGCGCGTCGTCGAAGGCACCGCCGACCACCTCCGGATCGAAGAACGGGTGCGACCAGCCGCCGTGGGCAAAGCCACCGTCGGTGTCCTCCTCGGGTCCGCCCGGCGCCTGGACGACGCCGTCCAAGCTCATGAACTCACTGATCACGATGCGCATGGGACTCGCTCCTCTTCCTCACGTCATTTGTACGGCGATGGAGACTGTCGCGCCGCTCCGAAATCATCGCGCCCACTCGGTCCCGCAGTGGTGATGCTGAGGACATGGTCGTACGTTTCTCCGGCTGCGGCCGGGGCTCACGGCGGATTGGCTGTTGCAGCAGCCTGGCAAACACCCGGGTCGATGACCGCTCCCCACAGCGCCTCGGTGCGGCGTCGACTCCCCCTCCCGGCCGCGGCTTTGGCGGTGACGGGGGGCGTCGGGGCTTTCGTGGTGCCTGGTAGCTTCTGTGCATCGCAGCAGGTAACGGGGCATGTACGGGGTCGGATGAGCCATCACGGCGAGGACAGGGCCGGTACACGGCTGCCCGAAGGCGTATCGCCGATGCGGTGGCCGCGATGGCTGGGCCTGGGGCCGGCGGCGCCCGGTCAGGCGTGGCTTCACCGGCGCAACAAGCTGCTCTGCGTCATGGCTGCGCTCGGGATCGGGACGAGCCTGTGGGCGTACTGGCTCACGTACACGGATGTGCGTGACCGGGCCGCGAGCATCGAGCGCATAGCCGAGGCCTGCGACGGGGTCGTGGACGCCGAGGCGGTGATGGGCCTACGGGGCGGAATCGTGAGGGCGAGCTCCTCCAGCGACAACTACGACGATCTGCGGCTCAGTGAGCTGCCGAGCATGTGCCGGATCTACTGGGTGCCCGAACCCGGCGAGTCCGATGGGCTGTTCTCGCTCATGGTGCGCACCTCCGGCGACCGGACGGCCATGAATCTCGTGGGTGACGAGATACCGCTCGAGCCGTTCGGGGACTCCGGGTATCCGCAGCCTCACCCGGACGACGTGACCCGCCAGGCCGACAGCGCTGAGCCTTATCCCCTGGGTGACGGGTCCCTCGGGTACTTCAGCGACAGCTCCGTCACGGTTCGCGCCGTTTGCGCATCGGGAAAGCCCGCGTCGGTAAAGGTCACGGCCAGGGCCGACTACAAGGACGTATCCGATGAGGACCGCAAGGTTCTCGCCGAGTTGGCCCGCGGGTCCGCGGCTCGGGCAGCTGCAAGGCTCACGTGTGACGCACAGCTCCCGCAGATTCCGGGACAGTTGGAGACGCCCGGGCGGGAGCTTCGTGATCCGGAGTCCGCCGACGCCAGCTGTGCGTGGTACCGCGGGCATCTGCAGCATGCCGGGCGTGAACGGCTTCCTGACCGCATGCTGGAGACTCCCGTCGGAGCCGCGAGCGGGACGGAGACGTGCCTGCTGGCCGTGAGCCCCTCGGACGTGCGACACATTGCTGCCACCGGCCGCTTGAACGGATCACAACGGGAGAACGCGGACAGGGCGCTGACGCACTCACCTTGGTGGGTGAGGACGGCTTCGTTCTTCGGAGCCGAGGCCGAGTCCGTCGCCTACGAGGACCTCTTCGACTACAAGACCATCAAGGCGGGAACGGTCGGTGGAGGGGAAGAACGCGGCGTCTGGTGGGCCTCGTCCGTCTGCGACGGTGAACCCGCGCTCCACACCGTCACCGTCAGCTACACCTACGACGACATCGTGGCAGGCCGGCTGCCCGCCCTTTTCCAGGCGTACGTCGACGACATCACCAAGCGTCGGGGCTGCACCGATGTCGAACTGCCCGCGCCTTCCGCCTTCAAGGCGAAGTAGTGGCCCGGCCGCCTGCCGCACCGGTGGATCAGCGACGCGGTCGTGGGCGACGCCGCGCGGCGGCGGTCGCCCCTGTATGGCCTGACGCCGTCGGCGGCTCGTCTCAGGCGATCGGCAGTCCCGTCTTCGCCGGGGCGACGGGAGCCGGAACGGCAGCGGCCGGGATCCGCGAGGCGGGGTCCCGCTGCTGGGGGAGCGCCAACGGGCGCAGCGGGCGGGGGCCCGCGACGACCGCGTAGTCCGCGCCGAGGAAGTCCGGGGTCAGGTCGCCGGGGTCCTCGCCGAGTGCCAGGCACACCGCCGCCCACGGTGCGTTCAGCCCGCAGAGCGACAGCTGGTGCAGACCGCCCGCCGGGCGGGTGTTGACGTCCAGGAGGACCGGTTCGTTCTCGTGGAGGCGGAACTGGATGTTCGTCAGCCAATGAAGGCCGAACGTTTCGGCGATCAGCCGGGAGGGCTCGATCCAGGACGGCTGGAGCGTGAACCCGCGGCGGCGGCCGTTCTTGGTGCGCCCCACCGCCATACGGACCTTGCCGTCGGGCCCGGTGAGACAGTCGACCGAGACCTCCGGCTCGTCCAGGCGTGGCATCACCAGCCAGTCGACGGCGTGCTCGGCGCGCCGCAGCGCCTCGACCACGAGAGTCAGCGGGATGTAGGAGCTCGGGAAGCCGCTCAGGTGGAACAGGGAGAAGGGGCTTCGGGTGATCGTGCGAAAGCCCGTGCCGCCCGCCCCGGCGGCAGGCTTGAGACACGCCTTGTGGCCGGTGGCCTCGATCGCGTCGACGGCCGCGAGAAGCTCGTCCTCGGTACGCACCCGCCACCACGGCGGCACCGGAACGCCGAACGCCTCGACCGCCTCGTAGGCGGTGATCTTGTCCCGGAAGACGGCGATGGCCTCGGCGGGCGGGGCGAGCAGCACGGTGCCGGCGGCGGCGAACTCCGCGCGATGGGCGGCGACGGCGTCCTGGTGCAGGACCGGTATGAATACGTCGATCCCGTGCTTGGCACAGTGGTCCAGCGCGTATTCGGCGTACGCGGCGGGCGACAGGCCCTCGGGCTCGAGCGCCGCCGTGTCGGCGGCCATCAGGACCGGCGAGTCGGGGTCACCGTGGGTGGCGTGGATCTCCACAGGGCGGTTCTGCGGATTGTTCCGTAGCTGATCGATGAAGAAGGCATTCTCCGCGTACGTGCGGTTGAGCCAGACGCGTACGCGAGAGACCATTCAGGCCGCCTTCCGGGGCGTGCGGGCATGCCGGAGTACGGCCGTGGCCAGCAGGGGAGGAGAGTGTCACGGAACCGCCGAAGGGGAACCGGAGTCCGTGGCGGCCGTGTTGGGGCGATCATAGGGCGCATGAAGCCGTCGGCAGGCAACGGGCGTGTTACGGAATCCGCCGGTCCCTGGTCAGGCGAACCGGGCGTGGTGCGGCCGGCGGAGAGGGGACCGCCCAGGACAACGACGGCGGGGGCACCTCTCGGCCCGGTCGGCGGCGCGCGTCGGATCCTGCTGCTCGACGCCGTGTCGCTCGACAGGCGTCGGGCGAGGCGGATCAGGATCACCGACAGCAGGACGAGCACGGCGGCGACGACGTTGACCACCGGAGCCTGCCGGGTGCCCGACCTGACCGGCAGTGAAGGCTTCAGCCCTGCCGGTCAGGTCGGGGCGAGTGCGGCGGGACGGGGCCGTGGCGGGTTCAGGATGTGGGGCGCGGTCCGGCGACCGCCTCGGCGAGCAGGCGGCGTCCGGCCGGGGTGGTGAGGACGCCGCGCAGAGCTGTGTCCCGCACGGCGCGGGCGGGTGCCGCGCGCAGCGTCCAGGCGCGGGTGGCAAGGTCGGTGCGGGCGAGCACGCGCAGGGCGTCGGCGCGGCGGGCACGGCGCCAGGCCGTGAGCCCGTCGGCCGCCGGGCCGCCGCGGGCGGTCGCACCGGGCAGCGCGGCGGCGAGGGAGACGGCGTCCCGCAGGCCGAGGTTGAGTCCCTGCCCGCCGACCGGGCTGCACACATGGGCGGCGTCGCCGATCAGCAGCACCCGCCGGCTCCCGTGGCGGGCGGCCAGGCGGCGTTGGGTGCGGAAGGTGCTCGTCCAGCGGCATTCGCGGACGGCCGCCGTCCACCCCCGGGCCGCCGCCTCTGCGGCGAGCGCCGCCGCGCCGCTCGGCGTGGGGCCGTGGGGCCGGTGCAGCACCACCCGGGCCCAGCCGTCGAGGTGCATCGGCAGCACCACGAGAAGGCCGCGCGGCCCGCCGACCATGTGCACTCGCGCCGGGTCCAGCGAGGGGTTCTCGACCCGCAGGTCGGCGAGCTGCCACGTGCCGGCATAGGTCCGGCCGCGAAAGGCCGTACCGGCCAGGGCGCGCAGGGTGCTCGACGCGCCGTCGGCCGCCACCACCCAGCGGGCGCGCAGCGGGTCGAGGGCGTCCGACAGTACGGTGACGCCGTCGGCGTCCTCGTCGACCGACCGGACGGCCGCCGAGCGGTGCACGCGCACACCCACGCGCTCGGCCTCCGCGGCGAGCAGGCCCTCGGTCGCGCATTGCGGGACGGTCAGGATGTACGGGTACGGGGAGCGCAGCCGTGCCAGGTCGAAGCCGCCGAGCCTGCGCCCTTGCGACCACATCTCCACCGTGTCCACGCGCCGGCCCAGAGGGTGCAGCGACTCGGCCAGCCCGCTCGGGGCCAGGGCCTCCAGGGTCCGCGCGTGCAGGTCCGTCGCCCGGGACTCGGTGACCGGACCGGGGCGGCGTTCCAGCACCACCACAGCGAGTCCCGCCCGGGCGAGCAGCAGTGCGGCGCTCAGGCCGACCGGCCCTGCCCCCACCACCGCCACATCCGCGTCGACCGCCATGTCCCGCACTGTAGCCGGGCCCGGCGGGGCGCGGACCGCGGGCCCGGAGCCCGGTCGGCCGTGCGGTCCTGACGGGCGGTCAGCGGCAGGTGGCCAGGAGTGGTCCGCACCGCCGGGAACTCCCGGCACCCGCACCGGCGCAACCGGCACGATGTCACCCAGCTGCTGCCACTTCTGGACGCGATCCCGCGACCAGCTGTTCGATCACGTCGCTGAGGCCGGTAACGACGTTGGGTAATGGCTGCGGTCTCCTACGCCCGCCGACCCGTCTGCGGTCAGTCGGCACACCGTCAGTGCTTGAGCTTCTTCTTCGGCCTCAGATCGGTCTTGTCACGCACCGGACCCCGTACGGCCTGGCCCTGCGGACTGTCGGGCTTCCCCCGGGAGGCGGCGGGAGCGGGAGCCTCACGCTCGTCGGCCGCCGAACTCGCCTTTCCGGCCGCCTCTTCGGCGACATCGGGAGGCGCCGTCACCGGATCTGGTTCATAGGCCGGTGCCAGAGGCGAGGAGGACGGGCCCGGGTGATCCGCCCGGGGCGACGTCGGTTCCGTCGTGGCCTGAGGCCGTGGTCGGGAGGAGGCGTCCTCACCCTCGGCAGGCAGGCCCGCGATCGAGCCGGTCAGCGTGACTCCGAGCACGGCCAGCATCGCACCCGTCAGAAGGCCGCGGCCTGCACGGAGGGAAGTGGGCGCCGGGGAAGCGGGCTCCGGGGCCGCGGGCCCATCGCTCGGTATTGCCGCGGCCACCGGAC
The DNA here is from genome assembly GCF_042888425.1 of Streptomyces sp. NPDC002889. Classification (NCBI taxonomy): domain Bacteria; kingdom Bacillati; phylum Actinomycetota; class Actinomycetes; order Kitasatosporales; family Streptomycetaceae; genus Streptomyces; species Streptomyces sp. NPDC002889. The sequence goes on from NZ_JBIAPT010000009.1 coordinate 225,229, forward strand.
CGGCGCAGCCCGTTCGGGCAGTTGCCAACTCCGACCGCAGAGTATCGCCTCCCGCGTCGCGGTCGTCTCCCAGAGGTGTGGCCCCGCGGGGAGACGACGGGAAGCGCCTGCCCGGCTGCACGACAGCCAGTGCCTGGAAGCAGGCGTGGGCGTTGGGCCGGCTGTTCTCGTCCGGAGCCGTCATGTCCTCCAACAGCTCGACGAGATTCACCGGAAGACCCGACGGGATGACCGGGGGCCGGTGCAGCCGCGCGATCGCGGCCTCCAGCGGCGTGCCCCCGTACTCCAGCTCACCCTTCAGGGACTCGATGAGCACCAGGCCGAGGCTGTAGATGTCCGCGGCCGGCCCCGCTCCTCTGCCCAGTACCTGCTCCGGCGCCATATATGCGGCGGTTCCCACGAGTTTGCCGGTGGCGGTGTGGGTGGTGGTGTCGAGCAGCCGGGAGATGCCGAAGTCGGTCAGGTGCGGGGTGCCCGTGTCCTCCAGGAGGATGTTCGACGGCTTGACGTCGCGGTGCACGACACCGGCCGCGTGCACGTGTGCCAGAGCCGAGGCCAGTGCGGATCCGATCCGGGAGGCCTCGGCGGGCGTCAGGGGGGCCGCGGCGATGTGCCGGCGCAGCGTCGTCCCCTTGATGAGCTGCATCACCAGGTAGGGCAGTCCGGCCTCCTGGCCGGAGTCGTACACGGTGACGAGCCCGGGGTGCTGCAGCTGGGCCAGCAAGCGGCCCTCGTCGCCGAAACGCTCCTGCGTCCCGGCATCGCTTTCCGGGCGGAAGACCTTCACCGCTACCGGTCGCCGCAGGCGCAGGTCCAGCCCCTCGTACACGTCAGCCGCGCCCCCGCGCCCCAGCGGGGCATCGAGCCGGTAGCGGCCGGCGACCACGTGGGTCGTGAGCCGGAAATCCGGTCGGATCGGCCACGGGCGGACGTTCATCTGTGCTCCCTGCGCTCGGTTGTCACCTGCCGTTGTCCGCCCGCCCACCTGCGTCCGTGCCGGGCCGATGCCCGCCTCGTGACTGCCGGGCGGCTGCCGCCGAACGGCCCGGCTGCGGGCCCGCCCGTGTGCGAGCACGGACTACGCGTGCCCCCTGAGCCTCCGGGCATCCGTGGAGACACCGGGAAATCCGGATCGGGGCGGCAGCCGACCGCGGCGGCACCCGATCGGCATCGCGCATGCCCGGTACGGCGCAGACCTGAAGGGCAGGAGCACGGTGCTCGCCGCACCGGCCGGCGCTTCGACCGTGGGAAACACGCTCGTACCGGTCCACGCGACGTCCCACGCTCCGGCGGATCCACGACCGTGTGTCCACGTCCGGGTCGGCGCTCGGAGGGCTGCCGAAGGCGTCAGCTCCTCGAGGAATCGACGAGATGTGGGCCGCATCCCGGACAGCAGATTGAGACAGGGCCGCACGGGCTGCGTATCGACTCACAACGAAACAGCTAAGCCCGACCCGTGCCGCCCGGATCCCCGGTCAGAGACCCGTCTCTGCGGCCCCTGTCCGACATGTGTGCGTATCCATCCACAAGAGACATCGCTGGCCTGTCCGCGACAAGACATTCCACGGACGTTGGTTGAGGAGGACTGCCGGTGGAATTCGACGACACCGAACCTCAGCGAGCTCACAGTCCAGGTCCTGATCTCGCACAAGAGATACGGGACTCCTTCCAGCTCGTGCTGGACGCCTTGGACGCCGCACGCGCCGATCTCTACGCGGTCGACGAGCAGCAGGGCCGGCCCGAGTCCCCGCCGCCGTCCTGGCAGCAACCCCGCGAACCGGCCGGGGACGCAGGCTTCACTCGTCCGGGCCCGTCCCTGTCCCTGTTCCCGGCTCCGCCTCCACCCGGAGGGACAGAGCCGCTGGAGCCTGGGCCCGAGTGCCGGGATCCGGACCCTCCGCACGCCGTTGAGCCGTACGGGATGGAGCCGCTGCGGACCGGTGACGTACGGCAGGTCGACGCTCCGGAGGATGTCGTGGGGGAGCCGCAGAGGTTGCGCGGCCCGCTTCTGGAGCCTGTTCCGCCCCCGTCGGTGGGAACGCCGTGGCCTTTGCGAAAGCCGCCGATGGCGAGCGGCGCAGGCCCCGCGTACGCCGCACCGCCGCTGATCGTCCCTCCCCCGCAGGAGGGCGCGCGCGGCCGGACCGGCCCGCGCCCCTACGCCGAACGGCCGGCTGTCCCCGGGCTCCCGGCCCCGGCCTCGGAGGATCCACCGCCACCGCCACCCGTCCACGCGCGCGCGCACGCGAGGAACAGAAGCCGAGGATGGCGCCGCTTCACCGAGCGGCGGGACACTCGCCTTGCCGGAATCTTCGGACTGGGCGCCGTGAGCGGACTGATCCTCGCCTCTTCGCTGCTCGTCGGCGACAACAACCCCGCACCGGCGGCCCCCTCCGCCCCCTCCGAACAACTGGGCCGGCCGCCGCTGTCCGAAGACCCCGCTCCCGCGCTCCCCGAGATCCCGGGCACGGGCCGGCCGCCGCTTCCCGAAGACCCCGCTCCCGCGCTCCCCGAGATCCCGGGCACGGGCGTGCTGCGCCAGGGCGACAGCGGCCATGGGGTATACGAGTTGCAGGTCCGCCTGCTCCAACTCCCGAACGTGTACGACCGCGGCGCCATCGACGGTCGCTACGACACGGAGGTCCGAGCGGCCGTGGCGAGGTTCCAGCAGCGGTACGGCGTCAGCGGTGACGAGACGGGTGTGTACGGCGACAACACGCGCCACGCCCTCATGTTGCGAACCAAGTAGCAGGACTCCGTCGGGTCGGCGCGGGTCGGGGTGGGCGGTGCTACCCGGCTGTCGATGACCGCGTCGCCGGACGGCCCGCAGGTGGGGACAGCGATTGCCGGTGGAGCGGGACGGGTGCAAGAACCCGCTGTTCGCTGTGCATGTGCCAGTGATGGCGGGCGCCGTCCCCACGCCGGTGAACTGCCCGCAGCGGCAAGGCCGTTACTTGCCGCCTCCGCGTTCGGCTGCGAGGATCACATGATCGAAGAAGCCGGGAACCGACCACCCAGGGGAGCCTCCATGACCGGGATCGAGCCGGCCGCCACGCGCATCGACACCAGCAGGCCGCATCCGGCCCGCGTGTACGACTGGTTCCTCGGCGGCAAGGACAACTACCCGGTCGACGAGGAGCTCGGCCGGCACATCATGGGGATCGACGAGACGGCCAAGTACGTGGCCCAGACCAACCGCTGGTTCATGCAGCGGGTCATCCGCTGGTTGGCGGGGCAGGCCGGGGTCCGGCAGTACCTCGACATCGGTACGGGCATCCCGACCGAGCCCAATCTGCACCAGATAGCCCAGGCTGTCGCCCCCGAGTCCCGCATCCTCTACACCGACAACGACCCGATCGTGCTGACGCACGCGGAGGCGTTGCTGCGCAGCACCCCGGAGGGCGTGACCGACTACATCCAGGCGGATGTGCGTGAGCCGGACCGCATCCTCGAACAGGCCTGCAAGAGCCTCGACTTCGACCGGCCCGTCGCGCTGTCGCTGGTGGCGCTTCTGCACTTCATCGGCGACGACGACGCGCCCCACGACCTGGTGAAGCGGCTCGTGGACGCCCTGCCGGCCGGCAGCTATCTGGTCCTGTCGCAGCTCACCGCCGACTTCGACCCGACCGCCGTCCGGCGCGGCGTGCAGATGTACGCGGCGTCCGGCGTCACTCTCGCCGCGCGCAGCCGCGCCGAGGTCGCCCGCTTCTTCGACGGGCTCGAGATCGTGGAGCCCGGCATCGTCCAGTTGACCGACTGGCACCCCGAGCTCGGCGTCGACGAGGTCGAGAACGAGGATGCGGTGGTCTCGCTGTACGGCGCAGTGGGCCGCAAACCGTAGCGGGGCGGCATCGCGTGGCATGGCCGCGTGGGTACAGAGGGTGGGATGAAGCGGGTGGGATGAACCGCGCGGGATGAAGCAGGTGGCGGGAAAACGGGGTGCGGGGGACGCGCCCCCCAAATTCTGCTTATGATCCGCTCGTGTTCGATTCCCGGCACATCAAGACGTTCCATGAAGTCGTCAGAACGGGCTCGTACTCGGCGGCCGCCCGCGCGCTCGGCTACACCCAGCCCGCGATCACCCAGCAGATGAAAGCCCTCGAACGGGAGGTCGGCAGCCCCCTGTTCATCAGGGCCGGACGCGGGCTGCGCCTCAGCGAGGCGGGCGAGGCGCTGTCCCGGCACGCCGCGGCAATCCTCGGCAGCATGTCCGCGGCCCAGGAGCAGATCCACGCGCTGACCCGGCTGCGCGCCGGACGCGTACGTGTCTGCGCGTTCCCCAGCGCCCACACCACGATCGTCCCCGAGACCATGGCCCGGCTCGCCGCGCGCCACCCGGGGGTCCGCGTCGACCTGCTGGACGACGAGCCGCCCGAGTCGCTGCAGCGCCTCGTACGGGGGGAGTGCGACATCACGCTCGCCTTCACCTATCCCGGCCTGCACGAGTATGTGCCGGACGAGCTGGTGGAGATCCCGCTCCTCGAGGACCAGTTGACCGTGCTGCTGCCGGCCGGGCATCCCCTGGCGCGCCGCCGCACGGTGCAGCTGACGGATGTGGCGCAGGAGCGCTGGATCGCCGGATGCCTGCGCTGCCGCGCCAACCTCCTGCACGAGTGCGCCGAACAGGGCTTCGCACCGGAGATCGCCTTCACCACCGACGACGGTCTCGCTCTGCAGGCCATGGTCGCGGAGGGGCTGGGTGTGGCCATGGTCCCAGCCCTCGTACTGAACTTCCTGTGCCACCCCCGCGTCACCGGGCGGCCGTTGCAGCCGGCCTCGCGGCGCAAGGTCTTCGCATACGTTCTGCGCGAGCATCTGCGCATACCCGCGACCGCGCTCGTCCTGGAGGAGCTCAAGACCGTTGCCGCCAACAAGAGCGGCTGCTGACTGGCGCGAACGTCCATAAGCGGCGCTTGGGGAGGGCGAAGAGAACGTCGTTGGACGCCACGGGCCGCACCGCTCGACGCTGCCCGTATGAACACCGCCGCCGCCCCCCGGACCACTCACCGCCTCGATGCGCTGATCTCGGATGTGCGCGATGCCGTAGGACGCGGACTGCCGCCCGATCCCACGGCGTATCTGGTCGGTGAATGCCTGGCGCCCCACCTGGGCGCGCGGGATCTGCTCACCGTGGAGCAGTGCGAGAGCGACCCGGCGCGCTACCGACAGCATCTGCTGCACGCCGAGCCCGACGGCAGCTTCTCCGTCGTCGCGCTGGTCTGGCTGCCCGGCCAGGGGACCTCCGTGCACGACCACGTGTCCTGGTGCACCACAGGGGTCCACCAGGGAACCGAGCACGAAAGGCGCTACCGTCTCCTCCCGGCCACCGCAGCGGGTGCGCCGGCCCGGCTCGTCGCCACCCAGGACGTGGTCAACGCCCCTGGCGACGTCTGCGGATTCGCGCCGCCCGGAGACATCCACCGGGTCTGGAACGCCGGTGACGGTACCGCGATATCCCTCCATGTCTACGGCGCCGACATCTCCCGGCTCGGCACCAGCGTCCGCCGCGTCTACGAACTGCCGGCCGACCGGTAATGGCGCTTCTCAAGGAGCGCCCCGCCCGCACCACCCGGACGGCGCGGCCCCTCACCCTGCCCGGGCTCGCGCTCGCCACGCTCGGTGTAGCCGCCGCCTGGTCGGTGCACCGGCTCCTGCCCGGCGTCCCGATGCTCACCGTGGCCGTGGTGCTCGGCATCGTCGCCGCTCATCTGCCCCGTGTACGCGGCGCGGTACGGGGAGCGGGCCGGCCGGGCCTGTCGTACGCCGGCAAGCGGCTGATGCGTCTCGGGATCGTCCTGCTCGGACTGAAACTGGGCCTGGACGACATACGCGGACTCGGGTGGGCGAGCGTCACCATGGTGCTCGGCGTCGTCATCGCCACCCTTCTCGGTACGTGGTGGCTGGGCCGGCGGATGGGACTGCCCGGCGACCAGCCGCTGTTGATCGCCACCGGATACGCGATCTGCGGGGCGTCCGCGATCGGCGCGGTGAGCGAGGCGACGGACAGCGACGAGCGTGATGTGGCCACCTCCGTTGCGCTGGTGACGCTGTGCGGCACGCTCGCCATCGCCGTACTTCCGCTGCTGCAGGGGCCATTGGGGCTCGACGACGCACAGTTCGGGCGCTGGGCCGGGGCGAGCGTGCACGACGTCGGGCAGGTGGTGGCCACCGCACAGACAGCCGGTCCCACGGCGCTCGGCGAGGCGGTCCTGGTCAAGCTGATGCGGGTGGCGCTGCTCGCCCCGCTCGTCGCCGCGGTGGCGCTGTCGGTTCGGCACCGGCGGCAGGCGGCGAGGACGGCAACCGCCCCCGGACGGGCACGGGTTCCGCTCGTCCCGCTGTTCGTCGTCGGCTTCCTCGCCATGGTGGCGCTACGCAGCACCGGCCTGTTGCCGGCCGTTGCCCTCGACGCGGCGCACACGGCGCAGGAACTCCTGCTGGCCGCCGCGCTGTTCGGACTCGGCAGCGCGGTGGACCTGCCCTCCCTGGTCCGCACCGGCGGCCGCGTCGCCGCGCTCGGCCTGTGCGCCTGGGCGGTCGTGGCGGGGGTGTCGTACGGCGGAGTGCTCCTGGTGACGGGCTGAGGACTCACTCAGGACGCTGGGCGCGCGCCCGCGCCAGGTTCTGCCGGGACTGCGACTCCAGCTTGCGCCGGGCCCGCGAGACATGCTGTTCCACCGTACGCGGCGACAGATGCAGCGTGGCCGCGATCTCCCGGTTGGTGAGCCCGGTCGCCGCCAGATCGGCGACCTCCTGCTCGCGCGGAGAGAGCTGGTCCCCGTAGCTGGGGCGGCCGCGCGGGCGCTGCTCCTCGACGGGCTGGTGGGAGCGCAGTACGGCGCGGATCCGGGCCGCGTCCCACACCGCGCCCATGTCGCTCAACTGCTGCACGCAGGAAGCGAGTTCCTCGACAGCGGAGGCAGCGCCCGGATCGGAGGCGAGGGTGCAGCGGGCGGCGCCCTCCGTGGTCATGATCGAGGAGTACGGACGGGGCAGCCCCGCGTACACCGTCGCGGCCCGGCGGAACAGGGGACCTGCCGTGTCCCACTCGCCGTCCTCCTCGGCCAGCAGCGCCCGGCACCAGTGCAGGGCCGCGGACGACGAAGGAGCCTGGCGGCCCTCGAGACCGGCGGCGAACTCGGCGACCATCTTCTGCGCCGTCTCGCGTCTGCCCGCGCGCAGCGTCGCCTCCACCGCCCAGGGCGCCAGCTCCGCCGCCCACACCCATACGCCCTTGTCCCGCAGACGGTCCCAGGCCAGCGACGCCTCCGACACCGCCGTCTCCACGTCGTCGCGGTTCAGGGCCAGGCGGATCAGGGCGCCCGAGGCAGCCGCCGCGTGCGGCACCGCGGAGCCCTCGGGGCCGGTGGGCCCCTTTTCCGCCAGCCAGGCCGTCGTCTGCTGCCATTCGCCGCGGGCCAGCGTCAGCAGACCGAGCACGATGCGGGCATCGGCGGCGGGCCCCGGCATGGTGTCCGCCTCGGCCAGGAACGACCGGGCCCGGGCGGACAGATCCGACCAGTTGCCCTCGGCCCAGTCCAGGAGCAGCGCCGTGCCCCGGGCGCCCTGCTCCACATAGGAGGCGCCGCCCCGTGTGGCGAGCTCCAGGCCCTCCCTGAGCAGTTCGCGGGAGCGGCCGAGATGTCCGAGCCACAGCGCACCGTCCGCGGCGTTGCACAGACCGCGCGCGACATGCTGCTGCTGGACCGGTTCGCCCGTGTCCTTCGGCAGCCGTTCCAGTACCTGCCAGGCCGCCGGATCCCCGACGTACATCAGTGCCCCGGCCCGGTTGGCGGTCACCGCCGTCACAGCCTCGGCGTCGCCGCTGTCGGCGGCCGCCTTCTCGGCCCGGTGCAGCCAGTACAGGTTCCGCTCCAGCGGGACCGCCGGCAGCAGGGGCATCGCCAGGGCCGACATGGCGCGCGCGGCCAGTACGGGGCGCTCCTCGAGTTCCTCCACCGCCTGCTGGAGTTCCAGCCAGCCCTGCAGCCCCGCGACGGCCTGGTTGCACAGCACCAGCCCCAGGTCGAGGCGGATCTCACCGCGCACGGCGGCCGGCAGCGACTGCTCGTCCAGGATCTGCCGCAGCACGGTCACCGTCTGGTCGGAACGCAGCCCGAGTACGGCGCTGTGTGCCAGCAGGGGGGCGAGGCGGGCGCGCGCCCCGAGCGGGACGGTCGTACGGGAGAGGGTGTCCTCCAGCAGATCGATCGCCGCCTGGTGGTCGCCCGCCGCCTGGCATTGGAGCGCGGCCTGTTCCACCGCCCGCAGCCAGCCGCGTACCTGGCCGCCGTGTCTGCGGTGACGGGCCAGCCGCACCCAGGGCACGGGCTGGCGGTGGGCGAGCACGGCGGCGGCCCTCAGGTGCATCTGACCGCGCAGCGGCCCGGGGGCCTCCCTGTACACGGCCCGGGCGGCCATCGGGACGAAGAAGCCGTACATGCCCTGGTCGTCCTCCGTCAGCACGCCTGCGCGCAGGGCGGCTATCAGGGCGCGGGTGCCCTCGTCGCTTTTCAGGCCCGCCACGGAGATGAGCTCGGATGCCTCCACCGGTTCGTCGAGAACGGCCGCCGCCCACACGACGGGCCGCAGCCGCTCCTTCAGCGCGGCGCTACGACCCAGTGCAAGGTCGGCCAGGCGGGGCGGCACACCGACGGCGTCCAGGTCGCGGACCGAGTACCGCTCCCGGTCCTCGCCCGACTCGCGCAGCAGCCGCACCAGGTCGGTGACCACCTGGGCCACACCCCCGGAACGCTCATGGATCCGCGCGACCAGCTCCGAGGGGCAGCGCTCGCCACCGAGCCCCTCCTCGACCACCTCGCGCACCTGCTCCGTGCCGAGCGGGTCGAGCCGCAGCCGCAGCACGGACATCGCGGCGGGGAAATGGGCGCCGCGGCCCAGTACGAGTCCGGGCTCGCGCAGCTCCTCCGGCCGGTAGGTCAGGGCCACGGCGAGCCCGGCGGGCGGCCGCTCCAGCAGTCGGCGCAGCAGGCCGACGGAGTTCCGGTCGGCACGGTGGACGTCCTCGGCGACCAGGAGGACGCGGTCCCCGCGCGCTTGCAGCGATGCCAGGGTCGCGGGGAGTTCCGGCAGCTCGTGCGCCTCGGTGTCCGGCGCGGGCCTGGGCCGATCGGGGTTGCGGGGCGGGGGAGGGGCGGTGCGGGCGGCGGGGGAGGAACCGGTGGGAGAGGACACGGCGGGGGAGGCGGTGACGGTCGAGGGGAAGGGACGCCGCTTCACCGTCGTACCGCTGGAGGAGAACGACACCATCACGCTGTGTGCGGGCGTGCCCGCGGCGCTCGGTGTGTGCAGGGCCGCGTCCAGCAGCCGCGTCACCAGCCGGGATTTTCCGGTACCGGCCGCTCCCTCGATCAGCAGTAGCGCGGGGTCGGTGGCGTCGTCGGCGTCGGCGGCGAGGACACGCGTCAGCCATCGTTCGCCTGCTGCGTCACTCCGCGTGTCCACCACTCACTCTCCTCGGCGTTTCCGGGGCATTTCGATTGTTTACGTATCCGTGTTTCAGTGTCCCTGATTGCTCCGGACGTGCAGGGCCACGAATGTTGAGCTGCCGCAGCAGACCTGCATGGCTGTCGACGGCCCGGAGCAACTCCCGGCCGCTGGACCTACGTAAGGGCGACACGCGCCCAAGCGAACAGGAGCCCAAGTGATCGCCATAGAACGTGCCTCTTACCCGGCGCCCCAACGGGCCGGGCCGTTTGCCCTGCGAAGCCTGGCCCATTGCGCCATGCCCGCTTCGCCGGAGGCCGCGCGCAAACTACGGCGCTTCGCCCGGGCCGTCGCCCGTCGATGGCGGTTGGCCGACCACTTCGACGAGGCACTGTCGGTGATCGTCACCGAGCTGGTGACCAATGTGGTCCTGCACAGCGGTAGCCCCTGGGTGTCCACGCTGATCAGCGTCCGCGGTGACGCCCTGACGGTCGAGGTCATGGACGGCGGCTGCTGGAAGCACCGGGTGGGCCGGCGCAAGGAACCCTTGGACGCGGATGTGATCTGCGGCAGGGGGCTGCGCCTGGTCCACGCCTACGCGACACACACGGTGACACGCCAGATGGAGGCGGGCAGCATCGTGCGCGCGGAGATCGCCCTGCAGGGCGCCGGAGTGGACCTCGGCCGCCGGGGGGCGGCCGGGACCGCGCCGGTGCTGGACGTGTGGCGCTGTTAGACACGGCGCTCGTGCCGAGGCACCCGGCGGGGGTGCCCTCGGTACGCCCCGCGGCGGCAGCGCCCGCCGGGGGCCGACGTCCGGTACGGGCGGGCGGCTCCCGCTGCATGGCCGGGCCTGCGGCGCAGGCCCGTCGATCTCCTGGCCCTCCTCAGCTCAGCAGCGTCGGCGCCGCGCGGTCCATGGCCGCCGAGACCCGCTCCCACGTCTGCGTGTCCCGTTGCACCGCCGGCAGTTCCGTCGACCCGTTCCTCTGCCACCCGGCGGCAAGTGCCACCGGGTCCGTGTCCGTCGCAGCGGCCGCCGCCAGTGCCGCCGCGCCGATCGCGACCGGTTCGCTGTTCCGAGGGATCACCACAGAGCGGCCCGACAGGCGGCGGACCGTCTCCACCCAATGGCGGCCCTTGGCGCCGCCACCGACCAGGCGCAGCGCCCGGCCTGCCGTCTCGGGGGCGGCAGGATCCAGGCCGCAGGCGCGCAGGACCTCGTCGAGGGCCCGCAGCACCGTAACGACCGCGCCCTCGTAGGCCGCGCCGAGGATCTGTTGGCGGGTCGTCGTGTGCCGCAGGCCCGTGAGCAGGCCGGAGGCGCCCGGAAGATCCGGTGTGCGCTCCCCGTCGAGGTACGGCAGCAGGACGACGTCCCCGCCCGCCTCGGCGGCCTCACGGTCCAGGCCGAGCAGGGTGGCGACCTTGTCCACGGCGAGCGTGCAGTTCAGGGTGCAGGCCAGCGGCAGGTAGGTGCCGTCCGCCGCCGCGAACCCGGCGAGCGCCGTGGACGCGGGGCGGGTGCGGGTCGCGGCGAAGACCGTGCCGGACGTGCCGAGGCTGAGGACGGGGTGGCCGAGCAGCCCCGCCCCGCCGAGTCCGAGCCCGACCGCGGCGGCCATGTTGTCGCCCGTGCCGGCGGCGACCGCGATACCGGCGGGCAGCCCGAGTCCGGCCGCGGCCCCGGTGGTCAGCGATCCGATGCGGGTGCCGCCCGTCGCCGCGACCGGGGGCAGCAGCGCGGCGTCCAGCCCGACCAGGTGGAGGAGCTCGGGGTCGTACGCGCCGGTCGCGGTGGAATACCAGCAGGTGCCCGAGGCATCCCCGGGATCGGTGGCCGCGACGCCCGCGAGTCGTTCGGTCAGGAAATCGTGGGGCAGCCGTACCGCGGCCGCCGCCTTGGCCGCGGCCGGTTCGTTCTCCCGCAGCCACTGCCACTTCGCGGCCGTCATGGAGGCGACCGGCACCGAGCCCGTACGGGCCGTCCAGGCATCCGGGCCGCCGAGCGCCTCGGTCAGCGTGGCGGACTGCGGGGCGGAGCGGGTGTCGTTCCACAGCAGCGCGGGGCGCAGCGGGGTCCCGGCCCGGTCGAGCACGACCAGGCCGTGCTGCTGTCCGGCGACCGCGATGCCGGTGACGTCCGACGGCCTCAGCCCCGACTGCTTCAGCCCGGCGGCCACGGCCTGGCGCAGGGCGCGCCACCACACCTCGGGGTCGGTCTCCCGCGCGCCGTCCGCGCCGCTGACGTGGTGCGGCGCCCTGCCGACGGCGAGGAGCTCGCCCGTGGCGACGTCGGTGAACGCCGCCTTGGTGGACTGGGTCGAGCTGTCCACTCCGATGACCACCGCGTTCGACGGCATTGCCGCATCTCTCCCTCCGGCTGGCCCCACGTATTTGGCGGAACAGGAAACAAATTACGTCACCCTGCCTCCGAGGAACAGGTGTGGAGTGCTTCTGTCGCGAGTTCGGGGCGTGCATTATTAGTAAGGCATCGAAACAAAACGACTGATCCAAGGCGGTCATGGCGATGACGGAACGCTTCACCCCCACCTCGGACGACAAGTTCAGCTTCGGGCTGTGGACCGTCGGCTGGCAGGGCAGGGACCCGTTCGGGGACGCGACCCGGCCCGCCCTCGACCCCGTCGAGTCCATCCAGCGCCTCGCCGCCCTCGGCGCCTACGGGGTGACCTTCCACGACGACGACCTGATCCCCTTCGGAGCGGGCGAGGCCGAGCGCGAGGCGCACATCAAGCGCTTCCGGCAGGCGCTGGACGCCACCGGACTGACCGTGCCGATGGCCACCACCAACCTCTTCACGCACCCCGTCTTCAAGGACGGCGGCTTCACCGCCAACGACCGCGACGTGCGCCGGTACGCGCTGCGCAAGACGATCCGCAACATCGACCTCGCCGCCGAGCTCGGGGCGCAGACATACGTCGCATGGGGCGGGCGCGAGGGCGCCGAATCCGGCGCGGCCAAGGACGTGCGCGCCGCGCTCGAGCGTATGAAGGAGGCCTTCGACCTCCTGGGCGAGTACGTCACCGAACAGGGCTACGCGCTTCGCTTTGCCATCGAACCCAAGCCCAACGAGCCGCGCGGCGACATCCTGCTTCCCACGGTCGGCCACGCCCTCGCCTTCATCGAGCGCCTCGAACGGCCCGAGCTGTACGGCGTGAACCCGGAGGTCGGCCACGAGCAGATGGCCGGGTTGAACTGCACCCACTCCATCGCGCAGGCGCTGTGGGCGGGCAAGCTCTTCCACATCGACCTCAACGGCCAGAGCGGTATCAAGTACGACCAGGACCTGCGCTTCGGCGCGGGCGATCTGCGCTCGGCGTTCTGGCTGGTCGACCTGCTGGAGACGGCGGGCTACGACGGCCCGCGGCACTTCGACTTCAAGCCGCCGCGCACGGAGGACTCCGGCGGCGTGTGGGCGTCGGCGGCCGGATGCATGCGGAACTACCTGATCCTGCGGGAGCGGGCGGCGGCCTTCCGCGCCGACCCGGAGGTCCAGGAGGCCTTGCGGGCGGCCCGCCTCGACGAGCTGGCGCGCCCCACGGCCCAGGACGGCCTGGCGGGTCTGCTCGGCGACCGCGCGGCGTTCGAGGACTTCGACGCGGGGGCGGCGGGGGAGCGGGGCATGGGGTTCGAGCGGCTGGACCAGCTGGCGATGGACCACCTGCTGGGCGTCCGCTGACCCTGCGCGCCGCGCCGCCCCTCATCCGGGCCCGCGCGCCCCATCCGGGCTGTGCCGAGCTGTCGGCGCGGTCCGTGCGGTGCGCGGCTGCCGCGGGCGCTCCGGCAGCCGGGGCGGGTCGGCCGGGAGGCTGTGCGCCAACGGGTTCGGTTCCCCCGCCCCGCCCTCCCCCGCGGCCTGGCGGGGTGGGGAGGTACCTCCCCACCCCGAACCGGGGCTCCGCACCTTGACCCGGCCGGTCACCGGGGCGGCGCGGTGCTGTCGCGTCAGTGCGACTCGCGGTGGGCGTACGCCACCGGGTCCGCCAGGACGTCCTGGACCACCAGGGCCGCGGCGCCGCGCGCCGCGTCCGCCGCCGGGGAAGAGGCGCGCACGCGGCCGCTGTCTCCCGGCCACAGGCCCGACACCACCCGGTCCGCGAGTTCGGCGCCGACCGGTGGGGCGAGCCAGGGGAAGAGGGGGCGGTAGATGCCGCCCAGGATCACCGCGTCCGGGTCGAAGAGGTTCACCGCGCCCGACAGGACGCGGCCGAGCGTCAGGCCCGCCTGGGTCAGGGCCGAGACCGCGGGCCTGTCGCCCTCGCGGGCGCGGAGTTCCAGTTCCGCGACGCCCGCCGCGCCCGCGCGTTCGTCGATGCCCGCTGCCCGCAGAAGCGCCGACTGGCCCGCGTACTGCTCCAGGCAGCCGCGTGCACCGCAGCGGCAGCGGGGGCCGTCCGCCGCGACCGGTACATGTCCGATCTCGCCGGCGAACCCGTTGGCTCCGCGCAGCAGTTCGCCGTCCAGCACCAGCGCGCCACCGACTCCGATCTCGCCGGTCAGGTACAGGAAGCTGCGCAGGTCGCCGAGACCGCCGAACCAGAGCTCGGCCAGCGCCGCCAGATTCGCCTCGTTCTCCGAACGCACCGGCAGTGCGGGGAGGGCGGGCCGCAGCGCGTGCAGGGCCTCGGCGAAGGGTGCCCCCGCCTCGACTCCGATCCAGCCGAGGTTGGGCGCCTGACGGACCGTGCCTGCCGCGATCAGCCCCGGCAGCGCCAGCGCCGCTCCGACCGGCCGCAGTTCCTGCTCGGCTGCCGAGGCCAGGGCGCGGGCCGCGATCCCGGCGGCACGGCCCAGCACCTGGGCGGGCGGCGTGCCCCGGTTGTCGAGATGCTCCACCAGCCGCACCCGGTCGGTGCCGGCCAGGTCCACCACACATACCGCCACATAGTCGACGTTGATCTCGACGCCGACGCCCGCGACGCCGGTGCGGGCCACCTTCAGCACGGTGCCCGGCCGTCCGGCCTGGCCGCTGAAGGTCTTGCCGGACTCGGACAGAAAGCGGCTGTCCAGCAGCTGTTCGACCAGCGAGGAGACGGCGGCCCGGGTCAGCCCGACCCGGGCCGCGACCCCGGCGCGGGTCATCTCGACCTCGTCGCGGACCGCTCGCAGAACGAGGCTCAGGTTGTGCCGCCGTACCGTCTCCCGGTCGGCCTTCGGTTCCAGCGGGGATCTCCGCCCCGCGTGGCCCGTGTGATTGCCGTTCATATCGGGGCGAGCCTAAGCGATACCGCCGGTACCCCACATCGTGCGTTCCTCCATCATGCGCATGCTGAAGCGGGAAGCGGGAAGCGGGAAGCGGGAAGCGGGAAGCGGGAAGCGGAAGCGGGTGCCGGCCCGGGGCGGGGCCCCCGGCCGTTCCCGGTTCCTCGTCGGTCTGCGGCACGCTCGAACAGCCGGGCCGCCGTCGCCGTCGGCGTCAGCCGGTCGGCGACCGCAGGGTGCGCCTGCCGCGGGCGCGGCCGCCGTACGAGCAGCGATCGCGCGATCGCGGCAGTGGTGACCATCGTTCCGCCCGGCCCCCGCGCATCCCGGGAAGCCGGTCCGGACCGTCCCTGCCTCAGCCCTGGGGCCCCCGGTATCCCAGGGAGGCTTCGATACGGCCGGCGAGTCCGTCGCGCCGCACAGGACCGCGACCGGTCGAACCGGCCAGCCATGAACGGCACTTGCTGCCGAGCAGCAGACCGAAGGTCTCGGCCTCGTTCTCCTCGGCCTGATCGAAGCGGGTCCGGGCGGCGACCCTGAGTACGGCTGCCTGCAGATCGGCCTCGTCCGACAACAGACGGGCGGCGACGGCCGCGCCCTCCACATGGTGGCTGCAGTGCCCGGCCTTCATGTGCCACAACTCATGGCCGAGAATCACCAGTTGGTGGTCGGGGGCGGTGCGCTCCTCGATCACGATCAGATCCTGGTCCGCCATGTCGAGCCACAGACCGCTGGCCGTGCCCGTAGGGAACGAGGCCGTGCGGTAACGGACCGGACGACCACGGTATTTGCTCATGCCCGCGCACAGCGCGGTGTAGAGAGCGGCGGGTTCGGCCGGGGCGGGCAGATCGATTCCGGCAACCAGTTCGCCGCACAGCCGGCGCATGTCTTTGCCTATGCTCACCGCTCTCCTCTCCCCGTCAGCAGCTGTTGAGACACGTACGAATCCAAGCCTGTCCGAAATCAGGGCTCCGTCGGCTTGACGCTCTCCAGGAGCATGTCGAGCCACTCGGTCACCTTGTCGCGGTGTTTGTCGCTGGGCAGCTGGGCCGCGCGCCACGCGATGCCCCGCACACCATGGTCCTGGAGCAGCCGCTCCAACGGGTCGCTGTCGCCACCCGCGTAGTCGTGCAGCAGTCGTTGCTCGGTACGCTGCAGCGCACCGTTGAGCGCGTCGGCGTCCTCCGCGGTCAAGAAGCCCGCGTGGACCTTGAAGAAGCGCTGGATCGCGTCGCAGTGCTCCATGGTCGGGCGGCGGTCGCCGTTGATCAGAGCCCCGGCCTGCTGGCGGGACATGTCGGTGCCGTCGGCGATCTCCTGCTGCGTGTAGCGGCGGCCGTTGGGCTTGAGCCGTGTGGTGCGCAGCAGGTCGAAGCGCTGCAGGAACCGTGCCTGGAGGTCGGGTTCGCCTGCGGGACGCCCAGCGAGCAGGGAGCCGACCACGTCGGCGGGGACTCCCGAGGCCTCGGAGAGCTGATGGACGTCGAAGACCTCGCCATGGCGCAGCCCGAGCTTGTCCGCGAGTTCGGCGACCCGGGCGACCGATGCCGCCAGCGGGCCTGCGGCCGTCGCACCCGGAACCGAGAAGCCGTCTGTCACCAGTAGGTCTCCTAGATCACACGAGGTAGCCCGCACACAAGGGGCTGCCGGGAGATTAACCGTTTCGGGGGAACGCAACCAGCTCTTGCCACAGCTGTGGCGCGAATTGAGCGCTCAGCGGCGCGGAATGCCACGATAGTTGACATGGACTTGTTCGCGGTAGCAGGATCGCCAAGCGGTGTGAAGATCCAAACGGGGCTGCCGCGGCGGGACTTCGAGAGCCTTTGAGAAGGGTGGCGTTCTCGATGACATATGAGGCGGGCGTCGAACGGCCAGGTGTCCACGGACGTCTGGCATGTGCCGGAACCACACGCGGCACGGCCCGTACAAGGCGGCTCGGCGACGTCCTCAGACGGCGCAGGGAGGAACTGGGGCTGAGCCTGGAGGATGTGGCGGCCCGCCTCGACATCAGCGCCTACACGTACGGCACGTGGGAACGCAACCCCGCCCCTGCGTGGTCGGGCGAGACGCTCCGCGCCCTGGTCGTGGCGCTGGAGATGGACGAGCAGCAGGGTGGCCGGCTCCACCGCCTCGCCACGGACCGGGACACGCCCGGCGACTGGAGCACCCCCGTCCGGCCCTCCGGGCCCGTGCCGCCCTCGACGCCCGCGCGCCGCCCCGTGCCCTCGCGTCCGTCCGGCCCGGCCCACCCCCCGGTGCCCGTGCGCCCGCCGGTGGCCGCCCCGTCGACGGCTCCGGCAGACCCGGCCGATCCCGAGACGCAGGCCTATCTGCGCGACTACGCGGTGCTGATGGACGCCATGCCGCTGCCCTCCCTGCTGTTCGACCGGCACTGGGACGTGGCGCACGCCAACCCCGCGTTCGACGCCCTGTTCCGGGGTATCGGGCCGCACCCCACGGCGATGCCGCAGCAGAACTTCCTGCGATTCGCACTGTTCCACCCGGACGCGCCCGCGGTGCTCGCCGAGCACGAGACGGGCTGGTGCCTGCCGCTGATGGCGCAACTGGCGTCCGCTCTCGAGAGCCAGGACGACGACCGTTCGCTTCAGGCCATTCGTGACGACATCGCACAGGATCCGATCATGGACGCGGCCTACACGTGGGGGCTGCCGCACTGGGTGCGCCTGGTCGGCGCGGCCGCCATCCATCACGACGGGGCCGTACGACGGGTGAACCACCCCGATCCGCGGTGGGGACGCACGGACTGTCGCATCGTCGACGAGACGCCAAGGACCCTTCAGGACAAAGGATTCACCAGGATGACGCTGGTGCTGCGCGAGAGCGGCGCGGCCGTGGTGCCGGGTTCGCGCCGGGGCAAGTCGCACCTGCGGGCGGTCTCCGGCGGCTAGGCTCCGGTCCAGTCGCTGACAGCCACCCCCACCTGACGCATAGGAGACTCGCCGGTGAGCGAAGCAGGAGCTCCCCTCGCCGAGACAGTGAGGCGGATCGCCTCACTCGCCCGGGACGCAGGCCGGCCTCGGGGCGACGTGCTCGACATCGCCAGGCTTTCCCACGGCACAGGCATTGCCCTGCGGCCCAACTTCCGCCGCACCGGGGGAGCCACAGCTGAAACGTTTGGTCTGGAGCCGGGGGCCGCACTGCTCCGGTGGCCGGAGGGAACGGCCGCCCCGGCGCCGCGCAACGCGCCGGTACGACGCGTACACGCGGCGCCCGTCCACCGGCAAGGCTGACACGTGCGCAACAACGATTACTACTTTCCCGCCGTCGCTCTCGGCATCGCCTTCACAGCCAAGCTGCCCGGCCTCTTCCGCGGATGGCGCGACCCTCTGGTGCGCTCGGTGTGCTTCCTGGTCTTCGCCGCCGCGATCTGCTTCTTCTTCGCGGCGCCGCCCACCATCCGGGCGGTCAACCGGATCACCGGCATCCCGAACTTCTCGGCGCCGCTGGTCTACTGCGTCATGTGCGCCTTCTCCTGCGCGTGCCTCGTGCTCATCGTGAACTGGCGGGGCGGCCCCCCGGAGACGATCCGGCGCAGTTCACGCAGGTGGCTCTCCTTCTACGCCGTGGCCATCATTGCGCTCGCCACCTTCTTCGCGCTCGGGGACGCTCCGGTGGAGCGGCTGCGCGACCTGGACACGCACTACGCGACCACTCCGTTCATCCGCGAGATGATCGTCACCTATCTGTGCGCACACATGGTTGCGGCCGTCGTGACGACCACCCTGTGCCTGCGCTGGGCGCAGGCCGTGCACGGGTGGCTGCGCGTCGGACTGATCGTGCTCGTGGTGGGGTTCGTCCTCAACCTGCTCTTCGGCGCCGCCAAGCTCACCGCGGTCTTCGCCCGGTGGTCCGGCAAGGACTGGGACACGCTCAGCACCGACCTGGCTCCACCGGTCGCCGCAACAGGAGGCCTGATCGTCACCGTCGGCTTCCTGCTGCCCCTGATCGGCCCGAAGGTCAGTGGTTTCCTTCACGCGTGGATCATGTATCTGCGCCTGGGCACCCTGTGGCGGCAGCTGAAGTCCACTCCCGGAGACCATACGGCGCTGCGAGGCATCCCTTGGTGGTCGGCTCCCGACATGGCGCGGGAGACCGCGATCCACGACGAACTGCTCAGGCTCCAGTCGTATTTCGACGAGGATGTGCGGCTCGCCGCACTCGAGGCGATGCGTGACAAGACCTCGGCCGAGTCCGCGGAGATCGTGTCGCTCGCGGCCATGGTCGCTGCCGCTGTGGACGCGAAGTCGACCATGCCCGATCTGGACACACATGAGGAAACCTCACCCGGAGCACGGGCTCTCGCGGCGGCCCGGGTCGAAAGCCCCGATCTGCTCGTGAAGCTGTCGCGCGCCCTCCGATCCCCCTTCGTCGCCGCCGCACGCAAGGAAGCGGCCCCAACAGGAAGCAGTCCGCGATGACACGCCACTCCCAGCCTGCCGGATCCGCCAAGCCCCGCCGGGCCGTCATCATCGGCGGCGGCATGGCCGGCATGCTCGCTGCGGCAGTTCTCGCCGGCCACGCCGACGAAGTGACGGTCATCGAGCGGGATGCCCTGCCCACGAGGCCCGAACCGCGCAAATCCCTGCCCCAGGCCCGCCACGTCCATGTGCTCTGGTCCGGCGGCGCCCGCGCGTTCGAACAGATCATCCCCGGCATCACCGGCCGCTGGCTGGCCGCGGGGGCACGACGCATACCCCTTCCCACCGGCCTGGTCTCGCTGACCGCGCAGGGCTGGCTCAGACGCTGGCCGGAAATGCAGTACATGATCGCGTGCACCCGTGACCTGCTGGACTGGGTGGTCCGCGAGCACGTCCTCGCGCTTCCCTCGGTCACGGTGCTGCAGCGGCACGAGATGCAGGGCTTCGAGGGCAGTGCCGGCCGGGTGACGGGGGTGCGTCTGCGCACGCCCGACGGCAGCGACATGACCCTCGACGCCGACCTCGTCGTCGACGCCGGCGGCCGCGGGTCGCGGGCCACCGAATGGCTGCGGTCCCTGGGCGTGCACGGGATCAAGGAGGCCGAGGTGGACTCCGGTCTCGTGTACGCCAGCCGCCTCTACCGGGCCCCCGTCGGCAGCGAGGAATTCCCCATCGTCAACGTGCAGTCGGACCCCAATGAGCCGGTACCGGGCCGGACCGCGACGATCGTCCCCGTCGAAGGCGGCCGCTGGCTGGTCACGCTCTCCGGCACCCGGGGAGGCGAACCCTCCCGTGACCCCGACCAGTTCGAAACCTTCGCCCGCTCCGTACGCCACCCCGTCGTCGGCGAACTGATCGCCAGGACCGAACCGCTGTCGCCCGAGGTCACCGTCACGCGCAGCACGGTCAACCGCCGCCACTACTTCGAGAAGGCCCTCACCTGGCCGGAGGGACTCATCGTGATCGGCGACGCGGTGGCCACGTACAACCCCCTCTACGGCCAGGGCATGACGGTGGCCGCGCAAGGCCTTGTCGCACTCGACGGCATCCTTCGCCGTCATGATCTGGGTGTCCCCGGTCTCGCACGCCGCATCCAGCGCGCCATCGCACGTCCCGCAACCGTCGCCTGGGAGCTGGCGACCTCCCAGGACATCCTCTACCCCGGCGCTCAGGGACAGCAGCCGCGGCCCGGGACCGCGGTGGCCAACCGCTACGTCGACCGGCTGGTCCGCACGGCAACCGGTCGCGCCCAGGTCACCCGTGCCTTCCTCGGCGTCATCACCATGTCCGCACCCGTGACGTCGTGGCTGCACCCGGACGTCGTGGCGGCTGTTGTGCGCGGTCCGGGCCGAGGGCTGCTGCCCGGGCCGCCCCTCACGCACGCCGAGCGGAGCGTCGCTGCCGGCCGCCACGGCCAGGCGCCCGAGCCACAGCCCAGTTCCACGCGCTGACCAACCGATACGGGGGTCGGAGCCATGTCCGCTGCAGCGCCCGGAGTCAGCGAGAACACCCACCGCACCCCCTCGCCCGCCCAGGGAGGTGCGGCCGGTGAATGACGGCCTCATCCTCTACATCCCGGCCGTGGTGCTGATCGCCGCTCTGGCCATCAAGCTGCCCTCGCTCCGGCGCACCTGGCACGAGCCCCTGATGCGGTCGGTGTGTGCGCTGCTCCTCGTGGGGTGCGCGGTTCTGTTCCTGGCGGCGCCGCCGACGATCGCCGCGGTAAACGACCTGACCGGGGTCACGAACTTCTCCGCGCCGCTGGTGTACTGCGTCCT
Source organism: Streptomyces sp. NPDC002889 (assembly GCF_042888425.1). Classification (NCBI taxonomy): domain Bacteria; kingdom Bacillati; phylum Actinomycetota; class Actinomycetes; order Kitasatosporales; family Streptomycetaceae; genus Streptomyces; species Streptomyces sp. NPDC002889. The sequence goes on from NZ_JBIAPT010000009.1 coordinate 246,116, forward strand.
GACCGCCTTCAGCGGCTCCTGCATCGTGCTGATCATCAACTGGCGTGGCGGCCCCCCGGAGCAGGTGCGCCGCTCCTCCAGGGCGTGCATGGGCGCGTACGCGTGCGTGAGCGTGGCCATCGTGGTGCTCTTCGCCCTGGGCGAGGCCCCGGTCGAGCGTCTTCGTGACCTGGACACGTACTACGCCAACACCCCGTTCATTCGCGAGATGATCATGATGTATCTCGTCGCACACGCGGTCGGCGGCGTGGTTCTCACCTCCTTGTGCTGGCGGTGGCTCCGTCAGGTCGACGGATCGCTGCGGACGGGGCTGGGGCTGATCGTCCTCGGCGGCTCGCTGGACGTCGGCTACCTGGGGACCAAGTTCATCGCCGTCTTCGCACGGTGGACCGGCCGCGACTGGGACTACCTGAGCACGTACGTCGCCCCTCCGCTGGCGTCCGCGGCCGCCCTGATGGTCGGTCTCGGGTTCATCCTGCCGCTCGTGGGACAGCGGGCCTCCTCGGTCTGGCGCGCCTTCCTGCGGTACCGGCATCTGAGGCCGCTGTGGCTGGAGTTGCAGGGTTCCGTGCAGTCGACGTCCGCCACGATGAAGATCGCGTGGTGGTCGCCCATCGGACTTCGCCTGACGCACCGGGAGGCGGCGATACACGATGGTCTGCTCAGCATCGCCCCGTTCCTCAGTGAGGCCGTGAGGGACCACGTGAGGGCCACAGCGATCTCCCAGGGGCACCCCCGGAGAACGGCCGAGGTGATGGCCGAGGCCGCCATGATCGCCTCGGCGTGCCGGGTGCACGCGGCAACGGACCCGGGGGCACCCGCGTCGGCAAGCGTGCCGGCGCTCCCCGAACTCGCGTACACCGTCGACCCGGACCGCCTGGTCCTTCTGTCCCGCACGGTCCGGCGACGCTCCTTCGTCGTCACCGAGCAGCCCCGGCCCACGCCTGCGGGTGCCGGCCACGAGTGACATCGCGGCCGTCGTGGGACAACGTCTTCCGAGGGGTGGTACGCGCCGTGCACCGGGCCGGGCCGCACGGCCCGCCGGCCTTCCCCCACGCCACCGCAGAGCCGGCCTGCCGGGCCCTACACATATGCCGGGCACGGCGGCAGGCCGGGCCCGGTGAAACTCGAGCTGCCACGCGTAACGTGCCGCAATCGCCCGCGCCGTGCGGGGGAAACGGGGGTCCGCCTCCGGAAGACGGCTGCGACGGTGTTCCGGGAGTTCGTGTGGCTGCGCTCATCGAGGACTACGCACTGATCGGCGACATGCAGACGGCCGCCCTCGTGGCCAGGGACGGCAGTGTCGACTGGTTCTGCCTGCCCCGCTTCGACTCACCCGCGGTCTTCGCCGGACTGCTGGGCACCGAGGACCACGGTTTCTGGCGGCTCGGGCCCGCGCACGCCGGCCCCGCCCCGGTCCCTGCCACCCGCCGCCGCTACCGCGGGGACTCGCTCGTGCTGGAGTCCGAATGGGACACCTCCGAGGGGACGGTCCGCCTGATTGACTTCATGCCGCCCAGAGGCGCAGGGCGCGGTAGACCGGATGCCGCACCCGTTCTCGTACGGATGGTGGAGGGTGTCCGCGGCCGCGTGCGCATGAACTCCGCACTGCGGATGCGCTTCAGCTACGGCCGCATCGTGCCCTGGGTGCAGCGTGAGCACGGGCCCGGCGGACGGGACCGGCTCGTCGCCGTAGCCGGGCCCGACGCCCTGTGGCTGGATGCCGATGTGGACACGTACGGCAGCGATCTGACCACCCACTCCACCTTCCGCGTCGGCCCTGGTGAGCGGGTCGCGTTCACCCTCAGCTGGCAGCCCTCCCACGCGGGCGCCCCGCCGCGCCCCGACGCGGCGGGGCTGCTCACCGGCACCGAACGGTTCTGGTCCGGCTGGACCGGCCAGTGCAGCTACTCCGGCCCCTGGCGCGAGGCCGTCGTCCGCTCCCTGATCACCCTCAAGGCGCTCACCTACGCCCCCACCGGCGGCATCGTCGCCGCACCCACCACCTCCCTGCCCGAGGAGATCGGCGGCGTACGCAACTGGGACTACCGCTACGCCTGGCTGCGCGACGCCGCCATGACCCTGACCGCCCTGCTGCGCACCGGCTACCGCGAGGAGGCCGGGCGGTGGCGCGAGTGGCTGCTGCGGGCCGTTGCCGGAGACGCCCAGAACCTCCAGATCATGTACGGCGTCGCCGGCGAGCGGGAGCTGCAGGAGGCGGAGCTGCCCTGGCTGCCCGGCTACGAGAAGTCCGGCCCCGTCCGTATCGGCAACGGCGCGGCCGGCCAGCTCCAGCTCGATGTCTACGGCGAGGTCGTGGACGCGCTGTGGCTCGGCCAGACCTCGGGGCTCGCCCGCGACGACAGCACCCACATCCTGCAGATGAAGCTGATGAACCATCTGGAGTCCAACTGGAGCGAGCCGGACGAGGGCATCTGGGAAGTGCGCGGCCCGCGCCGCCACTTCGTGCACTCCAAGGTGATGGCCTGGGTCGCCGCCGACCGCACCGTACGCAGACTTGAGCGACTGCCCCTGCAGAGCCCCGTCGACCGCTGGCGCGCGCTGCGCGACGAGATCCACCGGGACGTCTGCGCGCACGGCTACGACGCCGGACGCAACACCTTCACCCAGTTCTACGGCTCCCGGGAACTGGATGCCTCGCTGCTGCTCATCCCGCAGACGGGCTTTCTGCCGCCCGGGGACCCACGGGTGGTCGGCACCATCGAGGCCGTGCAGCGCGAGCTGTGCGACGACGGCTTCGTACGGCGCTATCCCGTGCCCCACGCCGGATCCGACGCGGTGGGCGGTGACGGGCTGCCCGGCGGCGAGGGCGTCTTCCTGGCCTGCTCGTTCTGGCTGGCGCACGATCTGGCGCTGATCGGCCGTGAGGCCGAGGCCCGGCGGCTGTTCGAGCGGCTGCTGGAGCTGCGGACCGACCTCGGGCTGCTGGCCGAGGAATGGGACACCCGGCGCGGCCGGCTCGTGGGCAACTTCCCGCAGGCATTCAGTCATGTGCCGCTGATCGACACCGCTTTACGGCTGTCGTGAGCGCAGGCCCGGGGCCTGCGGCTGGAGTGAGAGTCGAGAGGTACGGCGCATTCTCGTGCGGCACCGGAAAGGTGCGCATTTCGCGCGAAGGAGCAATTCATGGCGTCACCGAGAAAGTTCGTGGTCCGCAAAGTGCTGCGTCCGCTCGGACGTGGACTGATCGCCTACGGGCTGTACTGGGTCTGGATCCCGGGCGTCCGACTTGAGGAAATCATGAACAGCGACCTGTTCCAGCGAGCCGGGAACAAGTGAATTCCTCACTTCCTTCCACAGAGGTCCAGTCGGCTTCAAGGCGGTCTTGAGACGGATTTCCCAAGCTCTGGCCATTAGTACGCGGCGCTGGGGGCGAAGATGGCTGCACACCGGAATTTCACCGAACTCGCATGGGACAGAACGGCGGAGCTCGCCGAGCGGGAGGCGTACTTCTGCGTCGGCGCGGATCAGCACGGTGAGCTGGAATCCGATGTGCTCAGCTACGGCGAACTCGGCGAACGGGCCAAGCGCCTGGCCTCCTGGCTCCAGGACCACGGCTCGCACGGCCACCGGGTGCTCATCCTCCAGAGCGACGTACGCGAGTTCATGAGCAGTTTCCTCGGGTGTCTGTACGCCGGCGCGGTGGCCGTGCCCGCGCCGGCCCCCGTCGGATCCCGCCAGAACATCGAGCGGGTCGCGGGCATCGTCAAGGACGCCTCGGTCAGCTACATCCTGACCGACGCGGCCACCGCCTCGACGGTCTCCCAACTGCTGGCCACCATCGGCCACCCCGAGATCGCCTGCCTCGCCACCGACCGCACCGGGGCCGGAGACCCGGACGCCTGGCAGGAGCCCGGCCTGTTCCCCGACGACGTCGCCTTCCTGCAGTACACCTCGGGCTCGGTGAGCGAACCCAAGGGCGTCATGGTGACCCACCGCAATCTCCTCGCCAACCAGTGCGCCATCCAGAAGGCGATGCGCACCTGTGCGGACTCGCGCGTGGGCGGCTGGCTGCCGTTCCACCACGACATGGGGCTCGTCGGCCATCTGCTGCACCCGCTGTGGCTCGGCGGCGCCGGAGTGCTCATGCCGCCGATGACCTTTGTGAAGCGCCCGCTGCGCTGGCTGCAGATGGTCGACCGGTACGGCATCACCACCGGCGGCGGCCCCAACCTCGCCTACGACCTGTGTCTGCGCCGCATCAAGGACGACGAGATCGAGCAGCTCGACCTCTCCCGCTGGGAGACCGCGGTCAACGGCGCCGAGCCGGTGCGCGCCGAGACCATGGACGCCTTCGCCAAGCGGTTCGCGCCCGCCGGTTTCCGCCGGGAGGCCTTCTACCCGTGCTACGGACTGGCCGAGTCCACGCTGCTCGTCAGCGGCGGCGAGCCCGGCGTCGAGGCCCGCACACGGCAGGTGGACGCCGCCGGCCTCGAACGGCATCTGATGAGCAGTCCCGTAGGCGCCGGGCCGGTGCGCACGCTGGTCAGTTCGGGCCGCCCGCGGAACTGCGACGTGGCCATCGTCGACCCCGCCACCCGCGACAAGCTTCCCCCCGGTGCGGTGGGCGAGGTGTGGATACGCGGCGAGAGCGTCACCCGCGGCTACTGGAACCGTCCGCTGGAGAACGCCCACGCCTTCAAGGCCGTCACCTCCGACGGCGACGAGGGCTATCTGCGCACGGGAGACCTCGGCGCGCTGGACGGCGGCGAGCTCTACATCACCGGTCGGATGAAGGACGTCATGATCGTCGCCGGCCGCAATCTGTACCCGCAGGACATCGAGCGCAGTGTCCAGCGCCTCAGCGCGCTCTTCGGCTCCAGCGCCGCCTTCGCCGTCGAATCCGACCGCGACCATGTCGTCGTCGTCCAGGAGGTGCGCACCGGCTCGGGTTTCGAGGCCGAACTGGCCTCCCTGTCGGCCGCCGTGCGGACCTGCGTCGCCATGGAGTTCGAGGTGGCCGCCGAGAACGTCCTGCTGGTCCGCCCCGGAACCGTTCGCCGCACCACCAGCGGCAAGCTTCAGCGCACCGCCATGCGCAAGCTCTTCCTCGACGGGCGGATCCAGCCACTGCACGAGGTGCTGCACCCGGAGGTACGGCAGCTGGTCGGTGCCGGAGCCGTTCCGTGCGTTCGCGACGGAGCGAGCGGATGACCGCACTCACCGAACGGGCCGGAACACCCGCCGCCGATCGTCCGACCGGAGGGCCGGGCCCGCGCTGGCGGTTCGCCGAACAGCTGGACGCGCGGCTCGGCGACCCGGGCGGCCTCGGCCCGCTGTCCTACGCCCGCACCGCCGCCGAGGACGCCGCCGAACAGTTCCCGGCCGCCGCCTGCGCACTGCTGGGCGAACTCGGCATCCACCACTACTACGTCCCGGCCGAGTACGGCGGCGCACTGACCTGCTTCCCCCAACTCCTGGAGATCGTGCGCACCATCGCCCGTCGCGATGTGACCTGCGCCGTCGCCCACGGCAAGACCTTCCTCGGCGCGGTGTGCGTCTGGGTCGCCGAGGACCGCGCCGGAGCACATCACCTGGCCTCGCTCGTCCGCGCCGGTGAACCGGTCTCCCTCGGCCTGACCGAACGCACCCACGGCAGCGATCTGATGGCCGGGGAGGTCGTCGCCGAGCCCACCGGCGACGGCTACCTCATCAGCGGTGAGAAATGGCTCATCAACAACGCCACCCGCGGCCGGCTCGTCTGTCTGCTCGCCCGCACCGCCGCCGACGGCGGCCCGCGCGGCTTCAGCCTGCTCCTCGTCGACAAGCACGCCCTGCCCGACGGCACCTTCCGCACTCTGCCCAAGGTGCGCACCCTCGGCATCCGCGGCGCCGACATCAGCGGCATCGCCTTCGACCGGGCGCCCGTCCCCGGCCACTGCCTGGTCGGCAAGGAGGGCGAGGGCCCCGAGACCGTGCTCAAGGCCCTGCAGATCACCCGGTCGCTGTGCACCGCGCTCTCGCTCGGCGCCGCCGACCACGGACTGCGCCTCGCCCACGGCTTCGCCGCCGGACGCGAGCTGTACGGACGCCGGCTCATCGAGCTGCCCGTCGTACGCCGCACGCTCGCCGAAGCCTACGCCGACCTGCTCGCCATGGAAGCCCTCGGTACCGTCGCCGCACGCTCCATCCACACCCTGCCGGGCGAACTCAGCGTCACCTCGGCCGTCGCCAAATTTCTTGTACCGACCGTCGTCGACGACATCCTGACCCGGCTGCGCGGAGTGCTCGGAGCGCGCTCCGTCCTCACCGACCACTACGAGCACGGCCGCTTCCAGAAACTCGAGCGCGACCACCGCATCGTCGGCATCTTCGACGGCAACACCATGGTCAACCTCTACGCTCTCACCGCACAGTTCCGCACCCTGGCCCGCTGCCACCCGGCCCGCGACCACGACGCCGGCACGCCTGCCGAAACCTTCTGCCACACCCACGACCTGCCCCGGCTGAGGCCGCAGCGGCTCAGCCTGGTCGCCCGCCGCGGCAGCACCGTCCTCGGCACCCTGCCCGCCGCCGCCGAAGTGCTCGGCGCGCAGGCATCCAGGGACCCCGCGCTCGCGCGGGCCGCTGCCCTGGCCCGCACGCTGGCGCGCGCCGCCGAGCAGCTCCACACCGCGATGCTGGCCGTCCGGCCCGTCCCGGGCGGCGCCCCGGTGGAGAGCTTCGACCTCGCACGCGGCTACAGCGTCTGCTTTGCCGCCGCCTGCTGCCTCGGCGTATGGCAGCACAACCGGCGCACCGCCCCCCACGACGCCCCCACCGCCGGGCTGTGGGCCTCGGGCCTGTGGCTGGAAGCCACGCTCGCCCGGCTGGTGGACCGGCTGGAGCAGGCCGTGCCGGGCTCCACCGGACCGCGGCCCCGTCCGCCCAGCGCCTACGACCCCGACCTGCAGAGCCTGTACGAGGCGCTGCTCGGCCGCCTGACCGCCCAGTACGAGGCCGGAGAGCTGTTCTCGCTGCTGCCCGGCCTCATCGCAGAAGGACCGCCATGCTGACCCCGAGCCAGGAAGAAGTCACCGTCCAGCAGCGCGTCGCGGAGCTGGAGCGGCGCTTCGGCGACCCCGCGGACCCGGACAACCCGCTGGGCCTGGACGCGCTGCTCGCCGCCGACGAACGCGGCGAACTGCTCGCCGTCGCCGAGGAGGAACTGACCGCCTACGGCCTCAACGCCGAATTCGTACCGCGGCGCCTCGGCGGACGGCTGGACCGGATCGACACCCTCGGCCGGGTGCTGCGGGGCGTCTTTCGCCGGGACGCCAGCCTCGGACTCGGCTACGGCGCCACCAGTTTCCTCGCCGCCGTCGCCGTATGGGCGGGCGGCACCCTCGAGCAGCAGCGGCGCGTTGCCGAACTGCTCCTCGGCGGCGCCCGCCTGGCCATCGCGTACCACGAACTGGCCCACGGCAACGACTTCGTACGCAACGAGTTCGGCGCCACGCCCACCGACGACGGCTTTGTGATGAACGGCGAGAAGCACGTCATCAACAACATCGAACGGGCCGAGGCACTGGTGCTGTTCAGCCGCACCGATCAGGCCGCCGGCAGCCGCAGCCACTCCGTCCTCCTGGTCGACAAGTCCCAGCTGTCCGCCGATCGTTACAGCTACCTGCCGCGTTACGAGACCGTCGGCGTCCGTGGCTGCCAGAACGCAGGCATCCGGTTCACGGACTGCCCGCTGCCCGGCGACGCGCTGGTGGGCAAGCTCGGCGACGGCGTCGAACTGGCCCTGCGCTCCTTCCAGATCACCCGCAGCGTGCTGCCCTCCATGATCCTCGGTGGCGGCGACACCGCCCTGCGCACCGCCGTAGGCTTCGCGCTCGACCGCAAGCTCTACCACCGCTCCGTACTGGAGATCCCGCACGCCCGCGCCACCATCGTCGGCGCTTTCACCGATCTGCTGATCAGCGACTGCCTCGCCCTGGCCGCGACCCGGGCGGTGCATCTGCTGCCGGAGGCCACCAGCGTGTACGCGGCCGCGGTGAAGTACCTGCTGCCCAAGCTGCTCACCGAGACCGCCTACGACCTGTCCATCGTGCTCGGCGCCAACTTCTACGTACGCGACGGGGCTTACGGTGCCTTCCAGAAACACGTCCGGGATCTGCCGATGATCAGCCTCGGCCACGCGGGCACCGCCGCCTGCCAGGCCACCATCATCCCGCAACTGCCGCGGCTCGCCCGCACCGCCTGGCTCACCGGCAGGGCGGCGCCCGCCGGGCTGTTCCGGGTCCGCGACACCCTGCCGCCGCTGGACACCGACCGGCTGGTACTGGTCGCCTCCGGCGACGAACTGGCGGGCTCGCTCGAGGGCGCCGCCGCTCACATCGCCGGCGACGGCCGGGGCAGGGCCGGTGCCTACACCGAAGCCCTCACCGCCCTGGCCACGGCCCTCGAGGAGGAGCTGCGCAGCCTGAAGGCCGACTGCCGCGCCATGCCGCCCAAGGACCGCACGGTCCTCGCCAGCCCCAAGGCGTACGCCATCGCCGACCGCTACACGCTGCTGCTGGCGGGCGCGGCCTGTCTCGGCGTGTGGCGCCACCAGGAGCCCGAGGACGACGTGTTCCTCTCCTCGCCGGCCTGGCTCGCCGCCGCGCTGACCCGGCTGGTCAAGCGGCTCGGCCATCCGCTGCCCGAACTCCCGGACGGCTGGAACGACCGGCTGCTGGACGAGGTCCTGAACCGCTACCACGAGGCCCGCAGCTACGACCTGTACGACACCCCGATCGCCGGCGATCCGCAGACACGCTGTTGAGGAGCATCAGATGGTGCGTTCCACCGGACCGGACACCCCAGGTCCCCGTGCGACCAAGCCTGTGGGCGAGTTCGGCGAAGGCGACTTCCGCGCCTGGCTGATCAACCGGCTGGGCGAGTATCTGCAGCGCCCCGCCGAGGAGATCGGGGCGAGCACACCGTTTGCCGAGTGCGGGATGGACTCGGTCGCGGCGCTCAGCCTCTGCGGCGACATCGAGGAGGAGTTCGGGCTCTTCCTGGAACCCACCATCGCCTGGGACCACCCCACGGCCGGCGAGCTGGCCCGGCATCTCGCCGAGGAGTTCACCAAGGCCGGCGAGCATCGGGAGGTGTGACCATGGGCCGTGCACCAGGCCCGGCCCCGCGCCCGGTCGCGGTAGTGGGCATGGACTGCAGATTCCCCGGCGCACCCGACCCTCGGGCCTACTGGGAACTGCTGATGAGCGGAGCGCACGCGACCGGCGAACGCCCCGCCTCCCGCGGCCCCTCGGCCGTGCCCGGCGGCTTCCTCGCCGACGCCGACGCCTTCGACCGCTCCTTCTTCCAGGTGCCCGTCGCCGACGCGAGTGCGATGGACCCGCAGCAGCGGCTGCTGCTGGAGTGCTCCTGGCGGGCCGTCGAGGACGCCGGCATGGCACCGCCCCGGCTGGCCGGCAGCCCCGTCGGCACCTATATCGGCTCCATGTCCGACGACTGGCTGCGCCTCACCGCCGCCACCGAGGTGACCCCGCGCACCGGTACCGGCAGCGGCCGCTCCATGCTCGCCAACCGCATCGCCTACCAGCTCGATCTGCGCGGCCCGAGCCTCACCGTGGACACCGCCTGCTCCTCGTCCCTGGTCGCCCTGCACCTGGCCTGCACCGCCCTGCGGGCCGGAGAATGCGACCTCGCGCTCGCCGGGGGCGTCAACATCGTGGCCGGCTCCCTGCTCGACGAGATCTACGCCCAGGCCGGGCTCGCCGCCCCCGACGGCCGCTGCAAACCGTTCTCCGCCGCCGCGGACGGTATCGGCCGCGGCGAAGGCGTGGGCGTGGTGGCGCTGCGGCTGCTCGACGACGCGGTGCGCGACGGCGACCCCGTCCAGGCGGTGATCCTCGCCGGCGCCGTCAATCAGGACGGCCGCAGCAACGGCATCATGGCCCCGCACCGCGCCTCCCAGCGCGAGGTGATCGCCACCGCCTGCCGCCGGGCCGGGGTCGGTCCACATGACATCCGGTTCATCGAGGCCCACGGCACCGGCACGCCGCTCGGTGACCAGATCGAAGTGCTGGCGCTCGGCGACGTGTTCCGCGACGACGCGGGTGAACGCGCCTGGCCCCTGGCCATCGGCGCGGTCAAGGGAACGATCGGACACACCGAAGGCGCGGCCGGCATGGCCGGGCTGATCAAGACGGTGCTCGCGCTGCGGCACGGCGTCGTACCGCCCAGTGCCCCCTACGGCAGCGAGAACCCGCGCCTCGCCCTGGCGCGTCGTTCCATGGAGCTGATCCCACGGCCGCTCGCGCTGCCCGCCGAAGGCTGCCGGGCGGGAGTCTCCAGCTTCGGCATGGGCGGCACCAACGCCCATCTGGTGCTGGCCACCGCGCCCCAGGATGCTCCGTGCGGCGAACAGGTGCCCCGTGCGGGGGTGTTCACCCTGTCCGCCGACTCCCCTACGGCGCTGCGCCGCAATCTGCGCATCCAGGCCGACGACGTCGCCCGGCGCGACGCCGGCGAGGTTGCCCGGCTGTGCTGGACCAGCAACCGCTCCCGTGCCGCCCTGCCCTACCGTTTCGCCGCCGCCGCGGACAGCCCCGAGGAGCTTGCCTCCCGGCTGTTCGCCGGGGCGGAGCTGGAGACCGAGTACCCGCGGGCGGCCGAAGAGCCCGTACTGGCCTTCGCGTTCACCGGGCAGGGCTCGCAGTACCCGCGCATGACCGCAGGGCTGTACGAGCGGTCCGCCGTCTACCGGACCTTCCTGGAGGAGGCGTCCAAGGCCCTCCAGCCGTACACCGTCACCCCCGTCCACGAGACGATCCTCGCCGGGGACGCGGCGATCCACCGCACCGGCACCACACAGCCCGCACTCTTCGCCGTCCAGTACGCCCTCTCCCGCACGCTCATGGAGCTCGGAGTGCGCCCGGCCGCCGTCGTCGGACACAGCATCGGCGAGTTCGCCGCCGCCGTCGTCGCCGAGGCACTGGACCTCGCGGACGCCGCCCGGCTGGTCGCCGTGCGCGGCGCGTTGATGCAGCAACTGCCCGAAGGCGGCGGCATGCTCGCCACCCGGGCCCGGCCGGCCGAGGCCGCCGCCCTCGTCGAGGGCGAGCCGTCGGTCGGCATCGGCGCGCTGAACGGTCCCGGAGCGACCGTGCTCTCCGGCGCTCTCGACGCCCTCGGCCGTATCCGGGCCCGCCTGGAGGAACGCGGCCTGGTCTGCACCCCGCTGCGCGTCTCGCACGCCTTCCACTCCCCGCTGATGGAACCCATGCTCGGCCGCTTCGAGCGCGTCGCGGCCCGCATCCCCACGGGTCCGCCCCGGCTGCCGTTCCACTCGACCGTACGCGGCAGGCAACTGGCCGGGGGCGAGGAACTGGACGCCGCCTACTGGACCGAGCACATCTCGGCAACCGTGCGCTTCGAGGACGCAATCACCTCGCTGTGTGCCGCGGCGCCCACGCATATCGTCGAGATCGGCCCCAAGCCGGTGCTGAGCGGCCTGGTCCGCCGCATCTCCGCGGCCCGCGACATCCCCACGCTGACGGTCTGCCGAGGCGAGGACTCCGGGCCGAGAGGGGTCGGCGAACTGCTCGCCCGGCTCCACCAGGACGGCCTCGACCCTGCCTGGGACACCTTCTACCCGGACGCCGCCAAGCGGGCCGTACGGATGCCCGCCCATGAGTTCTCCACCGAGTGGCGGTCCTGGCAGGCCGCGCCCGCCACCACCGAAGTGCCGCGAGCGGCCGGCAGCCGGTCCGGCGCCGTCGTGCCCGCGTCGACGGACCGGGTGCGCCAAGGAGTGCGCGAGGCCGTGGCGATCGTGAAGGGCGGCCGGCTGGACGAGTTCGACGACGCCCTGCGCCTCTACGACGACCTGGGCTTCGACTCGGTGATGCTGATGGAGCTCAAGTACCGGCTCGAGGTGCGGTTCCCGGAGGTCGGCGAGCTGTCCATGCCGGAGATGCTCGCGAGTCTGGTCAGCGTCGAGTCGCTGATCGGGTATCTGGGCGAGCAGCTGACCACGGCGGTGGCGCGGTGACGAACCCCGCGGCCCGCGGAGCCGTCGCCGATGTCGGACTGGCCGGTGTCGGCAGCGCCCTGCCCGGTGATCCGGTCGACAACACCGCCCTGGGGAAGCGGCTCGGTATCGCACCGGAGTGGATCGAGGCGTTCATCGGCACCCGCACCCGCTACTTCTGCCTCGACCTCGGCGACGGCACACCCCGCTGGTCCCTGGAGGACCTGTGCGCCGACGCCGCCGACCGGGCGCTCGCCGACGCCGGAGCCAACGCCGACGACGTGGCGTTCATCGTCCTCGCCACCGCCACCCCCGACGCGCTCATGCCCACCACGGCAGCGCTGGTCGCTGACCGGCTCGGCATCGACGGTGTGCCCGTCTACCAGCTCCAGTCCGGCTGCTCAGGAGCGGTCCAGGCGATGGCTCTCGCGTCGTCCCTGCTCGCCGCAGCGGACCGCGGCAGCAGGCCGGTGGGCCTCGTCGTCGGTGGGGACGTGTGCAGCAAACACCTCGACCTGCGTCAGGACTTCCGGGAACTTCCCCCCGCCGAACTCGTGAACTATGTGCTCTTCGGCGACGGAGCCGGAGCCGTCGTTCTCAGCCGGGCACCCGGCGCCGCCCGAGCCTTGCTGAAGCGTGCCGAACACCGGATCAGCGGCCTGGGCCGCGCGCCCGGCCAGCGCCTCGAATGGTTCGGCCGGGCCGACCGGCACAGCGACCGGCCCGCGGTGAGCGAGGACTACAAGGCCGTCGAGACCCAGGTGCCCCTCATGGCCCAGGAGACGCTGAATGCGCTGTGCGACACGCTCGGCTGGCCCGCACACACCCTCGGCCAGGTCCTCCCGCCACAGCTCAGCGGCCGGATGACCGAGCGCATCACGAGAGGCCTGCGGCAAGGACTCGAGTGGGAGGAGGTCTCCTGTGTCGCGGAGACCGGGAACAACGGCAACGCGCTGGCCTTCCTCCAGCTCGAACGGCTGCTGCCGCGGCTGTCGGCGCGGGGACGGGCCGTCGGCATCGCGATCGAGTCCAGCAAATGGATCAAGGCCGGCTTCGCAGTGGAGGCGACACCATGAGCCAGCGACATGGCCCGCGCCAGGCACGGCAGGAGCTGCGGGCCCTGTACGACACGGGCCGGCTCGCCGACGCCTACCCCGAACTCCCCGCGCTCCTCGCCCGGCTCGACGACGACGGCCTCGACAGCGCGGGGCGACTGCTCGCCCGCCTGGACCCCGCCGATGTGCTCGCCGCACACCCGGGCACGCCCGCCGTGCGCATCGCGGTGACCGGACGATCCACCACCGCCGGGCTGCTGCCCGCCCTCACCGCCCAGCTGGCGCGGCACGGACTGCTGCTGATCGGACATACGGGCGGCAGCGGCAGTTACGTCCAGGATCTCGCCGATCCGGCATCGAAGCTGTACGCGCACCGGCCGGAGGCGACCCTGTGCGTCCTCGACCCGCTGACCGTGTGGGACCGGGTGCGAGCACCCTGGCAGCCGTACGACGTGGCCCTGGAAGCCGAACGGCAGCGGCTGCTGCTCGCCGAACTGGCCGCCGCACATGCCGCGCACGCCCCGCCCGGCGCCGCCCTCGTACTGAACACCGTGCCGCTGCTGCGCCGCTTCACCCACCAGCAGACCGGACTGCTGCAGCGGTGCGAACTCGGCGCCGTGTGGCGCGAGTTCAATGCGGACCTGCTGCGGATGGCCGACCCGGCCACGGGCATTGCCGTACTCGACCTGGAACCGCTGACTTCGGCCGGGGTACGCGCCGACGATCCGCGCCTGGGTGCCTACGCCGATGCCCACTGCACCGCCGCACTGCTCGCCGCCTATGCCCGCGAGGCCGCACACCTCGCCCGAGCCCTGCGCGGAGACACCAAGAAGTGCCTGGTCCTCGACCTGGACGGCACCCTGTGGGACGGCATACTCGCCGAGGACGGACCCGAGAGGATCCGGGCCGCGAACTCGCTGCGCGCCGGTGCGTTCGCCGCCTTCCGCCGCACCGTCGAGCAGCTCGCCTCGCAGGGTGTGCTGCTCGCCGTCTGCAGCAAGAACGATCTGGGGCCTGTCGCCCGCGCGCTGGCCGCCCACCCCGACTGGCCGCTGGACGTGGACGACTTCGTCGGCATCGTCGTCGACTGGGGCCCCAAGGCCGAAGGCATCACACGGATCGCGGCCGAGCTCGGCATCGCACCCTCCGCCGTCGTCTTCGCCGACGACAGCGCCTTCGAGTGCGAGTCCGTACGGGCCCGGACACCCGGCACGGCCGTCGTCGCGCTCGACGACGAACCGGCCCTGCACACCGAACACCTGCTGGCCGACGGCTGGTTCGACGTCCCCTCCGTCACCGAGGAGGACCGCGGCCGGGCGGAACGCTACCGGGAGCGGCAGCGGCGCGAGCACCGGCAGGAGGGTGCCAAGGACTACGAGAGCTTTCTGCGCGGCCTCGGCATCGACGTCGTCGTCGCACCCGCGCAGGACCACGACAGCGCCAGGATCGCCCAGTTGAGCCTGCGGACCAACCGGTTCAACCTCACCGGTCGGCGGCTGAGCGCCGCCCAGGTCGAGCGCCTCGCGGCCGACCCGGACGCGCTGGTGCTGGCGGTGCGAGCCGCGGACAGGTTCGGCGACGACGGGGTCGTCGGCGCCCTGTTCGCCCGCCGGGACGCGGCCGGGCTGCATCTGGACAACATGGTCATGAGCTGCCGGGTCCTCGGCCGCGGGATCGAGGACGCGGTGATCGGCGGACTGCTGTACGCCGCCCAGGCGGCCGCGCTGCCCGCCGTACACGCCCGGTGGCGGCCTACCGCGGCGAACGCGGCCTTGCGGGGCTTTTGCCCGGCACACGGCTTCGAACCCGTCGCCGGACCCGACGAGGACGGCGGGGGCGTCCTCTACCGCCACATGCTGGCGGACCTGCGGCCCCTCCCTGCCCATGTGCGGCTGCGTCTGAGGCTGTCGCCGACCGAGCCCGAGGAGGTGGCGCGATGCACACCGTCGTCGATCTGATCACGCTCGCCAACGAACACCTGGGAACCGACCTGGAGCCCGCGGACGCGGACCGTGACCTGGCCGAGGTGGCCTGCTGGGACTCGGTCTTCCTGTTGCGCCTGGTCGCCCTGCTGGAACGGGAACTGGGCAGAGCGGTCCCCGTGGCCGAGATGCTCGAGGCGCGCAGCCTCGGCGACATCTGGACCGCGGCGGTGGGCACATGAACGCTTCCGCCGCCGGTGACCGGTCCAGGCGGCACACGCGCTACTTCCTGAACTGGGCGCGGTCGGCCGCCCCTGTGCACCTGGGCGCCGACGTCGACATGACCCGTGTCGAGGAGCAGCGGGCCGCCGGGCGCGACGAGGGCCGGCGCCTGTCGGTGGTCAGCTTTCTGCTCCACGCGGCAGGGCGCGTGCTCGCGCGGCACCCGGAGGCCAGGGGACTCGCCCGCGGCGGCCTGTGGCCGCGTACTGTGCCGCTGCCCGGCGTGGCGGCCAAACTCGCCCTCGACCGGGCCCGCCCCGGCGGCGGGCGCGTGGTGCTCACCGCCGTACTGCCGCGCATGGACACGGCCACCCTGACCGAGATCCAGGAAGCGGTTGACCGGTGCCGCGAGTGCGACCCCCAGGAACTGCCCGGCGCGGCTGCCGTGCGACTTCTCAACCAACTACCGCCGCCACTCGGCCAGTTGGCGTTCCGGCTCGGGGTTGTTTCCCCAGCAGCCCGTGAGCGGCGGCTCGGGACCTTCGCGGTGAGTTCGCTCGGCCACCGCGCCGTCGACGTGTTCCACTCCTACGGCG
The DNA here is from genome assembly GCF_042888425.1 of Streptomyces sp. NPDC002889. Taxonomy (NCBI): domain Bacteria; kingdom Bacillati; phylum Actinomycetota; class Actinomycetes; order Kitasatosporales; family Streptomycetaceae; genus Streptomyces; species Streptomyces sp. NPDC002889. Next base: position 261,897 of record NZ_JBIAPT010000009.1, read on the forward strand.
GCACGGCGGTCACCTTCTGCGCGGGACGGGTGAGCGACCGTGCCGTGGTGCGCGGCGGACGGGTCGTGACGGCACCGGTCATGCGTCTCGGACTGACCTTCGACCACAGAGTGCTCGACGGAGCTGCCGCGGCGGACGTACTGGACGCAGTGGTGAAGCGGCTGGAGGACTGGCATGGTGATCTTTCCGGGACCCGTGGCGAACCCCGCCACGGAGCAGGGATTCGCCCGGCCCGTACGCGTGAGCGGCCCAGAGGGCCCCTGGGAACAGGTCCGTGACGCGGTGCACACATACGGCAGCGTGGTCGTCCACGCCCAGCTCGACGACTGGCTGCCCGGCGACCTGGACGCGCCCGGACTGCGCCCGCTGCTGGGCCGCGACTACGTGCGCTTCGCCGCCATGACGCACTATCAGATACGGTCCCGGTTCGTGGCGTCCCGGCTGCTGCTCAAGCATGTCGCCTGCGCCGTCATCGAGGCGGCCCCGCACACGGTCGAACTCGCCTACAAACCGGGCGGACGGCCCTACCTGCGCGGCCTCGACCAGATCGACATCAGCCTCAGCCACACCGAGACGCTGCTGCTCGTCGGGCTCACCAGACGCGGCTGGATCGGCGTGGACGCCGAACTGCGCGACCGGCCCATGCTCGGACTCGGCACCGAGAACCAGGTCTGTACACCGCACGAACGCACCGCGCTCGCGCAGATCGCCGAGGAGCACCGCAACGGCGCGCTGGTGCGGCTGTGGACGCTGAAGGAGGCGTACAGCAAGGCGATCGGACAGGGCATGCGGTTCCGGTTCACCGAGTTCGGCTTCGGGCCGCAGGAGCGCCGGGTGCAGGTACTCAGGCCCGACGGTTCGCGCGGCACCGGCGACGAATGGACTTTCCACACCTGCCTGGTGGACCGCAAGTACACGGTGAGCGTGGCGCTGTTCGACGCCGGGTTCGGGGACACCAGCGACACCGCGGCCGCCACCATGCTCGACGCCGGACTCGTGGCGGCACTGGGGGAGCAGACAGCCGGGGAGCAGACCGCGGACGAGCGGGCGGCCGAGGAGGACACACCGTGACGATCGCGACCGAGGTGTGCGTCGTGGGCGGCGGCCCGGGTGGCCGGGCACTCGCCCTCGCCCTGGGCAGGCTCGGACGCCGGGTCGTCCTGCTGGAGCAGCGCGCCGGCGCGGCACGCATCTTCCGCGGCGAGTCGATCTCGCCCGACGGCGTACGCCTGCTCGCCGGCCTCGGTGTCCTGGAACGGGTGCGCGAACACGCTCACGAGGTGCGCCGGCTGGAGATCACGGACGGCGGCGCCCGGGTGCTCGACATCCGCTTCGAGACCTTCCCGTACGCCTACCGCCACCCCGTCGAACTCGCCCAGCCCGTGCTGCTTTCCGCGCTCGCCCGGGCCACCGCCGAACAGGGCCGCTGCACCGTGCTCGAACCGGCGTCCGCCGTCGAACTGCTGCGGGACGGTGGGACGGTGCGCGGCGTACGCGCCACAACCCCCGACGGACCGGTGGAGATACGCGCCGATGTGACGGTGGGAGCCGACGGCCGCTACAGCACGGTGCGCCGGCTCTGCGGCATCGAACGCGGCGCACGGCGCACCGACCTGGACCGCGACGTCGTGTGGATGAAGCTGCCCTTCCCGGCAGCCTGGGACCGGTGCGCCTACCGGGTGCGCATCAGCTCCGGCCGGCACGGGCTGTTCCTGCCCAGCACCGACGGCACCCTGCGCGTCGGCCTCAACATCCCCAAGGGCGGGCTGCGGGAGCTGCGTTCCGGCGGGCTCGGTCTGCTGCACGCGCGCCTCGCCGAGCTCGCCCCCGAGCTCGAACAGGAGGCGGTCGCCGCTCTGCGCAGCTGGTCCGACACCACCCTGCTCGACATCTTCACCACCGAGGTGCGCCGCTGGTCCGCACCCGGTGTCGTACTGATCGGCGACGCCGCGCACACGCTCTCGCCCATCCTCGGCCAGGGCGTCAACCACGCGCTCGCCGACGCCGTCGCCCTCGCCCCGCTGCTCGCCGAAGCGCTCGCCGAGCCACGCAGCGCCCGCCCGGCCGCGCTCGCCGCCGCCGCACTCACCTTCCAGCAGGCCAGACAGGGCGCGGTACGGCGCTCCCGCGCGCTGCAGCTGCGCCAGGAACGGATGTTCGGCATCGAAGCACCGATCGCGGCCGCACTGCGCCGGGCCGTGTACCGCACGGTGAACGCGAGCCCGGCGCTGCAGCGCCGCGTGTTCGCCCCCGCCTACTTCCCCGGGCAGCGGCCCGCACCCGCGGACCGGCCACTGCGGACGGAGCAGCGGACATGAGCGACGCCGCCGCCGGGGCGCCGCTCGACGAGCTGCGCCGGTATGCACGTCTGCACGCCCGGGCCCAGGGCCTCGCCCCCGAACACTGCAGACGCCTGCTCGCCCAGGTGTCGAGCGCGGGCGGCGAAGGACCCGGGGCGTGGCCTGTGGTGTTCACCCGCGCAGGCGACGTGCTCGCGGGCCACGGCCGGTATCTGGACGCCGTCCGCCACTACGGGCTCGCGCGGTTTCCCTACGCGGCCGTGGACGACGCGGCACGCCGCCGCGCCCAGCAGCGCTGCGTCGCCGCATTCGACCGGTGGCGCCGTACCCGGCGCGGCATCCAGCGCCTCGAACTCAGGCTCACTGAAGGCGAGTTCGCCTGTTGGACGGCTGGTACGGCGGCTCGAGGTCCGCGACCGCTCGTCCTCGTCATGGGCGGCATCGTCAGCGTCAAGGAGCAGTGGGCGCCGATCCTGGCGCACGCCGACGCCCTCGGTGTGGCGCTCGCCGTCACCGAACTGCCCGGCGTCGGCGAGAACACGATGCCCTACCGGGCCGACAGCCACCGCATGATCGGTGCCGTACTCGACGCACTGGCCGACCGCGCGGACGTCCGGCGGACCAGCGCGATCGCCCTCAGTTTCGGCGGCCATCTGGCGCTGCGCGCAGCCCTCACGGACGACCGTGTCCGCGGTGTCGCCACGGTCGGCGCCCCCCTGCGCCACTTCTTCCTCGACCGCGACTGGCAGGCGGGCGTCCCGGCCCTCACGCGGCGCACCCTGGCCCATCTCATCGGCTGTCCTCCGTCCGGCGTGTTCGACGCGGTGCGCCCCTGGGCGCTGAGCGAGGACGAACTCGCCAGGCTGCGCATTCCGGTGACGTACGCCGCGGCGCTGCGGGACGACATCGTGCCCCTGACGGAGACGGGCGCGCTGCTGAAAGACCCGCAGGCACCCCACGAGGTCCTGCTCCTGGACGACGAACACGGAGCCCCCGCCGAACTGGCCCGGGTTCGTGGCGCGTTGCTCCGCGCGGCGCTGCGCACATCCGGCACCCCTCCACTGCGCCGCGCGGCCCTGGCCGCGGCGGACGGAGCGGGGCGGCTGAGCTTCGGGCGCAGAGGACGGCTGTGGGTATGACCCGGGGCCGGACGGAGCGTGCCACCGCCGCCGGGACGGGAGCGGCGACCGCGGCACGGCCTCCGAGCGCCGGAGGTCTCCGCTGGACCTACCACGCCCCCGCCGGACGGGCGTTGAGCGCAGCCGTCGGTGTCGCCGCGCTGGCCACGGGCGCCCGGCTCGGCGGTCGGCGCAGCAAGCTGCTGTGGACCACCGCGGTGCTCCCGGACATCGCGTTGCTCTACGGGATTACCGCCGCGCCCGACTTCGAACGCCTTCCGCCGTACGCGGTGCGCCCGTACAACGTGCTGCACTCGCCCGCGATTCCGGCCACGCTGCTGGCGTTCGCGGCCGCGACCCGCAACCGCCCCCCGGCGGTTGCGGGCCTCGGCTGGCTGGCCCATATCGCCGTCGACCGCGCATTCGGCTACGGCCCGCGCCGACCGGACGGCCTGCGGTACTGAGCCGGGGTGCGCACCGACGCGCCGCGCACCCTTTCGCTGCGTCGCCCCCGGGAACACGTCCCGGGGGGCGACGTCGCGGTCCGTGGCCGGATGCTTCAACCGCGTCCGGCAGACAGCGGCCGCCCCGGCTTCAAGAGGTTCCCTTCAGCGGAGGTCAGTTGGCGTCGACCAGGCCGTGAGCGGGCACGGTGACCGTACGCGCGCCCGGCCGGCCGCCCAGAACAACCTTGCGCAGCGCGCTGTTGTTGGTGAGGTTGGTCTCCTTCAGCCGCTTCTCGGGGTTGGCCAGAACCTGGATGTAGTAGGTGCCGTTCGGCAGGTTCGTGATGTCGAAGGACTGGCCGGGGAGGTCCTGGCTGTAGGTGTCGCCCGAGCCGACGTCGAGCACCTCGCGGACAGAGATCGAGTTCTCCTGGCCGCACGCGGTGGACAGGTCCGTGTTGTCCGGGTCCCAGTTGGCGTTCTTCACCGTGTAGTCCACGGCATCGGTGTTGGCCAGGCAGAAGGCCTCCTTGCCACTGCGCACCGCTTCCTTCTGGTCGGCCTTCAGCAGCCGGTAGCTGGCGAAGTCCGTGAAGTGCCAGTGCTCGTGCCCCGGGCGCGGGTCCCACTCCATGGTGCCGGTCGGCGTGTAGCCGACCTGCTTGCCGTTGGCGTCGTAGAAGTACTGGTAGGCGTCCATGAGCTTCTTGCCGGGCGAGCGGAATCCGTCCACCACCAGCTTCGCGGGCCCCGCGTTCCACACATTGGCGCTGAAGGCGAGGTAGTCCTTCCCGGGGACGTCGACACCGCCGTCACTGATCTGGATGCCGTAGGCCGGCAGCGAACGGAGGTCGGGCTTGGGCACGTCCGGCACCGTCGCCCTGCCGGTCGGCCGCTTCGTGTTGGGCGCCGCCGCGGGCGCCTTCCGGGAGCCGTCCGTCTGTCCGGACCTGTCACCCACCTGTGCCGACCTGAAACCGGCCTTCTTCAGTGCCCACGGCAGGGCGGGCGGCGCCGGGGTGTGAGGCCCGTGGCCCACGTTGTACGACGGCCCCGCCCCGCTCGTCGCGGGAGCGGGCGCGGGCATGGGGGCCGCGGCGTGACCGGAGTGCCCGGCCCCGTGGGATCCGTGGCTCCTGCCGGCCGCCGACCTGCCCGCGGGTCCCTCATCGCTGAGCTCGCGTACGGTCACCTTGACCGTCTGAGGCTTGTCCGCGATGTCGAACAGGTCGCGGTAGCGCTTGGCCACGGACACCTTGGCGGTGTACTTCCCGGCCGGAAGGACGACCGGCGCCGAGTAGTAGCCCGAGTACGTGTTGGATGCCCAGCCGTTCTCGACGCCCCACACCGAGCCGAGCGTGAAGGGGTTCACGGGACAGCTCTGGGGGTACTTCGACTTGGCCGGGGCGTCGGGGCGCACCCGACCGGACGCGTTGTTCGGACAGAACGCCTCCGACTTGGTCAGCACCTTCTTGCCGGCCGCGTCGGTGATGGTGATCTCGGCGAAGTTCGGAAGCCCTGAGAAGTCCTTCACCAGACCCTTGGGAAGGGTCTTCGTCCGGACCTTCTTCCCCTCACGGATGATCTGCGTGGCGACGACCGGGTCCTTGTAGGACTTGCGGGTCACCTTGAGTTCGAGGGGCCCGTTCTCGGCGGTGACGTACGTACCGAGGTCCAGGTAGACGCCAGGTGATTCCTTCCATGAGTCCAGAGTCACCGAGTTGGAGGCAGCGATCAGGCTGAGCTTCGGCGTGGGCTGCGCCTTCTTGGCGTCGGGGGCGGCTGCGACGACGCCTGCGGTCACAGCGATTGCCGCGGCGACGGCTATCGCCGGACGCCATGGCCGGGCCAGGAGGGATCTGGTCATCATTCCTCGGTTCTGCGAGTGCCTGATGGGACGGTGGACGGCCAGCGGCGCACGGAACGCCGCTCGGGCCGGATGCGGCGCGACGGGCTCTGGGCGCGAAACGGTCTTCCACCTTGTGAGAGGGGGAGGCACCCACCCTGGGTTGTCCGTGAGCTCGCGGATCGCGGATCATTGACCGAAAGCAGGTCATGGACCCCGGATCAAGCCGTCATGGTGCGGTTTCCGCCCTGCGGGCCCGTCAGTTGTGGTAGTGCTTGGCGGTGGCCGTCGGAGGGACAGCGTTCTCCGCGCCGAAGCGGGTGTTCGTGACCTCCGGCTCGTCCGGGCTCAGGACCGGAGCGAGCAGTCATACAGGGAGGTCAGGTCTTCGTCGAGTCCGCCGAGGGACGGCGAGAGATACGCCTTCACCTCGCGGTCGCCGAACTCATCGCCGGCTGCGCGAGGGCAGAGGCAGATGTACGCAAGGCAGTTCTGTCCCTCGTCGAGTGCGGTGGGACGGCCGGCCGGCGGCCGGCGCCGGGTCAGTCCTCGATGACCGGCCGCACGGGGGAGAGGAACGGGTCCAGGCGCACATGGATCTCGCCCCGGGCCATCACACGGACGCGGAACGCGCCCTGCCCCGGGGGCTCGTCCATGTCGGGGGAGCGTTCGTAGAGCAGGCCCCAGGAGCCGGGGAACCGGGCGGCGATGTGGTGCAGGAGGGCGTCCAGGTCCTCGGCCTCGTCGCGGCGGCGGTTCATCAGGCCGTTGGCCAGGACGAAGAACTCGCCGTTGTGGACGTTCAGTACGACGTCGCCGGTCGCCCAGTCGATCTCCGCGATCCGCGCCCGCAGCTCGGCGATGCCCGCGTCCAGGCTCCCGGCGTCCGCCTCTTCGGGCGATTCGGCGATTCCGAACCAGCCATGGAATTCGTACATCGCCCTCATTCCAGCGGAGTCGTGTCGATCACAGGCTCGATCCCGTAACGCCGGCCGTATTCCTTCAGTTTGTCGATGACGCCGGGACCGGGTTCGCCGTCGAAATGGAAGTACGGGGTGCGACCGGATTGTATCGCGTACTCGAATGTCGCCTTGGCCTGGTTTCGAAGGGCACTTCCCATCTGCATCCCCTCCGGCTTCGACTGCGCGACGTACTCATCGCTGATCGCGTCGATCTCCCGCCCCTTCGGGTCGTTCTCGAACTTGACCCGGGACTCGCCGCCGAGGCGCTCGGCCAGGGCGTCGGCGGCGGGGTCCGGCTTGTTCACCTTGACCAGTTGTCCGAGCCCGCCGTTGTTCTCGTACGGCGCGAGGCCGAGGGGGTCGCTCCAGGTGTGGGGGTTGTGGACATAGGCGGACGGATTGGGGGCCGGGGCCAGGCCCAAGGGGTCGGGAGTCGTGTAGCGGGCGGTCTGAGGGTCGTAGTAGCGGTGGTGGTTGTAGTGGAGACCCGTCTCGGGGTCGTAGTACTGGCCCGGGAATCGCAGGGGTGTGTACGCGGAGGCGTCGGCGTTCCACGTGGTGGTGCCCCACAGCGTGGTGCGGCTGCGCCACGCTATGTCGCCCCGGTCGTCGACGAGTTCGGTGGGGGTGCCGATGAGATCGGTGGCGATGGCGAAGAACCGCGTGTCGATCTCGCGCTGCGTCGCACAGTCCGTGAGCCGTTCCGTCTGGGCGATGGGGGTGAGGCCCTGGTGGTCCCAGGTCAGTGTGACCAGATGCGGGGCCCCGGCGGGGGCGGTGGTCTGCTCCGCCAGGATCGTCCCGTCCCATGTGAAGTCGGTCCGCTCCAGGACGCTTTCGCCGTCGGGAGCCATACGCTCCTTGCGCGTACGGCGGCCCAGCGGGTCGTAGCGGTAGCGCCAGAGGGTGCCGTCGGGCGTGATGACCTCGGTGAGCCGGTCCTCCGCGTCGTAGGAGTAGCGCCAGGTGTCGGGCTTCTTGGAGAGTCTGGCCTTGGTACGCCGGATCAGACGCCCGGCGGCGTCGTGTTCGTAGCGGTAGGCACCGGCCCGCACGACGCGGGTGCCCGTGTACGCGCGATCGCCCCGGGCTTCGGAGCCGGCATGCCGATCGGGCCAGGCCGCCGTGGTCTGGTTGCCGCTCCGGTCGTAGGCGTACGATTCGGTCCAGCCGGCGGCCGTGACGGCGGTGACCCGGCCGACGGGGTCGAGATCGAAGCGGCGCCGCCCGCTCATCGCATCGTCGACGCCGATGAGGTGGCCGTCCTCGCGATAGGTGTAGCTCCGGCGGTTGAGGCTGCGCCCGCCGGCCGTGATCTCCTGCTCGGTGACGCGTCCCGACCCGTCCCGTACAGACGTGAGGGTGAGCGTCCCGCCGAACCGTCGGGCCAGTTCACGGCCCGACTCGTCGCGCGTGAAGTCCACTTCGCGGCCGTCGGCTGTCAGCCGTGCGGGGCGGCCCGCGGTGTCGTACGCGTATGAGGTCACCTGCCCGCCAGGCGTCATCCGCCGGGCGCGGCGGCCGGCCCCGTCGTACGCGTAGGTGATGGCCCGGCCGTCGACGAGTTCGGTCTTGACCCGGCCCTCACGGTCGTACTGGTAGATCAGTTCGCTGTCCGGACCCGCGGCCTGGACCAGCCGTCCGGCCGGATCGTAGGCGTACGTCGTGAGGTGACCGGCGGCGTCCTTGCTGGTCACCCGCCCGAGGACATCGCGCTCGTAGCGGACGGTCTCGCCGAGCGGGGTGATCCGGGCGGACACGCGCCCGACGGGGTCGACCTCGTAGCCGGTGGTGCGCTCGTCGAAGTCGGTCTCGCCGATCAGCCTGCCGGCACCGTCGTATGCGTACGACCAGCTCAGGCCCTGTGGATTGGTCACCCGCGCCAGCCGCAACTCGGTGTCGTGGACGAACTCGTAGCGGGCGCCGTCCGGGTCGGTGCGGGCCGTGAGCAGATCGAAATGCGTGTACTCGAAATGCGTGACGCGGCCCATGGGGTCGGTGTGGCTGGTGCAGTTGCCCTCGCCGTCGTGCGTCCAGGTCTCCCTCGCGCCGTCGGGTCCCGTACGGCACGCGAGCCTGCCTTCGAGGGTCCACCCGAAGCCGGTCACGGCACCGTCCGGCAGGACGAGTTCGGTGATACGGCCGAAGGCGTCCCTGCGGTACCGGGTGATCCCGCCGGCCGGATCCTCGCGCTCGACGAGCAGACCGGCCGCGTTGTGGCGCAGTCGCGTGACCGCCCCCAGGGCGTCGGTGACCGAGGCGAGGTGGCCGAGGGAGTCGTGGGTGTAGCGGGTGGTGCGACCGGCCGGATCGGTGACGGAGAGGCGGTTGCCCCGCTCGTCGAACTCCTGCTGCCAGCGCGCCCCGCCCTCCCGTGTCAGCTCGACGGGCAGCCCCAGGTCGCTGTACGCGGCACGCATCCCGCTGCCGTCGGCGCGGGTGACGGCAGTGAGCCGGCCGGCGTCGTCGTAGTCGAACACCGTGACAGCACCCAGCGGATCCGTGCGGGTCAGGATTCGGTTGCAGCGGTCGTGAGTGGTGCGGACGGTCGCTCCGGTGGGATCCGTCTCCGCGATCACTTGGAGGCGGCCGTTGACTGTGTAGCGCCAGACCCGACCGAGGGAGTCGGTGACGGAGGTGGTGCGCAGGCCCGTCTCGGGGTCCGGATCCGAGTAGCGGAACTCCGACCGCAGATGGCCCTCCGTGCCCGACTGGGTGACACAGCGGTCCTGCTCGTCGTAGACGAAGGTGAAGCGGGAGGCGTTGGTGTCGGTCCAGGCCGTGATCCGGCCCTCGGGGTCGTACTCGAACCGCAGGGGCATCCCGGAGGACCGGGTGACCTCGGTGAGATGGCCGTCCTGGTATCCGTAGCGGACCAGCTCGGTGCCGCCCGGGTCGCTGCGGGGGCTCCCGGTGGGACCGGACTCGATGTCGCTCAGCCGCAGGGAGGTGATCCGGCCGTCCTCGGTGGTGAACGTCAACCGGTATCCGCCGGAGTGGGTGAGCGCGAGCGGTGCTCCCCCTTCGTCGTAGTCGGCGGTGATCGTGTGGCCGCCCCGGTCCGCGAGCTCCGCCAGCGGGGCGATGCCGTTGCCACCCGGCTCGGCCCCGGGCGGGGCCAGGAAATGCCGGATGTGCCCCGTGTCCGGGTCGGTGAGCGTGTAGGTGCCGTCCGCGTGCCGCTCAAGCGGCCAGCGTGGGCCTGCCTCCGCGAGCACCGGCAAGCCGGGCGCGGGGTGGGGGAAGGCCAGCAGGAGATTGTCCTCGCCGTGGAAGACAACGCCCAGCGGATCGACCGTCAGCCGCTGGTCGATCGTGGAGGACCACGTGGGGCCGAACCAGCGGCCCGCGCGGTACGACGATTCGTAGTCCCGTCGGAACTCCAGCGGGAGCGAGCCCGGCAGGAACACATCGGTCTCCGCAAGCAGCATGCGCCCCGTCGCGAAGTCCACCGGCTCCCGGCCGCAGCACTTGTCCGGGAGCTTACGGCTGGCGTCCGCGACGTTGTCCGCCCTCCGGGCCGCGTTGGCCGCGTCGGAGAGTTCGTCGGCAAGGCGGACACCCTTGACGCCCGCTCCGGCGCCTCCGGTGGCGGCGGTCAGCAGCGCGTCGGGGACGAGCCGGCCGAAGCCCTCGGCCGGGTCCTTCATGAAGTCGTCGAGCATCTGCTTGCCCGCGCCCCACGGGTCGTTGGCGACCTGGACCAGTCCGGCGGCCATGTTGTTCAGGGCGAGGCCGTACTCCGCGGGGTGGGTGATGTTGTACAGGTCGGTGGGGTTGACGCTGCGTACGAACGTCAGCAGTCCGGCGGTGCCCTTGACGATGCCCGCGCCGAAGTGGGTGTTCATGACCTGCAGTTCGTTCAGGCCGTCCAGGGCCTGCTCCGCGTACGACGGCTTGGGCGGGGCCGCGTCCCGGGCCGCCGTCACCGCGCTGCGAGCCGTCTCGGCAGCCGCGTTGCGCTGCTTGCGGGCCTCGGCCAGGATCTGCTGGGCCTCCTCCATGCGGGCCTTGCCCGGGTCGGAGAATTCGCCCGGCTTCGCCGGCAGGGTGGACGGGTCGCGCTGGTCGGGTGGCTGCGCGTTGTACCGCTTCGCAGCCTCGTCGTAGGTGTCGACCCGCGACTTGTACGCGTCCCACGCCTCCTCGGACGCCTTGGTGCCCGCCTTCCACTTCTCGATCGCGGTCTGCGCCTGGCCTTGAGCCCACTCCACGGTCCCGGCGAACGCCTCCAGCGCCCCCGCCGCCTTCTCGCAGGCGTCGGCGCCCTTGAACCACTTCGGCGGCTCGATCTTCACCGTCGCCCGGAACGCGTCGGCCGCCTGTCCCTTGAGCGTGTCGGAGTCCAGGCCCTCGAGCCCCAGGCCGACATTGTTGAACGCCTTCTGGAAGTCCTTGAGATGGGAGGCCGTCGAGCGGATCTTCGAGGGGCTGCCGTAGACCAGCTTGGTCTTGTCCTCGGTCTGCCCGAGGTCCATCTCGTCGACCTCGGCGCCCATCCGGGTGGCCAGCGAACGGGACTGCTCGCGCACCCAGTCCGCGCCGGAGTCCCAGCCGACGTCCTCCATCCGGTCCGCGGTCCAGTTCCCGGCGTCCTCGACGCGGTTGCCGGCCCATTCGGTGGCGTCCTCGACCGCGTCCTCGACCACATCCGGAGTGATGTCACTGACGAAATCCCCGATGCCCATGGATCAGTTGCCCCCGTCGTCCTGGTGCTGTTGCCTGGCCCTCTCCTCGGGAGACGGACCGAATGTGTCGTCCACCGCCCGGTCGAAGTCGTCCTGGTCGACGCCGACGAGATCGTTCAGCATGCTCGTCTGGCGGCCGCCGTTGCCTTCCGTGAGCAGGGCCCGCCCGGTGTCCTTCCAGGTCTGCGCTGCCTCGTCCCCGGCCCGCTGGAACGACTCCGGGCTGTAGTCGGGGTTCAGGTAGTCCGGGGTGAACACATCTCCCCAGTTCTGCTGGACGATCTCGTCCTCGGAAGCGTGCGGATTGCCGACGGCGGCGTTCACGGCGATCTTGAACGTGCCCTGGACGTACTGGTCCTCCTCCCAGATCAGTCCGGCGGCCAGGCCCAGCTTCGCGGCGATGGTGTTGGCGTCCTTTATCAGGGCCCGCACCCCCCACTCCCAGCGCTCGCAGTAGTCCTCGAAGTCCACCGACAGACCGTGATGCCCGGCCTCCATGCCGGTCATCGACATGTCCGAGAACCCCTTGCCCAGCACCGAACCGGTGCCGGTGCCGACATCCCGCAACTCGGACACCGCGGCCCGCAAGCCTGCGGTGATCCGCCGGACGCTGTCCCTGTCGACCCCCAGGTCCTCCGCGCCGCCCCCCATCAGTCCCGCCTCCCTCGCGGTTCGCCGGCATCGACGGCGACCGCTTCGGGCACGATGCCCACCACCGGCGGGAACAGCATCGCCCCGTCCGGATCGGCGACATTGATGGCGACCCCTGCGGGCTCGTCCATCGCCGGGACGATCTCGTCGAGCAGCCGTGCCCCGCGCAGCGCGGCGTATTCCCACGACCGGCCGGTGGACGACCCGTCGCCGGTGTCCCGCGCCCGCGCGAACCGGACCAGCGCATCCTCGCTTGTGAACCCGCAGATCCAGCGCACCCCGCCGAGTTCAGCGGTCCACAACCCACCGGCATCGATAGGCACAAGCACCAGGGCGCGTCTCAACTCCCCTACCAGTGACCGTGGGTCACCGACTCCCGCCCGTTGCAGGGCAATTCGCTCCTCGAGCGCGGCCCCCGTGCCAGTGTCCATGCCGGAACCCCTCCCCGTTGCGACTGCACAGCCCGCGCCAGCACCCTAGGACACCGTTCAGGGAACTGGCCAGGGAATGAGGGGGATTGTGGCGGTGTAACGGCGGCCGGTACCGATCGGGAGAGGGTCCGATTCCAAGGGTCCGGATCTCAGTCCCATCCCACCGGCAGCGACTCCAGCCTGTTGACCAGCAGCCCCGTGTGCATCTTCACGTCCTCCACCGGTACCTCGAGTCGCAGCGACGGGAAGCGGCGGGCCAGTGCCGCGAGGGCGATCTGCAGCTCCGCACGGGCCAGCGGGGCGCCCAGGCAGTAGTGCGGCCCGTGACCGAACGCCAGATGCGGCGTGCCGCGCCGCGACGGGGTGAAGCGGTCCGGCTCCGGGAAGCGGGACGCGTCCCGGTTGGCCGAGCAGATCGCGCCGATCACCGCGCTGCCCGCCGGGACCTTCGTGCCCGCCAGCTCGATGTCGGCCGTCGTGACCCGCAGAGGGCCGCCGTCCCCGATCGGATTGACCCGCAGCAGCTCCTCGACGACAGCGGTCAGGGCCTCCTGGTCGGAGGGCACCAGGCCCAGCCCGCCGTCGTGCCGCAGCAGCGTGAACACCGAGGTGCCCAGCACGCCCACCGTCGTCTCATGGCCGGCGATCAGCAGCGTCATCGCCATGGTGATCAGCTCGTGCTCGGTCAGTGGGCCCTTCTCGTCACGAACCTCTACGAGCTCGCTCAGCAGATCGTCGCCCGGCGCCCGCCGTTTCTCGGCCACCAGCCCCTGCAGATAGCCGCCGAGTGCCAGCTTGTGCTCCAGCATCTCCTGCGGCGTGTGCGCGGTGAGCGAGAGGATCACGTCCGACCAGCCGCGGAACATCTCCCGGTCGGCGAACGGCACCCCCAGCAGCTCGCAGATCACGGCGACCGGAAACGGAAAGGCGAAGGCCTCGTTGAAGTCGGCCGGTCCGCCGCGCTCAGCCATCCGCCCGAGCAGTTCCTCGGCCAGCTCCTGGATCCGCGGGCGCATCAGCTCCACCCGGCGGGCGGTGAACGCGCCCGCGACGAGCGAGCGCAGCCGGGTGTGTTCCGGCGGGTCCATCGTGAACAGGCCGCCCGCGTCGAACGGCACGGCCGTCAGCTTCGGGGACTCGGGCAGCACCGTCGCCGCGCGGCTGCACCGGGCGTCGGAGAGCACCGTACGCACATCGTCGTACCGGCTCATGAGGTACGCGCGGTCGCCACTGGGCATCACGACCTCCGCCACCGGAGCATCGGCGCGCAACCGCGCGTACTCCTCGGGCAGATCGGTCGCCGAACGGCGAACGGGCGGATAACTGCGCACGGAGGAGTGGTGAGGCATGACCACACGGTCATACCCGCTGCTCGGGATGTGCTCGAGCGGGTGTTCAGAGCGACTCGGAGATGTATTGTCGGGCATCGCTGACGGCGGGGTTGGGGGAGGCCGAGTGCTGTGTGAGCCCTTGAACGTGATCAAGGTCGTTCTTGCCGAGGACATGCACATGGTGCGGGGTGCGTTAGTGGCCCTGCTCAACCTCGAACCGGACATCCGGATAGTCGCCGAGGTCGGCCGCGGACGGGACATCCTGCCCGCAGTGCTGCAGTTCGAGCCGCATGTGGCCGTGCTCGACATCGACCTTCCGGGTATCGACGGACTGGCCGCCGCGGCGGAGGTACATGCCAAGAAGCCGTCCTGCCGCACCCTGATTCTCACCGGTCTCGGCCGCCCCGGCAATCTGCGCCGGGCGCTGGAGGCACAGGTCTCGGGTTTCATCCTCAAGGACGCGCCGCCGAACCAGCTCGCCGACGCGATAAGACGGGTGTCCGCGGGGGAGCGGGTCATCGACCCCCAACTCGCCCTGGATGCCTGGGCGGCACGGGACAATCCGCTCACCGCCAGGGAGACGGAAGTGCTGCGGATGGCCGCGGACGGCGCCGAGGCCCCCGACATCGCGGGACGGCTGTATCTGACGGTGGGTACCGTACGGAACTATCTGACGACGGTCGTCACCAAACTCGGCGCACGCAACCGGGTGGACGCCATCCGGATCGCCCGGGAGCAGGGCTGGCTGTGACCGCGCTGCCGTGACGTTTCCCCGGCCGGATCACACGACGCTGCGCGGCGCATCCACCCCCTGCGCATCCACCGTGACGCGCGGCGGCCTGAGCATCCACCGGCTGTCGCGGCAGTCCAGCGGGACCTCCGCCCTCAGATGGAAGCAGCCGTCCTCGTGCACACCCGCGGTGAGTCTGCCGCCGATCGCACAGACCCGGGTGGACAGATTCCCGATGCCGCTGCCGTCATGGGAGGAAGGCCCGTCGGCATCGACGCCGTCGCCCACCCCGTCATTGACGACCGTGAGAACCACCGTGCCCTCGTTGCTCTCCCGGGCGGAGATACTGCAGCGCTGCACGCTGCTGTGCCGGAGCACATTGGTGATCCCCTCCCGCAGCACGGTCGCCAGTACGGTGCCGACCGCGTCGGGCACTTCGCTCAGCGCGCAGTCGACCTCGGCGTCGATACCCACGGCGCCGAACACCGAGCAGGCCGAGGCCATTTCGGTGGCGAACGACATGTGCCGGTAGCTGCGGGCCACCTGCCGGGTGTCGGCGAGCGCCTGGCGCGAGATGTCGAGCACCGTCGAGAGCTCCTCGCGCGCCCGGGCGGGGTGCTGGTCGACCAGCCGCAGGGTCAGCTCGCTGCGCAGGGTGATCGCCGAGAGGCTGTATCCGAGCAGATCGTGCAGATCACGGGCGAAGCGCAGCCGTTCCTGCTCCACGGCGAGCCGGGCGATCTCCTGCTGGGCGCTGCGCAGCCGCAGGACCATGTCGGTGAGCGCCGTCAGGCCGTAGACCACACTGGCGATCATCACGGTGGAGACGCCGACATAGGCGACGTCGAGCAGGGCCTTGCCGGTCCAGGCCGTGGTCAGGGCCATGGTGCTGAGTGCCGCCAGTGCCGCCGATATCCACGACCAGGGCGTGCGCAGCGTCAGGAGCAGCGATCCGGCCAGAAAGCCGGTCAGTCCCACCCACGCGGTCCCCAGCAGCAGGATCGGCGGGTAGGTCAGCCCCACCTGGACGGCCAGGATCGCGTACTGCCGTCCGCGCTCCAGCGGCACCCGCCGGGGCGCGGACAGCATGATCTGTGAGGTGAACATACCCACGAGGGCCGCCGCGCCGACGGCGAGCTGCAGCAAGTTCTGCTGCACTGCCATGAGATGGAGCGCCGCGGCGGCGAGCACACTGCCCAGTGCCACGAGCAGAATGGCGAGGGCGATCCGGGGTGCGAGCCCGGCATCGCCCGTGCCCCCCTGGGCGATCAGTGGTTCACGGTGGTCCGGGCCGAGCAAGTGCGGTGTTTCCTGGAAGCGTTCCACATCAGCCATGTGACCCCCCGATGCACTGCTGCTAAGCGTGGCTCGATCCTAGGGCAGCACCTCGGGGACGCCACTGTCATTAGTGGACAAACACTAGACGAACAGTGGTATCGGGTTGAGTTCCTCGTAGGGGACAGGGACACTGCGGCGGCCGAGACTCACCGGTACGTCATAGAGCCGTCCTTCGCCGAACCTGGCCCAGAAGTGCCGCATCCCGGGCACGATCACCTTCACTGCGGGCAATCCGAGATCCGGTCTGGTCTGGTCGAGGACCAGCAGCTCCATACCGCGCGCACGCAAAAGCCGTTCAGCGGCGTGGATGTCGTCGAGCAGGTCGGGTCGCAGGGTGTAGCGGTAGTCGTTGCGGTGTTTGGCGGGGACGGTCGGATCGGGCATCAGATAGGGCTGGTTGGCGACAGTACGGCGCTCGCACCAGTCGGTGAGGACGGGATCGCCCGCGGGTGCGCTCTCCAACACCGCGGGCAGCAGCTGGTTCATCTCGGTGAGCGACCTGCGCAGGGCGATCGCGGGATCGAAGTGGCAGCCGAAGCCGAACATGATGTCCTCCTGCGGCTTGTCGGTCCGCCGGGAGAGCGCCACCATCGCCGGAATGCCGAGGTCGGAGGTGAGGTCCACGACCCAGAACTCGCGTTTGAGCGCGGCGTACTGGGCCCGCATCTCGTCGATCCACGGATCGGGGAACGAGTCGACGTCGACCGCGGGCTGAGCGGTCCGGTTGTACCACCACAGCGCCACCGCGTCGCGTTCGACGAGCTCGAAGAAGCCCTGCAGGATGGCGTCCTCGAGACTGCTTCCCGCGGCGTTGCCGTTGGAGTCGGCGAGGGCGAAGCACGGTCCCTTCGCCGGCGGGGCGGAGAAGTACAGCATCCGCGTCGGCAGCAGCCGGTGCCTGCCCCAGGTGATCGACCAGACGGGCGTCCAGTCGATCGCGCGGTGTTCGTCGAACGGGTCGCAGACGTACTGGAACGGGGGCTGAACGGCGTTCCACCGCATGCGGTCCGTGTACTGGCGCTCGTGGTAGAGCTGGCACGCGTTGGGGTGGATCGCCCGGTCGCCCAGCTCGGCGAGGCTCGCCCGGATCCGCGGTTCGTCGCCGTGCAGGGTTGCGGAGTAACGCTCCACCGCCTCACACAGCGCGCCGACCTTGGCATCCAGCGCGGTGACACCCTTGCCGCCGCTCTGGCACCGCAGCCCCGTACGGAACGCGGCCAGCGAACCGTTGTCCAGCGCCGGATTCGGCCCCGAGTGGAACGAGTTGAGGAACTCGGGACCGCCGGGCGCCCGCTGCAGCCCCGTGACCACACCGGTGACCCGGCCCACCAGATGCTCGTAGCGTTCCAGCACCTGCTCCGACGTCAGCGCACGATGGCCGCTGCCGCTCAGTGACTTCTTGGGTCGGGAGGTGAGTGTGATCGGCTGCTCCACCTGGGTGCCGACAAGCCAGGGGTCTCCGCACTGCGGGCACTGCGGTCGCCTGGCGACCCGATGCGAACGGATGCCGAGCTCCAGAGTGTCCAGCACACGTACGGCCGATTGGTGCGCCCCGCGGTATCCGGCGATCCACTTTGCCGCCTCGATGGCGATCATCTGGAACGCCAGCGAGCGGCTCGCGGTGATCGAGGCGCGCGGCGGCGCGGGCGGCGCGGACAACCCCAGTGCCTGACCGACATGCTGCTCCGGCTGACGGTGAAGGCTCAGCCGGTGGGCCATGCAGTGCCAGCAGGGCCCCGTGCCCGGCTGGAACACCGGACCGATCCACGCTTCCACACCATGCGCCTTGGCCAGCATCCAGGGCCGTCCGCTGCGGCGCTGTTGTGCGTCGATGTCCTGGAGCTGAGGCAGAAGATAGTCGTCGCACAGGACGACCGTCAGACTCGTCGGATCACCACCGCCGGGGTCGCTGATCGCAACCCCGGCGGTGTGAAGGGCGTCCCGGGCGGCCGGCCCGCCGAGCGCGCTGAGGTCCACGAGACGGACCACGCCCTCGGACAGCGCCGATCTCGCACGCGCCGCGTCGAGACCTCCCGCCTCCCAGAACGCCGTGGCGTCCCGGTCGATCGGGTCGGCCTCGGGCGGTGACGAGCTGCCGGTGATCAGATTCGCCTGCTTCAGCTTCCCCAGGAGAATGCCGAGTTCTCGCGGCGACAGCACGCCTCGGGTGTCCCGCACGAGTGCGGCCACGTCCCTGCTGCCGTCCAGTAAGGGCGCAAGGACCGCAACGGCCTCGCCCTCGATCGCGGTCACACCCTGCTCGGACACCAGATAGGTCGCCTCACCCGGCACTACGGCCGTGGTGAGGTGCCGTCTGAATCCGATCCGCTGCCCCAGGGACTCCACAGGTCGCTCACACGCGCCCGGCGCCGGCGCCCTGCGCGGCGGGCGCGGGAACGAGATCCTGGCGGGTCGTGCAGAAGCAGGGCTGCACTCCGTGAACGGTAAAACCGTCGCCCACGTCCGCCGTGCTGAGATTGGTGATCGTCACTTCTGTGTCGGTGTCCGCCGGCAGTGCGGGGATCACGCTCCCGGGCGCGACCGGAATGCCGAATTCGGCGAGAACATTGCGGGGCTCCAGCGCGTAACGCAGGGCGAGTTCGGGCTGCAGATAGCTTCGCGCGACGAGTTCCGCGAATCGCCAGTCATGCTCCACAGAGCTCGTGCAGACCTCTTGAACTGCGGTTCCGCTGGACGCGTAACCAGACATCTTCGTGCTCCCATCGTCATCTGAACGGTGCCGGGAAAGGCGGTGGCCTGTGCGGATGTTCGGCTGCGCATACGAGAGCAGTTTGTGTCGCGTGACTGGAATCGAACAGTGGGGGCATCACCTCCCTGGATGTGAAGATGTCATAGGCCCGTTCCAGGTGATCTCCATATCAGGGTCATGAACTCCTCACTGTTCTCACGGATGTCCTGCATGGCAGCCTGCCTGGACCGGCTTCTCACCGACGAGAAGCGGTTCTACGGGGTGAGGTATCAAGGACATGCCGAACAGGGGGCGCAGAGTGCGCGTGGAGGTCCTGGGAACTCTGCGCGGCGAGGCCGCGGGAGTCGGCGTACTTCCCAGCGCCTCCAAACCACGGCAGATCCTGGCGCTGCTGGCGCTCAACGCGCAGCACATCGTGCCCGTCCCGGTCCTGATGGAAGAGCTCTGGGGCGCCGGCCCGCCGCGCAGCGCACCCACCACGCTGCAGACGTACATCCTGCAGCTGCGCCGCAGACTGCGCTCCGCGATCCCCGGCATCACCGGAGTGTGGGACAAGAACGTGCTGGTGACCCGGCACGGCGGCTATCTGCTGGACGTGGAGCCGGCCGATGTCGACGCGCTCGAGTTCGACCGCCTCGCGGCTGCCGGACACACCGCGTTCGAACTCGGCGACATGGCCCAGGCATCGGGGAACCTCACCGCGGCCCTCGGGCTGTGGCGCGGGCCCGCGCTCGCCGACGTACCGCACGGACGTCACCTCGGTATCGAGGTGACGCGCCTCGAGGAGAGCAGGCTCGGCGCACTGGAGCGGCGCATCTGCGCGGACCTGCGGCTCGGCCGGCACCGCGAGGTGATCGCGGAACTGTGCGCGCTGTGCGAACGCCACCCGCTGCACGAGGGGCTGCGCTCCCTGCAGATGCTCGCCTACTGCGCCGACGGGCGGTCGTCCGACGCACTGATCGCCTACAAGCGACTTCGCGAAACCCTGGTCGAGGAGCTGGGACTTGAACCCTCTCCCCGGACCCAGCGGCTTCACCGGGCCATCCTCCGGGGCGAGGAAGCCATTGACGCGTGGAGCGGCAGCGGGCGACCGGACGGCGTGGACGGCGTACTCACGGGCTGACGTCGTCCCAGCTCATCCGCTCCATCTCGCTCCAGCTCCGGTCGAGCGGCCTTCCAGCGGTGGTCGTGAGGATCGGGGCCCGCGTAGTCCAGAACCGTGCGGTGTGAGGAGGGGGCGTGAACCAGTATCTCGCGGTGTCGCCCGGCGTTCCGGGGTTGCCCGAGCCCGCGCTCAGGCTGTTGTGCTTCCATCACGCGGGCGCCGGCGCCCTCACGTTCGCGCGCTGGAGACCCCGCTTCCCGTCGGAGATACAGGTGCTTCCGGTACGGCTGCCGGGGCGGGAGACGCGACTGCGCGAGCCGCGGATCACCGACGCGGTCGAGCTCATCGCCGAACTCGACGCTCATCTGGGCCCGTTGCTCGACATCCCGCACGCCTTCTACGGGCACAGCCTCGGCGCGCTGGTCGCCTACCGGTTCGCCCTGCACCGCGCACGCGCCGGGCACCGGCCGCCCCGATTCGTCGGCGTCGGCGCCTGCGCACCGCCCCATCTGCCCGCCCCGCTCGTCGAGCAGGCCGACCTGCCCGACGACCAACTGCTCACAGCGCTCGCCAAGTACGGCACCCTGCCGTCGTATCTCTTCGAGCGGCCCAAGTGGCTGGGAATCCTGCTCTCCACCATGCGTGACGACCTGCGGCTGGCGCGGAGCCTGCGCGCACAGCCGGGCGATCCGATGCCCGTCCCGCTGCAGGCCTTCGCCGGAACCGAGGACAAGGTCGCAACCGTCCAGGCCGTCGGCGGCTGGAGCCGGTACACCAGTGCCGGCTTCGAGTTGCGCACTGTCCCCGGCGGTCACTTCTTCGTCCGTGACGCGGAACTGCCCACCCTGCTCGCGGCACAACTGCGGCGCGTCGCCACACCCCGTCCCATCGCCAGAGCCTGAACGTCTCGAAGGGAGTAGCGGATATGGACATCAGCGTGCTGGGGCCCTGCCGGGTCGTCCAGTCGGGGGTTTCTGTCGTCCCCACTGCAGTCAAACCACGCAAGGTCCTCGCCCTGCTCGCCATGCACCCGGACCAAGTGGTCTCGGTGGGCTCACTGGTGGAGGAGCTGTGGGGCGAAGCACCGCCGCGCAGCGTCCAGACCACCCTGCAGACCTACATACTTCAGCTGCGCAACCTCATCGCCACGGCTCTCGGCGCCGACCGCAGGCCCGAGTTGCCCAACGGGGCCAAGAGCATCCTGGTCACCGAGTCCGGCGGGTACCTCCTCGACACCCAGGGCGGGGTGGTCGACGTCTGCGAGTACGAACGCCTCGCCGGCTCCGGACACCGCGCCCTGGAGAGCGGCAACTGCACCCTCGCATCGGACTCCTTCCGCAGAGCCCTCGCACTGTGGCGGGGGCCCGCGCTCGTCGACGTCCAGTGCGGACCCCTGCTGGAGATCGAGGCGACCCGGCTCGAGGAGTCCCGCCTCAGCATCCTCAACCAGCGCATCGAGGCCGATCTGCGGCTCGGCCGCCACCACGAGCTGGTGGGCGAACTGTCCGGACTCGCCGCGCAGCACCCGATGCACGAGGACACTCAGGGCCAGCTGATGCTGGCGCTGTACCGGTCCGGGCGCCGGGGCAACGCCCTCGAGGTGTACCAGCGGCTGCGCAGCGTGCTCTCGCAGGAACTGGGTCTCGACCCCTCGCCGCGGCTGCAGCATCTGCAGCGCGCGATGCTGGAGTCCGCGTCCGAGCTGGAGATCCAGCCCATCCCGGCCCGCGCGGGAGTGGGTGCGGGCGCGGGTGTGGAACGGTCGTTACGACTGCGCTGACGCGCCCCGCCCGCGCGTCGGTGTACCCGCGCGGCGGGGGCGCCCCGGCGCTGGGGTGGGGTGACGGGTCTTCCGGTGCTAGAGGCCGTAGCCGCCGGCTGCCTCGATGTTCTGCGCGGTGATCCAGCGGCTCTCTTCGGACAGGAGCGTGGCGATCACCATGCCGATGTCGTCGGGTTCCCCGACCCGGCCGAGCGCGGTCTTCGCCGCGATCGCCGGGATGACCTCGGGGAACCGCTCGAATGCGTTGTCGGAGATCCGGGTGCGGGTCGCACCCGGTGCGACGGCGTTGACGCGGATGCCCCGCTTGCTGAACTCCTTGGCCATGTAGCGGGTCAGCACGATCAGACCGCCCTTCATCGACGCGTAGGCCGAGTAGCCCTCCTCCATACCGGAAACCAGCGCGGAGTTGCTGGTCGTGTTGACGATGGCCCCACCATCCGCCATCAGGGGCAGCAGCTTCTGCGTCAGGAAGTACGGCCCCTTGAGCAGGACCCGCATGAGCTTGTCGAACAGTTCCTCGGTCGTGTCCTCGAACATCGACATCTGTCCGAAACCGGCGTTGTTGACCAGGTAGTCGAAGGTGTCGCGCTGCCAGGTGTCACGAAGCGCGTCGACGACGGAATCGCGAAAGGCCGGGAAGTCGCCGCTCCGGCCGACGTCCAGTGGCAGCGCGACGGCCGTGCCCCCCTCTTTCTCGATCGCCGCGACCGTGTCCAGGGCGCCTTGCCGATTGGCACTGTAGGTCAGGATGACTCCCACGCCCCGCTGTGCGATCTGTACGGCTGCGCTCTGCCCGATACCGGAGCTGGCGCCGGTGACGATGGCGACCTTCATGATGTGCCTCCTGTGCATTAGTGGAGATCTGAAGCTCCATGAGGGAATGTGACTCATTCATGGAAGCACTCTGAACTGCACAGATAAAAGAATGATCCTCTCTCTGTCTTGCACAATCCTGCTCTATGGAGGATTGGCGGCGCTGGCCTTGCGCGCTCCCCGGGTGCCTCGTTCAAGTCAAGCTCGTGGACGAGTTCCGTCGGCGTCGAGGACCGCAAGGGTCATGGCGCTGATCGCGCGAAGGGCCAGCGTCTCGTCCTGGGCGAGCGCGTGCACGCGTACCGTGCCGGGCACTGCCTCGCCGGCGGGCTGTTGCGACCTGCTAGGGCAGGACGGCCGCGGCGGTGCGCACCGAGCGGTGCAGGCGGGCGGCGTCCTGGCTGGGTGGCGCGCCGAACTGGCGGCGGTATTCCCGGCTGAACTGGGAGGGGCTGTCGTAGCCGACACGCTGACCGACACCGGTGATGTCGTTGAGATGGGTGGCCAGCAGCAGTCGGGCCTCCTGCAGCCGGATCTGCTTCTGGAACTGGATGGGGCTCATCGCGGTCACCGCCTGGAAGTTGCGGTAGAAGGCGGAGACGCTCATGCCGGACAGCTGCGCCACGTCCTCGACCCGGAACGGCTGCGCGTAGTGCTCGCGGATCCACCGCACCGCCCGCGCGATGTGGCTGAGGCTGCTGTCGGCGAGGCCGAGCTGGCGCACGATGCCGCCCTGCTCGCCGGTGATCAGCCGCCACAGGATCTCGCGTTTGACCAGCGGGGCGAGCACCGTCCGGTCGCGGGGCTCATCGAGCAGGCGCAGCAGCCGGACCACGGCGTCGAGCAGCGGATCCGGAGCGTCGCTGACGGCGATGCCCGGCAGCGCGCTCCCGCTGGCGCGGGGGGCTTCTCCCGGCCCGGCCTGCAGCAGCAGCTCGGCGACAGCGGACGGTTCCAGCGTGAGCCCGAACCCCAGGGCCGGGTTCTCCGGGCCGGCGTCGGTGAAGTGGCCGGTGACCGGCAGGTCGACCGACGCGACGAGGTACTGCCCTGCGCGGTACTCGTAGACCCGCTCGCCCAGCGCGAGGCGTTTCGTGCCCTGGGCGACGACCGCCAGCACCGTGCCGGACATCGACGGCGACGGCGGGTCCGACCGTTCGACTTTCGAGATGAGCACACCGTCGATGGCGGTGGTCCAGTCGGGCCGCGCGTGCCGGGCCAGCAAGGTGCGGAGCTCATCGAGGTGCATGCCTCAATTGCAGCACACAGCCGGTGTCGCCGGCTCCCGCATGGGAGAGGATCGTGCAAGAGTCCGCGAGTATTGCTCGATCGTTTTCGCAGGTCACAGCGATGAATGGGATCAATGGATTCCCGCGGAGCAGGAATCTGACTCCCGATCCAGGACCGCACATCCGCATTCCGTCGTCCGAAGACGAGGACAGCCGTGATCGCCGACCACGGATTCGACGCCACCTTGGCCGCCAAGCCCGGAATGGGCGACATCCGGTCACCGGGCCGCCCGCTCGGTCACGCCACCGGGTCCGCCCAGGTGAGCACCGCGTTCTCGCAGGCGCCCGCGCCGACGCCTATGACCCCCCGGGAGACGTCGTCGGACGTCTCGCTGCCGGGCACGAAACGTGCCCAGCAGCCGCCGGGGCGGTCGCCGAAGAGCATCGGGGACAGTACGGGGGCGACCAGTGCGCTACGGGTGCCGGTGCCGTCGGTGAGTTCGATGGGGCACAGGGCGGGCTCCACGTACTCCTGGACAACGCTGTCGCCGCTGGTGAGGGCAGCGGTGACAGCGTGCTGCCAGTCCGTGGGGTCGGTGTGCCGACCGACGAGGGCTTCGCCTCCCGTCGTCCCGATGGCCTTCTTGAGGACGAACCGCTCCCGGTGGGTGCGCAGCAGCACGTCCAGCTCGTGCTCCGTGCCGCGCCAGTCCGTCCGGCCCGGCAACGTGATGCGGGTCCAGGGCAGATGCCGGTCGGCGAGACGTCGTTCGGCGCGCGTCATCCAGGGGCGGCCTTCGGAGACGAGCGCGAGAGCCTTCCTGTTGGCGAGCAGGCCGCTGCTCTGCGGCGGAAGCAGCAGCAGTCCCGCACGCTGTGCGTCGTACACCGGCCGCAGACTCAGGCCCCGCTCGTCCCAGTCGGCGGGGGAGAAGTTGCGCAGCCCCAGCGGATAGCGCAGCCGGCCGGGCCGGCCCAGCGCCTCGGGGAGCTCGTCCGGCTCGAGGAAGTCGGCGGTGAACCCCCGGCGGCGGAACTGCTCCAGGTCCCCCTCCTTCCACCGGGTGCCGGCTTCGTCCCGCGGATCGCCGGGACTGCCGATGACGGCGACCGCCCGGGGCAGACGGCGGCTCGCGCACACGTCCTCGAAGGCCCGTACCCGGGTGGCGAGCGGATCGTGCCCGAAGAACAAACCGGGATGGGTGCGCTCCCACACGGCGGCAAGACCGTGCGCCGCGTTCGGCCCGTCGAACGTGCCGCTGACGTCGAACCCCAGTAGCTGCGGCCCGCCTTCGCCGATCACCAAGTCCGGGCGGGCCATCATCGCGCAGAACGCCGTCTCGGTGTTGTCCTGGCCCGACAGCAGCGGATAGTCGGCGAACTCCGCGCCCAGCGCCTCCGCACGGGCGGGCCAGCCGCCGCCGAGCGCCAGAACCGCGCGGCGCACCAGGGCGAGCAGCGTACGGGCGATGTCGAACAGCTCGTCGTAGGACTGCCGCGGCAGCACGAACGGCTGCGCGGGTCGCCACGGTCCCGGCAGGGACACATCGAGTCCCGCGAGCTCCAGGCGCAGCAGATCACCGACCTCGGCCGCTGTCGCGGTGCGCAGGGCCGAAGGCTCGCTCCGTCCCTCCTCGAGGAACCACGGGTCCACCGCACGGGCCGGCCGTGCGGGCGCGCCCGCCCCCGTCACGGCCGCCGTCCCTGCCGCAAGGAGGGGCGACCAGTCTGTTGGGCTGTCCGGGTGAGGTTCATCTCCGGCTGACTCCTGACTCTGCAGACGTGGTGGCGGCCCGTTGGACGGCAGTGGCTCACGACCACGAGCGGCGCAGTGCCCGGACGTACCGGACATGGCAGTGAGGAACCGCGAACTGCGGGGCGGCACACGCGGATCGCGTCCGACACGGAGCAACAGCGGGCCCTGCACGTGCCGAAACCGCCCGTCCCCCGCGGCGCGGAGCGGGTGCTGGGAACCTCTGGCTCCACCGGCGCCGACGGCTCCGGCACGCGGGGCAGGATGCACGGCCGGCGATGCCGAGACGGCCGACGGCGAACAGAGGGCTCCGCCCCCCGGCGTGGAACACGGCGGCGCCCACCGCCTGTGACCCACGCATGGAGGCGCTCCTGTCGAACGATGCGCACAGCCGCTGAACACTAGCCGTGCGCTCTCGAGAACAACTGGAGCCGCTCACGGTCCTGGACGGCACGAGCGGTAGTCGAGGGCGCTGGTATTTCCATTGAGGGCCGCAGGAAAGCTAGTCGGACGGTCTCGAGAGCGGCTGGAGGCCGTCCGCCTGCCATCGGTTCCCCGCCCCGCACCGCCCCGCCGACTTTCCCCGTGCCGCGAGGAGACAGCTCGATGAGCCATCCGTCCATACCTGTCCTGGAGTCGTTCACCCGTACCTGGCCCAACCTCGAAGCCGCCCACGAGCGGGCGATGCGATCGGCGACGGCCCTGCTGAGCGGCCGCGACGAGCTGCTGGCCGCACTGACCCGCATCGCCACCTACAGCAGCGCGCGCGACGAACTGCTGCGCTCGGTCGGTGCCTTGACCGGGGCACCCTGGGAAATGGCGCGCAACTGCCCGCCCCAGCTGTCCCGGCTCTGCGTCTTCCTGCCGTCGAACAACGTCCTTTACTCGTATGCCCTGTTCGCACTGATCCCCGCGCTCTACTGCGACGAGGTGATCATCCGGCCCTCGTCGCGCGTCCGGGACACCGCGTACGCCGTGCACAAGCAGATCAGCAGGCGGATCGACCCGGACATCGCCCGGCGGATCAAGATGGTCGATGTCTCACAGCGGCAGTTCACACCGGTGTGCTCCGACTCCGACGCGGTCGTCTTCACCGGCCGGCCGTCCCACGCGTACGGCGTGATGAACGCCGTCGGCGACCGGCCGCTGTTCCTCGTCATGGGGTCCGGCCCCAACCCGCTCGTCATCGGCCCCCGCACCGACCCGACTGCCGCCTGCCGGGCCATCCTGCGCGCCCGGCTCTACAACTCCGGCCAGGACCGCCTGTGTCCCGACATCATCTTCGTCCACCGGCTGCGCCTCGACGCCGTTGTCGAGCAGCTGCGCGCCGAGCTGTCCGTCCTCACCGTCGGCGCGCGCAGCTGGCCCGACACCGTGCTGACCCCGCTGGTCCACGAGGACGCGGCCGAAGGCGCCGCCGCGTTCCTGGCCGAGAACGCCGACCATGTCGTCAGCGGCGGCGAGGTGGACGTGGACCGGCGACTGGTCGAGCCGTCGCTGCTGGTCCTCCCCGAGGGCGCAGGCTTCCACCCGCCCGAACTGTTCTCACCGGCCTTCTGCATCGTGCCGTACGAGGCTCCGGAGATGCTGCGCGAGTGGGCCCGCAGCCCCGAGGAGCTCGAACGCGGAATGTACGTCTGTGTACTCGGCGAGCCCCGGCTGACCGGCGAGACCCTCGGGACCGGCGTGATCATCCGCAACGCCACCGCTCTGGACGCGGAGAACGGCAACCAGCCCTTCGGCGGCTACGGGGTGCACGCCAGCAGCATCCGGCGTGAAGGGAGGCTGATCGGCCGGCCCCTGCTGCTGTCAGCGGAGGCGGGGCTGCGCCGGTCCGTCATCACCGGTCCACTGCGGTGAGCGTCGCCCTCCGAGGACACCGGGACGGGCCCCGCACCCGATGAAGCACCGGAGCACTGCCGCACGGACACGGTGGACGTCGGATCGAGCGGCGCTCCAGCGGTTCCTGCCACGGTGCTCGAAAGCCCGCCAATCACCGGGCTGTCCAGCACATTCCACGAAGGAGGCCGACGGTGGCACACCGGACGCTCATAGTGGCTCGGATGGAGCCGGGCAAGGCCGGCGACATCGCCAAGATCTTCGAGGAGTCCGACTCGAGCGAGCTGCCCCACATGATCGGTGTGACGAGGCGGTCGCTGTTCACCTTCCACGATCTCTACTTCCACCTCGTCGAGGCCGACGAGGACATCAGCCCCCGCCTGTACCAGGCCCGCAGCCACCCCCTGTACGACGACATCAACACCCGCCTGGCCGAGTGCGTCTCGCCGTACGACCCCAACTGGCGCGAGCCCAAGGACGCCATGGCGCAGCCCTTTTACATCTGGACCAAAGACGGAGGGCGGATCCAGTGAGCGAGTACACCCTGACGGAGCTTGCCGACAAGCTCCGCGAATGCGCCGGCGAATCCGAGGGCATCGACCTCGACAGCGATGCGGTCCTGGACGTCGCGTTCATCGATCTCGGCTATGACTCCCTGGCGTTGCTCCAGGTCACCGGTGTCATCAAGCGGGAGCGCGGCGTCGAGCTGTCCGACGACGCGGTGGTCGAGGCCGAGACACCGCGCCTGCTGCTCAAGATGATCAACGCCAGTCTGCCCGAGACGCCATGAGCACCGAGGACGCCGTCGCCTCGGGCCTGGCCGGCAAGCGGGTGCTCGTCACCGGGGGCACCCGCGGCATCGGACGGGCCGCGGCGCTGGCCTTCGCCCGGGCCGGCGCGACGGTGGTGGCCGGCCACAGCAAGGACGGCGATGCAGCCGCATCCCTCGCCCGCGAACTGCACGCACTGGGAGAGGGCCATCTGACCGTACGCGCCGACGTCACCACCCCCGAGGGCGCCCGCGTGCTCGCCGAGGCCTGCCAGGAGAGGCTCGGCGGTCTCGAGGTGCTGGTGAACAACGTCGGTGTCGACGGCCACGTCAAGTTCGGCGATCTGGACATGGCCGAGTGGCAGCGGCTGTTCGACCACAACGTGACCTCTGCCTATCTCGTCACCCAGGCCGTGCTCGAGCTGATGGCCGACGGCGGGTCCGTCGTCAACATCGGCTCGTCGGTCGCCTTGCGCGGCCGCCCGTTCAGCGCCCACTACTCGGCGTCCAAGGCGGCACTCGTCGGCTTCGGACGGGCGCTGTGCAAAGAGCTCGGCCCGCGAGGCATCCGTGTCAACACAGTCGCCCCGGGTGTCACGGAGCCCGAGACCGGCGGCGATCTCCCGCCCCAACTGCGCGAGCGGATCGCCGCGATGACCGCCCTCGGCCGTCTCGGCCGGCCCGAGGACGTCGCCGGAGCCGTGCTCTTCCTGGCGGGCGACGCGTCCCGCTATGTCTCCGGTGCCACGATCACCGTCGATGGAGGAATCTGATGCCGTACGCAGCGATCACCTACCGGGTCAAGCCCGGGCACGAGGACGAGATCGCCGAGATCTTCGCCCACTTCAACCGCGTCGACACCCCCGACTACCAGGGCGACGACGGCGCCGCCGCCGGACGCCTCCTGGGCACCGGCGTGTTCATCAAGGACGATGTGATGGTGCGCGTCATCCACTACGAGGGCGACTTCGCCGCCATCGGGCGCCATATGGCCACCCAGAAGGGCGTGCACATCCTGGAGGAGAAACTCCAGCCGTATCTCGCCGAGGAACGCGACACCTCCTCGCCGGCCGGCTTCGCAGCGTACTTCCGCAACGCCACGATGCGCTCCATCGCCCAGCTGACGGTCGACACCCACCCGGCCGGAGCCTGAGCGCCATGACCGAGGTGCTGGGGACAGCTGTTCTCCTCGGCAGCGGGGTCACCGCGGGGGTGCTGTTCGCCGTGGCACTGAGCGTGCTGCCCGCGCTCTTCGCCATGGAAACCGGCACCTATGTGTACGCGCACAAACTGCTGGGCCGCAACTGGGACCCGACGATGCCCGTCGTCGTCCTGACCACCACCGTGCTGGCCGTGGTGCTCGCCGTCATCGCCGACGACGGCACGGCACGGCTGCTGTTCGCCGCGGCCGCGGTGCTGCTGCTCGGCGTCTCCGCCGTGTCGCATCTGTGCAATGTGCCCATCAACCGCCGGGTGAAGGCCGTCGAGAACCCCCACGAGCTGCCGGCCGACTGGCAGGACCCGCGCCCGCTGTGGCGGCGCTGGCATCTGCTGCGCACCCTGCTCGCCGTCATCGCTCTGGTGCTCAACGCCGCGGCGGGGGGGGGGGGGGGGGGGGGGGGGGGGGCCCCCCGGGGGGGGGGGGCCCCCCCCCCGCCCCCCCCCCCCCCGCGGCGGTGCCTTCGCGCAACGCGGTCAGCGCACCATCTCCATCTGACCCATCATGCCCATCGTCAGATGGCCCATCAGATGACAGTGGAACATGAACCTGCCGGTGTGATCCGTGAACTTGATCTTTATCCGGGCACTCTCACCCGGCATCACCGTGACCGTGTCCTTCAGCCCCGCCTCGTTCGGACCGGCCGGCTTCCCGTTGCGCTCGACGACCTGGAAGTGCTCCAGATGCGGATGCAGCGAGTGCGGGATGGTGAAGTCGACGTCCTTGTTCTCGATGGTCCACATCTCCGTGACGCCGAGCTTCGGCCGGAAGTCGACCCGGTGCACGTCGAACGGCTTGCCGTTGATCAGATGCTGCCCGCTGCGCGGATCGAACGACATGACGAACGTCCGCTCCACCGCCGGCGCCCCCAGGTCCGCCACCGGCCGCAGCGTCGCCGGCACGCTGCTGGGATCGGGAGCCGTGCGCACCACGTCGAAGCGCAGCACCTCCGGCGCCTCCCCGGGAAACGTCATCATCGTCGACAGCACGACCTTCGAACCGACCGGGTACCGGGAGAAGTCGATGACGATCTCCTGCCGTTCGGCCGGCCACACCTGCAGGACCCGGCTCGGCACCGGGGCCGGCAGCAGACCCCCGTCGGTCGCGATGTGCGTGAACTCGTCGCCCTGGCCGAGCCGCAGCACGAAAGCCCGCTCGTTGGCGGTGTTGACCAGACGGAAGCGGTACTTGCGGGCCGCGACCTCGAAGTAGGGCCTGGGCGAGCCGTTCACCAGGAACGTCGGCCGGTCCTGGAAGCCGTGCAGGTCGTACACGAGCGTGCCGTCGTCCTCGATCTTCGCATCGCGCAGCTGCAGCGTGACGTCGTACTGCCCCTTCGGCAGCGGCAGCGCCTCCTCCGCCGGATCGCTCAGCACATAGGTGACGGCCGCACCGCGGTAGATGTTCTCCGCATGCGCGTGGTGCGAGTGGTCGTGCACCCACATCGTCGACCCGGGCTGGTTGTTGGGGTAGTGGAACAGCCGGCTGCGGCCGGGTGCCACCTCGTTGTCGGGGTGACCGTCCGAATGCGCCGGGACATGCCCGCCGTGCAGATGCATCGCGAACGGCACATCGAGCGCATTGGCCTGCTCGATGATCACAGGCCGCCCGCGCCGGGCCACGATCAGCGGGCTCAGCGCCCCGCCCAAAGTACGGACCCGGGACGTCGTCCCCGGGAGGATCGCCACATCGGCTTCCCGCGTCGTCAGCCGGTACAGGTCGTAATCGGCCAGCCGCGTCGGCCGCAGCGGCCGCGGCACTCGCAGCGGCACCGTGAACGGGGTGGTGGCCGCGGCGGCACGCCAGGGCGGTGCGCCGAGCACAAGACCGACGGGTACGGCGGCCAGCACACCGGCCGCCGTACCCGCCTTGAGCAGACTTCTGCGGTTCAGCACGGAATCTCCCTCAGCTCGTGGACTGGCGAGGCGCGTCACGCACGGACATCTGTGCCATGCAGGTCAGCAGGGACCGCTCGAACGTGGCGATGAAGCCCTCGACGGTGTCCGTCGCACGCGGCCGGGTCAGATAGGGGGCGAGCTTCTCCTCGACCTCGCGCACACCCGGCTGCACCGCCATGTGCCGGGCGATGGCGCGCAGATCCCCCTCGTACTCGATGACGCGGACCATCGTGTCGTCGCGGATGAAGACCGCGGTGGACAGGATGCGTGCGCTCTCCTCGCCCCCGTCGTCCTTGACGACGGGCGAGCCCACCCTGCGGAAGCCGGTGAAGATCTCGGTGATCTCCTTCTCGTAGCCGGCCTTGATGTCGTACGTGATGGCGGCAAAGGGCATGGCTGCTCCCCTGGTCGGGTGGACTCCTGCCCGGCCATCGCACGGCACCCCGCTCGCCAACGGCTGGAGGCCCGGTACACCGGCCCCCTCCGCAGGCACATCCACGGGCCCCGCCGACTGATCCGGCCTGATCCGAAAGCGAGGCCCTACGCCACCTCGAGCCGGTCTGTAGGTACGACTGCGACGGTTCGGGCCACTGGAAGGACCAGGTCGTTGAGGAGGCGGGCAGTGACCACCGAGATCACGCGCACCGTGCGGGTGCACGCTGACGACGTCGAGGCCAACACCCGGCGCGGCGGCGACATCCGGACGACGCTCAGCCCCAGGACAGTGGGGTGCACTTCCGGTTTCGGCGGTGTGCTGACCCTGGAGCCGGGCGACTTCGTCACCGAGCACTACCACCCGTATTCCGAGGAGTTCCTGCATGTCGTCTCCGGCCAGCTGGAGATGACGATGGACGGACAGCCCATCACGCTCGGGCCCGGCGATTCGCTGCTCGTGCCCATCGGGGTACGTCACCGGCTCGTCAACACCGGCACCGAGACCGCGAAGGGCGCCTTCCATCTCTCACCGCTCGCGCCCAAGCCCGAACTCGGGCATGTGGACACCGAGCAGGTGCAGCGGCCCCAGGAGTCCAACCCCCAGGTGGGCGGTGCACGGTGAGCCGCAGGGCGGTCATCACCGGCATAGGTGTGGTGGCGCCGGGCGGGGTCGGCAGGGAGGCCTTCTGGGACCTGCTCTCCGCGGGACGCACCGCTACCCGCCGGATCACACTGTTCGACCCCAGCGCCTTTCGCTCCCAGGTGGCGGCCGAGGCCGACTTCGACCCCGTCGCCGCCGGGCTGGGCGCACGCCAGATACGCCGGATGGACCGCGCCGCCCAGTTCGCCGTGGTCAGCGCGCGGGAGGCCGTCGAGGACAGCGGCCTCGACTTCGCCAACACCCCTCCCGAGCGCATCGGCGTCAGCATCGGCAGCGCCGTCGGCTGCACCATGGGCCTCGAGGAGGAGTACGTCCTGCTCAGCGACGCCGGCAAACACTGGCTCGTGGACCACACCTACGGAGTGCCGCATCTGTACGGCTACATGGTGCCCAGCACCCTGGCCGTCGAGGTCGCCTGGGAGGTCGGCGCGGAAGGGCCCGTCGCCCTGATCTCCACCGGCTGCACCTCAGGGCTCGACTCCATCGGCCACGGCGCCCAGCTGATCGAGGAAGGCACCGCCGACGTCGTGCTGACCGGCGCGACCGACGCCCCGCTCTCCCCGATCACCTCGGCCTGCTTCGACGCGATCAAGGCCACCTCACCCAACAACGACGACCCGGAGCACGCCTCCCGGCCGTTCGACCAGGACCGCGACGGCTTCGTCCTCGCCGAGGGCTCCGCCGTGCTGGTCCTGGAGGAGAAGTCGGCCGCCGAGGCCCGCGGCGCGCACATCTACGGCGAACTCGTCGGCTTCGCCGGCCGCAGCAACGCCTTCCACATGACCGGCCTCAAGGCCAACGGGCGCGAGATGGCCGAGGCGATCAAGGTGGCCCTGGACCGGGCCCGCCTCGCCCCCACCTCCGTGGACTACATCAACGCGCACGGCTCCGGCACCAAGCAGAACGACCGGCACGAGACCGCCGCGTTCAAACGCACGCTCGGCAGCCACGCGTACAAGGTTCCCGTCAGCTCGATCAAGTCGATGGTCGGCCACTCGCTGGGCGCCATCGGCTCCATCGAGGTCGCGGCCTGCGCCCTGGCGCTGGACCGCCAGGTGGTACCGCCCACCGCCAATCTGCGCACCTCCGACCCGGAGTGCGATCTGGACTATGTGCCGCTGACCGCCCGGGAGCACCGGATGGACGTGGTGCTCAGCGTCGGCAGCGGCTTCGGCGGATTCCAGAGCGCCATGCTGCTGGCCCGCTCCGGCACGGTCGAATACACGAGGAGCTGACGGTGAGCGCAGCCACAGCAAAGGCCCCCGTCATCACGGGACTCGGCGTCGTCGCGCCCACCGGCCGCACCGCCGAGGCCCACTGGTCCGCCGTGCTCGGCGGCCGGCCGGCGATCGGACGGATCAGCCGCTTCGACCCGTCCGCCTACCCGGTGCGCCTGGCCGGCGAGGTGCCCGGCTTCGTCGCCAGGGAGGAGGTGCCCAGCCGGCTCATCCAGCAGACCGACCGCTGGACCCATCTGGGCCTGTCCGCGGCCGAGGCGGCCATCGACGACGCCGACGTCAACCCGGCCGAACTGCCCGAGTACGAACTGGCCGTGGTGACCTCGAGCTCCTCCGGCGGAACCGAGTTCGGCCAGCACGAGATGGAGAACCTCTACCAGCACAACCCCGAATGGGTCGGCGCCTACCAGTCCATCGCCTGGTTCTACGCCGCCACCACCGGCCAGGTCTCCATCCGGCACGGACTGCGCGGCCCCTGCGGAGTGATCTGCACCGAACAGGCCGGCGGCCTCGACGCCATCGGCCAGGCACGAAGGCTGATCCGCACCGGATCCAGGCTCGTCGTCACCGGCGGCACCGACGCCTCCCTGTGCCCGTACGGGCTCACCGCGCAGCTGTCCACCGGCAACCTGTCCACCGTGCAGGACCCGGCCCGCGCCTATCTGCCCTTCGACAGCGAGGCCTCGGGCTATCTGCCCGGTGAGGGCGGCGCGATGCTGATCGTCGAGAGCGCCGAGTCGGCCGAGGCACGCGGCGCCCGGAAGGTCTACGGCCGGGTCCTCGGCTACGCGGCGGGCTTCGACCCTCCGCCTCCCTCCGCCGCCGGTCCCGACACCGCCGCCTCGGATCGGCCGCCTGCCCTGCGCCGCACCATCGCGGCGGCGCTCGCCGACGCCGGCCTCGAACCGGACGCCGTGGACGTGGTGTTCGCCGACGCGCTCGGAGTTCCGTCGGCCGACCTCATCGAGGCCGAGGCACTCGCCGGGATCTTCGGACCGCGCGGCGTCCCCGTGACCGCGCCCAAGACACTGACCGGCCGGCTGTACGGCGGCGGCGCCCCCCTGGACGTCGCCACCGCGCTGCTCGCCCTGCGCGACCAGGTGATCCCGCACACCGTGGGCCCCACCGCACCGGCCCCCGGACACGAGATCGACCTGGTGCTCGGCGAGCCGCGCCACCAGGACCTGCGCACCGCGCTCGTCGTCGCCCGCGGACACGGCGGCTTCAACGCGGCGCTCGTCCTCGGCCGGGCCGACTGAGACCGGACCGACCGCGACCGGGCCGGCCGGCACCACGGGCCTGCCCGAGCCGGGCGGACAGCGGGCCGACCCGGAAACGGGCGGACGCCGGCCGACCGACGCATGCCACACCGACTACCGGCAGGAGGCCGCCATGGCGGGACACACCGACAACAGCATCGTGATCGACGCGCCGATGGACCTGGTCTGGGACATGACCAACGATCTCAAGTCCTGGCCGCAGCTCTTCAGCGAGTACGCCTCGGTCGAGGTCCTCGAGGAGGACGGAAGGGAGATCACCTTCCGTCTCACCATGCACCCGGACGAGGACGGCAACGTGTGGAGCTGGGTCTCCCGCCGGGTCCCTGACCCGGAGAAGCGGACCGTCCACGCCTACCGGGTGGAAACCGGCCCCTTCGAGTTCATGCGGATCTTCTGGGAGTACACCCAGGAGGACGGCGGCGTACGGATGCGCTGGGTGCAGGACTTCCACATGAAGCCCCAAGCCCCCGCGAGCGACGGCGGCATGACCGAGCACCTCAACCGCAACACCGGCATCCAGATGAACCTGATCAAGCAGAAGGTCGAGGCCGAAGCGGCCCGCCGCGCCACCGCAGGCTGAGGGGGGAGCGTGTGATCGCCTATCTGGTCCCCGCGGTCGTGCTCGTCAACGGCCTCGCCGCAGGCGTGCTGTTCGGCACGCAGCTCGGCGGCTGGCCGCTGCTCGCGGCCCTGCCCGCCGACCGCTATGTGCACGCACACGCCTTCTTCGCCACCCGCTACGACCCGGCGATGCCGCTGTGCCTGCTCGGGACGCTGATCGGCGACGCCGTACTGGCGGTCGTCGCACCGGACGCGGCCGTCCGCGCCCTGTTCATCGCGGCCGCCGTGCTCGCCGCGGCCACCGTCACCATCTCGCTGACCAAGAACGTTCCGGTCAACAAGTGGGTGCAGACCCTCGATCCGGACAATCTGCCCGACGACTTCGAGGCCAACGACCCGCGCTGGAACTGGGGAGCGTGGAACCAGCGACGCAGCGTACTCACCCTGTGCGCGCTGCTCGCCAACTGCCTCGCCCTCGCCCTGCTGCTCTGACTGACACTCTTGCGGAGGAATTCATGGATCTCGGCCTCAAGGGCAGGAAAGCCCTGGTCACCGGCGGCACCCGAGGGGTTGGCCGGGGCATCGTCCGGGCACTGGCCCAGGCCGGTGTCGACGTCCTGACCTGCTACCAGAACTCCAGCGACGCCGTGACCTCGCTGGAGAAGGAACTGAAGGAGACCGGCGGCAACCACCATGTCGTCAGGGCGGACGTGTCCGACCCGGACGATGTCGCCGCCCTGCTGGCCCAGGCCAAGGAGCACTACGCCCGCCTCGACCTCGTCGTGAACAACGCGGGCGCGATCAGCCACATCCCTTACGCGGAGCTGCCGTTCGACGAATGGCGGCGGATCATCGACACCAACATCACCGGGACCCACCTGGTGATCCAGAACGCCCTGCCGCTGCTGCGCAGGGGCTCCTCGGTGGTCAGCATCGGCTCCAAGGCCGTCGAGGCCGGCATCCCGCTGCGCTCCCATTACACCACCACCAAGGCTGCCCTCGTCGGCCTGAACCGCTCCCTGGCCAAGGAGTTCGGCTCCAAGGGCATCCGCTTCAACGTCGTGGCCCTCGGCGTCATCGAGACCGAGAACCTGCACAAGATGCCCGCGGACCAGCAGCAGCTCATGATCGAGCGTTACAGCGCCAAGACCGCGCTCGGCCGGCTCGGTACCCCCGAAGAGGTCGCGGGCGCGATCCTCTGGCTGGCCAGCGACCTCTCCCGGTACGTCACCGGGGCCACCATCGGCGTCGACGGAGGGATCTCCTGATGACCAGCAGCACGGGAACACACATCGAGGGCGCCTTCCGGGTACTGCTCCGGATGGAGATCAACCCCGGCCTCGAGGCCGACTTCGAGAAGGCCTGGCGCGGCAGCACAGAGGCCGTCACCGGCCACCCGGCCTGCCTGGGCCAGTGGCTCTCCAAGGACAACGACGAGGACAGCGTCTACTTCATCGTCAGCGACTGGACCGACGAAACGGGCTTCCGCGACTTCGAGTCCAGCGAAGCCCACCTCGCCCACCGCGAACGGCTCCACCCCTACCGCGGCAAGGGCTCCTTCAACACGATGCGGGTCGTCGCCCACATCGAGGGCCAGGCAGCCTCGCATGCCGCATGAAGTACGGGTCCTGGTCCACCAGGCCGCCCACGACGACGAGCAACTGGCGGCGGTACGCGCCGCCTACCACGAGGTCAGCAAGCGTCTGGCAGGCGTGCCGGGAATGCTCGGCAACGAACTGCTGCGCTCCCCCCACGACCCCACCTCGCTCGTCGTCGTGAGCCGCTGGAGCGACCTGGCAGCGTTCCGGCGCTGGGAGGAGGGCGCCGAGCACCGCGAGGAGACCGCCCCCCTGCGCCCGTACCGCGACACCCGGCTCGCCGTGCCCTTCGGCATCTACGAGGTAGAGGCGGCCTACTGAGGACCTGGGCCTCTCGCCGCCCCCGCGATCGCATCCCGCTCACCGATCCGGTCCCGAACCGGAAGAGAGGCCCTGTCCATGACCACCACGGTTCCACCCGTCGGCCGCGCCACGACGGCCGACGAGCAGGCGGCATGGGTCTCCTGCTCCGGCTGCCGCTCCCTGGTCTACGGCAAACGCTACGCGCGTCTGCTGCGGGTCTGCCCGGAGTGCGGCGCGCACGCCAGGCTCGACGCGCCCAGCCGTATCGATCAGCTCTTCGACACCGGCACCGCGACGGCGGTGCCGGTGCCGGCCACCCAGGTCAACCCGCTCGACTTCGTCGACCAGCACCCCTACGCGGACCGGCTGCAGCGGGCCAGGACACGTACCGGTCAGCAGGACGCCGTGCTCGTGGTCCGTGGACGGATCGAGGGCCGGCCGCTGGTCGCCGCCGTCATGGACTTCCGGTTCTTCGGCGGCAGCCTCGGTGTGGCGGCGGGCGAGGCGATCACCACCGCCGCCGAGACCGCACTGCACGACCGCGTACCCCTGCTGATCGTCACCGCGTCCGGCGGCGCACGGATGCAGGAAGGCGCGCTCTCCCTGATGCAGATGGCCAAGACGAGCAACGCACTGGCCGAACTCGACGAGACGGGCCTGCTCACCGTCACCCTGGTCACCGACCCGACCTACGGAGGCGTCGCCGCCTCGTTCGCGACTCTGTCCGACGTGGTGGTGGCCGAACCGGGCGCCCGGATGGGCTTCGCCGGACCACGGGTCATCGAGCAGACCATCGGACAGAAACTGCCCGCAGGCTTCCAGACCGCCGAATTCCTCCTGGACCACGGCCTGGTGGACGATGTATGGCCCCGTACCGAGCTGCGCGCACGGCTCAGCAGGCTGCTGGCCGTCGCCGAGGGGCCGGGCCCCGACTGGGGCGGCGCCGAAGAGGACCCCGTCGTACGCGACAGCCAGCTCCTCGACCAACTGCCCGCCTGGGACTGCGTCCAACTCGCCCGCGAGGCCGGCCGGCCCACCGCGCTGGAGCACATCGGCTACTGGCTCGACGGCTTCGTCGAACTGCACGGCGACCGGGCCGGAGAGGAATGCCCGGCGATCGTCGGCGGCGTCGGCCGCCTCGACGGGCTGCCCGTCATGGTGATCGGCCACCAGAAGGGCCACACCACCGCCGAACTCGTCGGCCGCAACTTCGGCATGCCCTCCCCGGCCGGCTACCGCAAGGCCGCCCGGTTGATGCGGCTCGCCGCCAAACTCGGCATGCCCGTGGTGACCCTGATCGACACCCCCGGCGCCTACCCCGGCCTCACCGCCGAGGAGAAGGGCCAGTCGGTCGCCATCGCGGAGAACCTGCGGCTGATGGGCTCGCTGCCTGTCCCGGTGGTCGCCGTGGTCACCGGCGAAGGCGGCAGCGGCGGCGCGCTCGCGCTCGGCGTCGCCGACCGGGTGCTCATGTGCGCCAACGCCACCTATTCGGTGATCAGCCCCGAGGGCTGCGCCGCCATCCTCTGGAAGAACGCCGCGGAGGCCGCCGTGGCCGCTGACGAACTCGCCCTGGACGCCGCCTCGTTGCTGCGCCTCGGCGTCGTCGACGGGGTGATCCCGGAACCCGAGGGCGGCGGCCACACCGACACCACGGCGATGAGCGACGCAGTACGCCGCGCAACCGTCGTGGCACTGCGCGAGCTGCGCGGGCGCACCACCTCACCGGCCGGACGGCGCAGGCGCTTCCGCGCCTTCGGACTGGCCCACGACCCGGGAACACGGACGTGACCCGCTACTTCGGCAACGGTCACGGCATCGGCAACGGCAGGTACTACGGAGAGATACCCATGAGCGAAGTGACCAAGGAGAGTCTCCGCAATCCACGGACCGACGACCCCCTCAGCGGCCTGGACTACGACACCAGCGCCCTGGCTCTCACCGATATCTGCCGCAGCATCGCGGACGTCGTACGAGTCGGCTCCAGCCACCCCCGCCGGGTGCGCGTCAGCCTGGGCGCGGCCAGCATCGAGGTCGAGTGGGAAGAGGGGAAGGCACCCCAGGGCGAGCGGCCCGCCACCGCCCCGGCCGTCGAGGAAACGGTCGAGGGCTACCACGAATGCGCGCCCCTGGTCGGCACGTTCTATCTCGCGCCCAGCCCCGGTGCACCGCCCTTCGTACGACCCGGCGACCGCGTCGAGATCGGCCAACAGCTCGGCATCGTCGAGGCGATGAAGCTGATGAACCCGCTGGAGGCCACCCGGGCCGGCACCGTCGTCGAGGTCCTGGTCGCCGACGGCACCGCCGTCGAGTACGGGCAGGCGCTGGTGCTCCTCGACACCGAGGACACCGCCGGCCGGGCAGGGGAGGACTGACCGTGGCCTTCGACACCATCCTGGTGGCCAACCGGGGCGAGATCGCCCTGCGGGTGATCAGGACCTGCAAGGAGATGGGCATCCGTACCGTCGCCGTGCACTCCACCGCCGACAAGGACAGCGCGCATGTACGCGCCGCCGACACCGCGGTGCAGATCGGCCCCGGCATGCCGCGCAAGAGCTACCTCTGCGCACCCGCCGTCATCGAGGCGGCCCTGCGCACCGGGGCCGACGCGATCCATCCCGGCTACGGCTTCCTCTCCGAGGACCCCGACTTCGCCGAGATCTGCGCCGAGAACGGCCTGGTCTTCATCGGCCCGCGGCCCGAAGTGCTCTCCCGCCTCGGCGACAAGGCCGTCGCGAGAGAACTGATGACCGACGCCGGGCTGCCCGTACTGCCCGGCAGCCCCGGCACGGTCGACAGCGCCACCGAGGCCACCGACCTCGCCGCCCGTATCGGCTTCCCGCTGATCATCAAGGCCGCGGCGGGCGGCGGCGGCCGCGGCATGACCGTCGTACGCCAGCAGAGCGACCTGCTGCCCGCCTACCGCCAGACCCGGGCCACCGCACAGGCCATCTTCGGCGACAACCGCGTCTACCTGGAGCGCTATTGCGACAGCGCACGCCATATCGAGGTCCAGGTCCTCGCCGACGGCCACGGCAGCGTGCTGCACCTCGGTGAGCGCGACTGCTCGGTGCAGCGCCGGCATCAGAAGCTCATCGAGGAGAGTCCCGGACCCGGGCTGCACAAGGAACTCACCGCCGCCATGGCCCGTGCCGCCGTACGCGGTGCCCGCGCGGTCGGCTACACCGGCGCGGGCACCTTCGAATTCCTCGTCCACGACGAGGGGTTCTCCTTCATGGAGATGAACTGCCGTATCCAGGTGGAGCATCCCGTGACCGAATCCGTCTTCGGTGTCGACCTGGTACGCGAACAGATACGGGTCGCCGCCGGCCAGGTACTCGGCTACACCCAGGAGGACCTCGTACCGCGCGGCGCGGCGGTCGAATGCAGGGTCAACGCCGAGGACCCGGCCCGCAACTTCGCCCCCTGCCCCGGCACGCTGGAGGACTTCGTACCGCCCGGCGGCCCGTTCGTCCGGGTGGACACCCATGGCTACGCGGGCTGGCGGGTGCCCTCGCAGTACGACTCACTGCTCGCCAAGGTGATCACCTGGGCGCCCGAACGCGACCAGGCGCTGGACCGCATGGACCGCGCGCTGGCGGAGTTCCGTATCTCCGGACCCGGGGTGCACACCACGATCCCGCTGCTGCGGGAGGTCATCGCCGACCCCGCCTTCCGGGGCGGCAAGCACGACACCTCTTTCCTCGACGCCCGCCCCTGACACTGCTCTTCGCAGCTCTTCGCCATACCGGGCGGCCACGACAGCACGCTGTCGGGGCCGCCCGTCCCGTTTCGAGGTCAGCAACACATCGGCAGAGGTTCGTCCGCCCACCCCGAGGGGGCTCACCGAGCAGCGGGAGCCGACCCGATGACCACCACACGTGCCCACGCGGGAGGCGAGTCCGGCACGTAATCGGGATCGTCCTCGTCCCACGACCGCGCTGCCTGCTGCCGGGGGAACAGCCCCACCACTGTCCGGCACGGTGGTCGCGTGCCCGGCCAAGGCGTCTGCCCGTCGGTCAGGGCCACGATGACATCTGGTCGGGGCCCCGCTCGAAGCGCCTTGGCGAAGCCCGTGCGCAGATCCGTACCCCCGCCGCCCACCAGCGGTATTCCCTCGGCACGGCACAGCGGGTGCACGACCCGTGCCGCCGCGTCGCACGGCACCACGGTGACCAGGTCGCGACGGCCGCCCACAGCACGGCAGATCGCGGCAACCTCGAGGAGCGCACTGCCCAGTTCGGCGTCACTGACCGACCCTGACGTGTCGATGACGACGGCGACCCGAGGCGGCCTGCGCCGCAGGCTCGGCAGAACAACGCCGGGCACCCCCGCCGAGCGCCGCGACGGCCGGCCGTAGGTGTAGTCCTCGCCTGCGCCGGAGCCGGAGGCTGCCGAACGGACCGCCGCTCCCAGCAACTCCCGCCACGGCTGCGGCGGGTGGAACGCCTCCTCCGCCCACCGCTTCCACCCCTCCGGGGCGTTCCCCGGACGGCCGGTGATGCCCTGCGCCACCCGGAACCGGACCGCGTCCCGTTCCTGCGCGCTGAGGCCGTGCGCGCCGTCCGGTCCCAGGTCCCACTCCCGTTCCAGCCCGTCGGCGCCACTGCCGCACTCCAGCCAGGCCAGACTCTCCGTAAGCGGCCCGAGCCGGAACTGGCGCAGGTAGTCCTCCATGAGCTCCCCCTCGGGCAGCCCCAAAGACCGCGGCTCGACCGCACCTTCGGGCCGGACCAGCCCTTCACCGAACGCGTCGTCGTTGATCTCGCAGTCCGCGGCGATGTTCATCCGCAACCGTTCCCCCGGGCCGATCAGCCCGCGCTCCCGCGCGACCCGGTCACTGCGCCCGTGGTGGTCGCGCAGCAGGTGCGACACCTCGTGCACCCACACCCCGGCCAGTTCCTCCACCGGCGTCCGCTCCACGAACGCCGGCGAGACGTAGCACCGCCAGTACCGGTCGACGGCCATCGTCGGTACCCGCCGCGACTCCACGGCGTGCAGGGCGAACAGCGCCGTCGCCAAGTAGGGCCGGACCCGAACTGCATGCAGTCGGGCGGCGAAGAGCTTGTCGAGGTCCAGTGTCCCCGGTGTGTCCGCGCTCATCGGCCGGCCTGCGCGGCGGCCGCGGTCCGGGCCGCCGCCCGGTCTGCTCGCCGGGACAGGGAGACCGCTCCGGCGAGCCGCTCGATCGATGCCGGAACGTCCCAGTCCTCGCGGCGCAGCGTGGCGAGGGTGGTCGCGGGGACGACCACCAGGTCCGGCGCTCCGGTCTCCACCGCCCGGACCAGGAGCGCCCACGCCGCGTCCCAGCGGGACTTATCGGGGCGCTTTCGGACCGCCGCCACCACACCGTCGAGCACGGCTTGGCGCAGATCCCCCCGCTCGGGCAGGGCGGCCCCCGCCGGGTCGGCGAGAAGCACCTCGGGGTCCGGGAGGTCCATCCGGTCCAGGCAGGCCAGCAGCTCCAGTCCCGGGCCGTCCCCCACGGCGCCCCTGACCAACAGGGAAAGTACGTCCCGGGAGGAGCCGGCCGCGGTCGCGAAGGCGATCAGGCACAGGGTCATCTCCCAGCTTCGGGGTGACGGCCAGGGGCCGCCCCGGCGAGTCTCATTGCTGGGCAGCCGGTGCACGAGCCCAGGGCGGGCGGAGAGGAGTCCGCACACCGCACGGCGGGCGAAGTCCACTGCCTGTGGCAACTGCTCCGGGTCGAGCCGTGGCAGCGTTGCCCGGGGCCATGTCCCGCCGAGGCCTCGTACCACGACCTCGTGGTCGTGGGTCCACTGCAGATGAACGAACCGGTTGGCGAGCGGCGGGCTCAGCTCCCAGCCGTCGGCCGCCGAGGACCGCGGATTGGCGGCGGCCACGATCCGGACCTCGGACGGCAGTCGCAGGGCGCCGATCCGCCGTTCGAGCACGAGGCGGAGCAGGGCGGCTTGAACGGCCGGCGGCGCGGTGGACAGTTCGTCCAGGAACAGCAGCCCTCGGCCGGCCCGTACGAGTCGCACTGCCCAGTCCGGCGGGGCCATCGGGACACCCTGTTCCGCGGGATCGTCCCCGACTATGGGCAGGCCCGAGAAGTCGGACGGCTCGTGCACACTGGCAATCACTGTGGTCAGCGGAAGGTCCAGGGCCGCGGCAAGCTGTGTCAGTGCCGCGGTCTTGCCGATCCCCGGCTCACCCCACAGGAGCACGGGCAGGTCGGCGGCCACGGCCAGGGTCAGGGCCTCCAGTTGTGTGTCGGAACGCGGTTCGGTGGTGGCGTCGCGCAGCAGGGCCAGCAACTCGCCGGCGACGTCGAGCTGGGAGGCGGGGGCCGGGTCGGAGGGGGCGTGGGTCGCGGCGAACGGGGTGTATGTGGGCATGCTTGATCACCTGTGGGTTCGTGGTGGGACGAGTGGGTGCGGGGGACAGAGGTCCCCGGGTCAGCGAGAGGTCGTGTGGCGCGGGTGCGAGCGGTGTTCACGGGGGCGGCGAGGACCCGGGCGGTTGCGGCCGGGCCCGGGTCCGACCAGGCCTGCCCTGAACAGTCCGTAGGTGATCCGCCGTAGCGCGGCCGCCTCCAGTTCGTCCCGTAGAGCGCCGCTGCGCAGCACTGCGTCGGGGCCCAGCAGGCCCTCGACGACAGCCAGCGCACCGGCGGTGTCGCCATGGTCCAGGCGTTCACGGACGCCGGTGAGGCAGTCGGGATGACGGTGCGCCTCATCGATGGCCTGCAGGCAGGGAAGCGGAGTACCGGTCAGGGCGGCCAGCAGCTCTTCCCGGCGGATCTCGTCCGGGTCGTGGTCCAGCGGCGCCAGTACCCCGTTGACCCGGCCGATCCGGTGCTGAGCTCCCCGGCACTCGACGAGGCGCGGTTGTCCTGCCCGGTCCGGAAGCCGGGAGGAACCGGCCGGCGAATGATCCGGTACCAGCGCCGAGGCGACCAGCGGGTGCAGCCGATCGACCTCGATCGAGCCGGTGCGGATCAGTTCCAGGTCGGGTAGCACCCAGGTCGCCGCGTCGGGCAGGACCGGCAGCGCGGAGGCGCTGCCATCCATGGGCGCAGCCGCGATCCGCACAGCGGGCGGCCCGAGGCCGTCCGTGTCCGCGCCCTGGTCCAGGACAAGCCGATGCCGGGCCCCGAACCGCACGGTGACGGTACCGGTCGTCCGCCCCTCGGCGTGGAGCAGAATCCCCGCCTCGGCCGCCCACCGGTCAACGGCACAGCGGCGCCCCTGCGGCACCATCCCCAGTGGATCCGGGTTCACGGGACGACCGTCGGCGGGAGGCCGATCGGCCCCGGACCGGACCCGCAGCTCATCGGTCCTGCGCGCGTCCCACAGGTGGCGGTGCAGGTCGAGGCGGAACCGCCGGCCTGGACGGGGGTGCGGATGCCGACGGGCGCCGGCCTCGACGTGGGATCCGTCCCACAGCGCGAGGCTGATCCGCTGACCGCCATCCGCCCAAGCCGGCGGAGTCCGGACCACGAGGTGCACCGGGCATACGCCGTCACGCCCCGCAGCCTCGTACCGAGCCAGAGAGATGGTCAGACCTGGGCGCAGCAGCCCGTCAGGAGCGATCCTCGGCATATGCCAGCGCAGCAGGTCAG
This sequence comes from Streptomyces sp. NPDC002889, assembly GCF_042888425.1. Lineage (NCBI taxonomy): Bacteria > Bacillati > Actinomycetota > Actinomycetes > Kitasatosporales > Streptomycetaceae > Streptomyces > Streptomyces sp. NPDC002889. Next base: position 306,520 of record NZ_JBIAPT010000009.1, read on the forward strand.
GAGCCAGATGGCGGAGATCGGCCCGGACGCGGGCTGCGAGGTCATGGCCATGAGTGCGTGCCACGGAACGCAGATTGAGATCGACATCGATGCCTGCGGCGGCGCACGCCCCCGCCCAGTCCCCAGCACAACGGCGGGCGGTCGCAGTCTCGATCATGGACGGCGGCACGGCGAACTCGCGCACGCGCAGCCAGAAGGAAAGGCGGGAATCCCCATTCGCGGTTTGAGTGAGCATCAGCACTCACCTTGCGCGGATGGGACCCCCAATCTGTGAACAGAATGAGTCGTCATCGCGGGGAGCATAGCGTTCCTGACCGCGATCTGTCAGATGCCCCCGATCCGGCCTGCGGATCCGCGCCCGCGCCGGCGGCCGGACCACTGCCGGTTCGGACCGTTGTACGACGAGGCCGACTCCAGGCGCCGCAGCGTATCGGTGAGGACCTTGGGGCTGATGCCGCCGATCCGCTCCCGCAGTTCACCAGGGCGGCGAGGGCTTCTTCGGCGACAGGGTGTGAACACGCGGTCTCCGTAGCCCTTTACGTAGTTCCACTGATGTCCTGCGGCGACCCGGTGCGTGAAGATGCGGGCGAACGGACTTCCCGGCGTGGAGCGAAAGGACGTACGTGATGGGCTGGATCATTGCGTTCGCCGTCATCTTGGCCCCGTCCCTGATCGGACTCACCTTCGCGGTCCGTACCGCTCGCCGGGTCGGCAAGGCGGAGCGGGAGATGCGCGCCCTGGACGCCCGTCCCGGCTGGCAGCGAATCGAGCGCGGCAAGGACGGAGAGGAGTGGGCCGGGTACGCGGGCCACTTCCCCTGGCTGCTGCGAACGTGGCACGGAACCACCGTTACCGGCCCGCTCGGCGACCACCAGGTCACCGTCACCAGGCGCTACGAGCAGATTTCGCGCAGGGACGACCAGCACTGGCTGATCGTGTGCTTCGACCTGCGGGGCAGCGGACCGAACCTACGTCTGGAGCGCCACTGGAGTGCGGCGGAGCTCAATCTCACCTTCTCCAAGGATCTGCCGTACCTGCCGATGAGCGACGACTCCGCGGGAACGGCCGAGCGGTTCTACGCCTCGGATCTGCCGAAGCAGCTGGTGAGGTCCGCCGGACCGGCGGTCTCGTTCAGGGAGAACGAGGCGTGCTTCGTGTACCCGCTGTCCGAGGTCGTGGACATGGACAAGCTGCTGGAGGAACTGGCCGGGCTGCTTCCGGACCTCGCCGCGCTCGCCCGGGAGGACGAGGCGGACAGCACCTGACCGGCCGCCCCCGCGACACACCCTGGGGGTGTCCGGGGGAGCGCGTGCCGGACCCCGCGACCCCGGCAAGATCCACAAAACACGCCTTCGTCCAAAGGGCCTGACGCCCCATCAGGCCCGAACCCTGGTAGGTGTCCGTGGACCAGGTGCGCATGACGCAGCGGGCTGCCGACCCGGCTACTGCCCGGTTGGGGGGTACGGGACAATCAAGGCCATGAGGATCGATGATCTGGTGATTCCTGACACCCCGGTATGCGTGGCCGCGCAGGAGGTGGCGACTGCGTATTGCTCGCCTGCGCTGCTGAACCACTCGATGCGGTCCTATCTGTGGGCGGCCGCCTACGGCATGGCGAACGACGTCGCCTTCGACCCGGAACTCCTTTACGTGGCCTCCATGTTCCACGACATCGGGCTGGCGAAGGAGTTCGACAGCCACACCGTGTCGTTCGACGAGACGGGTGGGCATGTGGCGTGGGTCTTCGGAGCAGCCGCCGGCTGGCCGGTGGAGCGACGGCAACGGGTCTCCGAGGTGATCGTCCGGCACATGTGGGACCACGTGGACGTCTCGATGGACCCGGAGGGGCATCTGCTGGAGTTTTCCACTTCGCTCGACATCTCCGGACGACGTACGGACGCCCTCCCCGCGAAGTTCCGCGCCGAGATACTGGAACGCTACCCACGGCTCGGCCTCGGCGACGAGTTCCTCGCGTGCTTCAAGAGCCAGGCAGACCGTAAGCCGCACAGCTCCGCAGCCGACTCGATACGCAACAACATCGCCGAACGCATCGCCACCAACCCACTGGACGCAGAGACGATCCACGCAAGAAGGGGGTCCATCACGCCCTCAGACCGGCCCTGACCAGCGGGTCAAGGAAATCACGCTGCCCTTGCGTCGAGGGCCGCTGAGCAGCCGTCTCCCGTTCCGACGCCAAGGGTGCGGGAGCGGGCCGGGCAAGGCGTCGGGCGCATGAAGTCCTCGATGCAGCGTGATGCGAAGGCAGGCCACCCGATCGAACTCGACGCCATCGGCGGCGCAGTCCTACGGGCCGCGGCCACCCACAGGATCGGGACCCCGACTACCGCGCGCTTGGTCGCAGAACTGGCTTCCGCAGTAGGTCAGTGGCCACACGGCGGCCGGCCACCGACGACGCCGGTGCACCGTCCCACGGGGGAGCTGCCTGACTGGTTCCCGCGCACTGGTCCGGGCGATCACAAGGTGCTTCAGTGCCGCTGAGGCCGGAGGTTACGCCGGAGCCTCGGGACAGAACGCTCCTTCACCAGCCGACGACGGCGTCCCGGCGGAACAGGACCCCGGAAGGCCCGTCGTCGGGAAGGTTCGCGGCGTGGGCGACGGCCTCGGCCGCGGCCTCGGGGGACTGCTCGGCCTCCGGCCGCATCCGGGTGCGGACCAGGCCGGGATTGACCGCGTTGACCAGGACGCCCGAACCCTCTGTCTCCCTCGCCAGCATCACCGTCAGGGCGTTCAGCGACGCCTTGGAGACCGAGTACGCCGGGCACTGCGGGGCGATGCCGATCGTGAACGTGCCGGTACCGCTGGAGACGTTGACCACCCGCCCCCAGCCGGCCCGGACCATCAGCGGCACATACGCCTGCGCGACCCGCCACGAGCCCAGCAGATTCACCTGGAGCGTCCGCTCCACCAGCTCCAGCCCGATCGCCGAGGGCGCCTTGCCCCAGTCCAGCTGCACACCCGCGTTGTTGACCAGGATGTCCACCGGACCCGTACTGTCCACGGCACGCGCGACCGAGTCGGCGTCGGTGATGTCGAGGGCGACCCCGAGCGCGCCCTCACCCAGCGAGGCCGCCGTCTTGCGGGCCGCCTCCTCCTCACGCGCGGCGACGACCACCCGGTGGCCCTGGGCGTGCAGCAGGGCCGCCACCGCGAGACCGAGTCCTCGGTTGCCGCCCGTGACCAGCGCGGTGCGGGGAACAGTAGCCATGGCAGGAGCCCTCCGAGGTCGTGACGGCGTTGCGGCACACGGTGACAGCGGCTGCTGGAACCGCACTCGAGCGGGAGCCTGCGCGCAACGCAGAGGCCCGGCATCCCGGAGGGGAATGCCGGGCCTCTGCGCCCGATCAGCTGGTACGAGCGAGCAACTGACCAACGGCTGAAGTCAGTTCAACCGTGGGGTCGGACGACGCCTCCTGCGACCGCCAGGCGACGAACCCGTCGGGACGCACCAGCACCGCTCCGCCGGCCTCGATGCCGTACGCCGTGGCCACGCTGCCCGACGTGGTGAACTCCGCACCCGGGCCGCCGATACGGTGGGCCGCCAGGGTGACGCCGAGCTCGCCGGCGACGGCCTTCGCCGCGTCCACCCAGGCCTGTCCGTCCTCGGCGGCGATGACCACCGCGGAGCGGCCGTACAGGTCGAGCACCGAGATGTGCTTGCCGGACTGTTCCAGCTCCAGATGCGGCGCCCGCGTGCCCGGCTCGCCGCTGAGGTTCTGCGGTGCGACCGGCGGCCCCGCGCTGTAGCGGTAGCCGAACACCGTGGTGCCGTACGCCTCCGCCGCGTCATGGCCCTCCGCCTCGTCCCCGGTGCGCTCCTGCATCATCCCGAGAGCCTGCTGCAGCGTCATCCAGGCGACCGGGTGCCGCTCGGCCTGGTACGTGTCCAGCAACTCCTCACCGGCCTCGCCGTCGATGACCGCAGCAAGCTTCCACGCCAGATTGTTCGCGTCCTGGATGCCAAGGCTCGCACCGAACCCGCCCGTGGGCGGCACCAGATGGGCCGCATCACCGACCAGGAAGACGCGGCCCTCGCGGTAGTTGCGGGCCACCTGCGCGCCGATCACGAAGCTGAGCCACTTCGCCCCGCCGGCCGGCAGTTGCGCGACGATGCCCACCTCCAGGTCCGGCTCGCCGATCGCGGCCCGCACCAGCTCGATCGCCTTCTCCTCGGTGATGTCGTCCAGACTCTCGCCGGGCGGCATCCCGGTGGCGAAGATCCACCGCTTCTGACCGTCGTGCGCGAACAGGATCGTCGAAGGAGCCGGCTTGTCGAGGTAGCAGACCCCGACCGGACGGCCCCTGGCGGCCTTGCTCAAATCGGCCTCGAAGAGCACCGACACGGTGGTGGCGAACTCGCCCGGACCGTCGCACTCGATGCCGAGCTTCGAGCGGATCGGACTACGGCTGCCGTCGGCCGCCACCAGGTACTTCGCGCGAACCGTGCGCTCGGCACCCGTGCCGGTGTCCTTCAGGACGGCGGTGACGCCGTCCTCGTCCTGCTCGAAGGAGACCAGCTCCGTGGAGAACGCCAGCTCGGCGCCCAGCTCCCCGGCCCGCTCGCGCAGCAGGTGCTCGAGGCGGTCCTGGTCGATCGGGGCCCACTCGCACGGGCTGACCGAGCCGCTCGGGTCGGGCTGGTCGGTCGGCCCGCTGAACATCTCCGGACCGGCCAGCGTTTCGGCGCGGATCATCAGCAGCTTGCTGAAATCCGTGGCGAGACTGGCCTCGGACCAGATCCGGTCCTCGAGCCCGACCTGCCGGTACAGCTCGACGGTGCGCGGGTTGACGCCGCGCGAACGGGGGTGGCTGAGGGTGTCCGGGTGCCGTTCGACGACCAGCGAACGTACCCCGTGCCAGCCGAGGAAGACCGCGGTCGACAGCCCGGTCACGGCGCCTCCGACGACGAGGACCGGGACCTCCTCAGGGGTCTTGCTCATGGACGGATTCCTTTCCTCGGATCGTGACTGCCGTAGTGCCGCACTGCCGGGCTGCCGAACGCGGTCGCGCTCACGCGGACTTGCGGCAGATGACGACCGTGTCGTAGTCGCTGAGCGGCTTGACCTCGGTGGAAGCGAAGCCCGCGTTCTTCGCGTGCTCGAGAAGCTCGGAGGTCGGGTACTCGGAACCGCCGTCGGTCACGAGCAGCATGTCCAGGCTGATCACCAGGTTCTCGACGTGGTCCGGCTGGTCGTCGAGCATCCGGTCGTAGACGATCAGGGCGCCACCCGGGTTGACCGCGTCGAACGCCTTGGCCACCAGCTCACCGCGCTGCTTGCGGTCCCAGTCGTGCAGCACATGGCCCATGGTCACCACATCCGCTTTCACCGGCAGAGGGTCGGTGAAGAAGCTGCCGCCGTGGAAGTGCACCTTGCCGGTCAGTCCGTAGCTCTCCACGTGCTCGTCGAACAGTGGCTCCATCGGGGGCAGGTCGAAGACGTGACCCTCCAGATGAGGCTGGTTCTTCACGATGATCGAGCACAGATTGCCGCGCGCACCGCCCACATCCAGGACCGACTGCGACTTCGACCAGTCGAACGTGCCGACCAGCTCGGGACCGACGACATGCGTGAGCGCGTCCATCATGTGGACGAACTGCTTCAGGATGTGCGGGTTCTGGACCACCACGTCGAAGTGGCTGCCGGACTGCTGCTCACCCGTGCGCAGGGCCTCCCCGAGCCGGCCCCACGCCGGGTACAGATTCCGGTTGGAACGCTCGAGGAAACCGCCCACCCAGGTGCGCTCACCGCGCACGAGGTAGGTGTCTGCGCCCTTGGCGTTGCGGTAGCCGCCTTCGGCACACTCCAGCAGGCCGAGCGCCGTCAGCAGGTTCAGCCAGTCGCTCAGGCCGCGCCCGTGCAGTGAGAGCTCCTTGCGGATCTCCTCCTCGGTGGAGGGCCCCCTCTTGTGCAGCGTCGTGAACAGGTCCAGTTCGACAGCGGTCAGCAGCGCCTTGGCGTCGCAGAACGCGTTGCTCAGCCGGATGATGCCGGCCGACGTGCTGACGTCCGGGCTGGTTTGCGTCATGCGCAGGACTCCTTCCAACACGGCGCATGGCCTGGCGCCAGGCCGCTGCGCCGGAGAATCCCCTGCGCGGGTTGAGGTCACCTCAAGAGGGACTGGGGCACCGGGTGGCGAGGGCCGGCCGAGGTGGCGGAGGCACGGACATGCCCCCGGGGCCGAAGCGCACTACCGGCCCCGGCGCCGTGCCGCTGCAGGACGCCCTCTGGCGGCGGTTGTTGGGACGACCCGCACCCTGCGGTCTCGTGACGTCGGCCTCCGCCGCCTCAACTGCCAGGCGTTACGTCCTCGCTGTGGTTCCTGCGGGAGCCGGGGCGCAGCGCAAGGGCGCACCATATGGCCGCCGCCGTCAGTGCGGCCGCGGCCATCGCAGCCAGAAGCGGTGCCTCCGGCCGCCAGCCCAACGAGAGCCGGGTGCCCAGCATGGTGAGCACGGCCGCGGTCCGCCCCGGCGCGTAGACCGGCACCCTGGCGGCGGTGGCCCGCAGTGCGGCTGCCGCCACCAGGCCGATCGCGGTCCAGGCGGCCAGATACGGCCACACTGACCCGGGAGCGGCGGACGGCAGCCCGTACTCGTCGGGGCCGATGCGGTACAAGGCGGTGGCCCAACCCAGGCCCACCGCAAGGATGGTGAAGCCCGTCACCCACACGGCGTGGCGCCACAGCGGGCCGGGCCGCAGGTCTTCGTAGTCGTCGGGGCCGGAGGGGGCTGCGAGTTCGATCATGCCCAGAAGGACGCGCCCTGACGGCGGCACGTTGCTCCCGCGGCCCGGCCGAGGCTCAGGCGGCGAACCCCAGTGCCAGGGCACCTGCCACCGGAGCCATGTACAGCAGCGGGAAGGGAATGTGGGAGAACCATCGCGCCCGGGCCACGGTGACGACGGCCCCGGCGAAGTACAGCACCAGGCCGATCCCGGCCAGGACACCGATGACGGGTACGAACAGGCCGACCAGCAGGCCCACCGCCCCTGCGGCCTTGGCCGTACCGAGCCAGGGCCACCACGACTGGGGGATGCCGTAGCCGGCCAAGGGCTGCACGACCCACTCGGCGCTGAAGAAGACGGAGGCGGCCGAGAAGCCCGCCATGGCGGAGGCCAGGAGGGTGACGACGAGGTAGGCGGTGGACATCAGAGATGCTCCCATCAGGCTTGTGCCGGTGCGGGCCTGCTCCGGCCGGAGACTTGCGTCCGTCCCTGCTATGACGTGTCGCGACGCAGGAATGTGACCGGGGACTGACATCAATCTCCGTGCATCACTACCGGTTCTGCCTTCTCCGGCCGCCAGGGCGGGTCCTGGAACGCGTCGGCGTAACGACCGCGCTGGTCGCCGCCGTCAACGAGCGGAAATGACTGGCCCCGCGTACCCGGTCGTTAACCTCGGCACCCATGTAGCGTCGCCGTTCGTCATCGGGGATCCAATGAGCTCGATGGATCTCACCACAAGACACTTTCGCAACACGTCAAGGATCAAGCTGGTCAGTCGGATGTCTGACGCAGGACCAGGGAGACGAAGCCCCAGGCGTCCCGGTAGACGCGCAGCCCACGAGAGGCCGCGCACATCTCGGTTTGTTCGCGCAGCGGAGATCCCGAGTCAACCGCCGATCCGCGGGTCTTGGCAGTCGCTCGCCAAGGCCGGCCGACGTCCCGACTGCCGAGGAGTGAACGACGGCATCGGCCACGAGGGCCTGCGCGTCCTGCTCCGCGAGGAGGCGCTCGTCCGTGCGGGGCGCACGGACAGGGAATGAGCCTCCACAGCGCTCAGGCAGCACGCTGTCTGTCCGGATTTCCGCACTGAACAGCTGAATTGAGGCCGAGAACGGCCAGGCCGCACCGGCGGCCACCGCCGCATCTCCACTGCCCCTCAAGTCGATGTGGCTACTCATCAGGGGTGCCGTGGAGGGATCCCGGCGGAAGCCCAGCTTGCCCAGAGGGGATATGCATGTATGACGTGAAGATCCCGGTGCTCATCGTCGGTGGTGGTCCCGTCGGCCTGTCCACTGCACTGTTCAGCGGCCGGCGTGGAGTGCGCACGATGCTCCTGGAGAAGAGGGACAGCACCTCCATGCTCCCCCGCGCCCCGGGCCTGCAGGCCCGCACGATGGAGCTGTTCCGCGCGGCGGGACTCGGGAAGGACATTCGCGCGCTCGAGATGGGTGATTCCCACGCCTACTTCGAGGGCGGGATCATCAAGGTCGAGACGTTCTCGGACATCGACAACGCGGAACTGCTGGAGTCGCCGTCGCTGGACGGCGAGACGGTCAGCCCCGAGCGGGTGATGGGCTGCGGCCAGGACCGGTACGAGAAGGTACTGGTGGCCAAGGCCAAGGAGTACGGCGCGGACGTCCGCTTCAACACGAAGCTGATCTCGTTCGAGCAGGACGCCGAGGGCGTCACCGCCATCGCCGAGGACCGCGGGACCGGAAAGCAGTTCACCATCCGCGCCGACTACCTCGTGGGTGCCGACGGAGCGGGCAGCCGCATCCGTGAGGCACTCGGCGTCAAGCGCGTCGGCCGCGGCACCGTGTTCAACGCCCTGAGCATCTACTTCCGGGCGCCCGAGCTCGAGACGCTGCTCAAGGACACCAAGTTCATCCTGTGCTACGCCAGCGCGGGGGGCACACTGATGGGCCTGTCCCGGCTGCACGGCTGCGACCCGTGGCTCGCCGCGCCGATCTACTTCCCGGAGAAGGGCGAGAAGCCCGAGGACTACACCGACCAGCGATGCGTCGACATCGTCCGCCGGGCCGCCGGCAAGGACATCGATGTGGAGATCATGGACAAGGTGCCGTGGCAGGGCGCGCAGCTGGTGTCCGAGACCTTCCGGGCCGGCCGGGTCTTCCTGGCGGGGGACGCCGCCCATGTGCACCCGCCGGCCGGCGGGTTCGGGGCCAACACCGGTATCCACGACGCGCACAACCTGTCGTGGAAGCTCGCCGCGGTCCAGCACGGCTGGGGCACCGAGGCGCTGCTGGACACCTATGACGCCGAGCGGCGTCCGCTGGGCACCGCCATGTCGGAGCAGGCCCTGGTGCGCAACCGCATCCGGCACGGGTACTCCACCGAGCAGGACCGCGCGGACTTCGTCGACGACGTGATCATCACGCTGGGTTACCGGTACCGCTCCACGTCCATCATCGGTGCGGAGGGCACGAAGGTGCTCACCCCGGACCTGGAGCTGACCGGCGAGCCCGGCACCCGGGCGCCGCATGTGTGGCTGAAGCGGGGCGGCGAGACGATTTCCACGATCGACCTGTTCTGGGACTCGTTCGTGCTGCTGACCGGCCCCGAGGGCGGCGCCTGGGCGCAGGCGGCGGCTCCGCTCGCGGAGAAGCTCGGCATTCCGCTGCGTACACACACCATCGGCAAGGGCGCGGAGCTCGCTCCCACCGACCGCGACTGGGCCGAGGTCTACGGCATCGGCGCGGGCGGGGCGGTGCTGGTACGGCCGGACGCCTTCGTCTCCTGGCGGTCCGAGGGCGGCGCGGACGATCCGCAGAGCGTGCTCGCGGATGTGCTTGGCCGGGCCTCTGGCATCGAGACCGCCGCTGACGTGGCACCGTGAGGGGAGGGGTGCAGATGACCGGCTACGAAGCAGGCGCCGTGCATCCCGGTGCCGTGCTGGCGCAGGCCATGGCCTTCCAGCCGGCCCGGCTGGTGCTGACGGGCATCGAGATCGGCCTGTTCACGGCGCTCGCCGAGCAGCCGGCCGGCGAGGAGGCGATCAGGGAGCGGCTGGGCCTGCACACCCGGGGGACCGACCACTTCCTGGCGGCGCTGGTGGAACTCGGCTTTCTGGAGCGTTCGGCGGAAGGGGTGTTCTCCAACTCGCGGGCGGCGCAGCAGTTCCTGGTCCCGGGGGACGAGGGCTATCTGGGCGGTTTCCTGCGGATCGCGGGCCAGGTGATGTATCCGGCCTGGGACAAGCTGGGCGAGGCCCTGCGCACGGGCACGCCGCAGGCGGCCACTTACACCGGCGAGGACATGTTCGGTGAGCTGTATGAGAGCGACGAGAAGAAGGACGGGCTCGTCGGTATGGCGGAGGACGCCAGTCGGCCGCTCATCCCGGCGCTCACCGGGTCGTTCGGCTGGGCAAAATACAACTCTGTTCTGGAGCTGGGCGGTTGTCGCGGCAATGTGCTGGCCGGTCTGGTGAAGGCGCATCCCCATCTGGAGGCGTGCGTCTTCGATCTCCCGCAGCTGGAGGGGGACTTCACGGCCCATATGGCGAACATCGGTATGGCGGGCAAGGTCCGCTACCACGGCGGTGACTTCTTCGCCGATCCGTTGCCGCAGGCCGATGTGCTGATGATCGGGCATGCGCTGGTCGACTGGAACGACGAGCAGCGCAAGCAGCTGGTGAAGAACACCTTCGCCGCGGTGCGCCCCGGCGGGGCGTTCCTGGTGTGGGACCCGGTGATCGTCGATGACGACGAGAGCCATCTGCGCAATCTGATCCGCAGCCTGAACCTGCAGCTGATGACGCCGCACGGCAAGGGCTACCGGTTCGAGCAGTGCGCCGAGTGGATGCGGGAGGCGGGCTATGCCGAGGTCACCCGCACCTCACTCGGGCACGACGTCACGCTGGTCGTGGCCAACAAGGACTGACGGCCCGGTCAGGACCGGATGCGGCGCAGGTGCCGTTCCTGGAGCTCGCGGCTGCTGTGTATGAAGTCCAGCAGCAGCTCGAGCTGCTCGGTGGAGTAGCCGGCGACCTGCCGGAAGCCGTCGACGGCGAGCGGGCCGAAGATCTCCTCCACGGCCTCGACGGCTTTCGGGGTCGGCCGCACGATCGACTTGCGCCGGTCCTCGGGGTCGGGGGAGCGGGTCAGATAGCCGAGCCGGTCCAGCCGGTCCAGCAGGGCCGTGACACTGCCTGTGGTGAGCCCGAGCGCCGCCCCCAGTTCGCTGGGGGCGGCGCTTTCGCGCTGCATGAGGACGTCCAGGGCGTGCAGGTCGGTGCGGCCCACACCGAGGCGCTCGGCGGCCGCGGCGTCGAAGGAGTCGACCGCTGTCTGGAGAGCCCGGATCTCGGTGGCGAGTTCCTGCTGAAGATTACTTCGCTTTTCGCTTGACATCCAAGTAACTCGACCTTCAAGATAAATAAAGATAGCTTGGCTATCAAGATAGTCGAGCGCCAAGAGAAGTCAAGATCGGGTCGTTGCCCGGGTTCCCGGAAGGAACACTGTGATGAACACCCAGAAGAACGCCCCCACCGCACAGGTCGAGGCCTACTACACCAACGTCAAGCGACTGGGCCACTGGACGGACGCCCGCACCGTCGAGGTGACCGCGCGCCGCAGCTCGGTCCAGGTGGACCTGCGGTCCGCCGGGATCCCCGAGGGCGACCTCGAGGTCCGTATCGCCGGCGAGCGCTCCACCCTCAAGATCCTGGTGCCGGACGGCACCGTCGTCGACGAGGCGGGGCTCGAGTACGTCGGCAACTCCAAGGTCAAGGACCTGCAGCGGCACACCGCGGGGGGCGGCCGACGGCTGCGGCTGACCGGTGTGCTCAAGCGGAGCGAGGTCCGCATCGTTCGCGGCGGCGTCGCCACCCTCACGGCGATGTTCTCCCGCGAGTTCGTCGACGACTGCCGCACGGCACACCGCGACGGCACGCTGCCGACGGTCCACGCCCCCGAGAGTGTCCATGAGGGAACGCCGAGGAACGCACTCTGATCTCAACAGGGCCTTGAGTACGCCCCCTTAGCTTCGTGGCAGCTGCTGCCGGGCTCCTCCGGCAGCATCCCGGCGGCTCAGGGGGCGTGCTTATGACACCTCATCAACTGCAATTCCTGTTCATCGGACTCGCAGCCATCCTCGTTCTCGGCAGAGTCCTCGGCGCCGGTGCCCGCCGACTCGGGCAGCCACCCGTGGTGGGCGAGATACTCGCCGGCATCCTGGTGGGCCCCTCCCTCTTCGGCGGGGCGATCGCCGACTCCCTCTTCCCCGCCGACGTCCGGCCGCTGCTGGCCGCGCTGGCCAACCTCGGCCTGGTGCTCTTCATGTTCGTCGTCGGCTACGAACTGGACCTGGCCCTGATGCGCGGCAAGGAGAAGGTCGCGGCGAGCGTCTCGCTGTGCTCCGTCGCCCTGCCGTTCACCCTCGGCGTGCTTCTCGCTCTCTACCTGAGTGGCCGTCATGAGACGGACAGCCGCACCGGGTTCGTGCTCTTCATGGGTGCGGCCATGTCCGTGACCGCCTTTCCGGTACTGGCCAGGATTCTGTCCGACAGCGGACTCGGACGGACCCGGATCGGCGGAATCGCCCTCGCCAGCGCCGCGTTCGACGACATCGTGGCCTGGTCGCTGCTGGCCGTGGTCGTCACCGTCTCCGGCGGCGGCGACCAGTGGTCGATGCTGCTCGCCCCGGTCTATCTGGCCGTGATGTTCTTCCTGGTCAAGCCGGGGCTGCGGCGGCTGTTCGACGAACGCAGGGGCGGCGACCGGATCACCGCCGACCGGCTCATCGTCGTGCTGGGCGGGCTGATGCTGTCCTGCTGGGCGGCCGAGTGGCTCGGAGTGCACTTCGTCTTCGGTGCGTTCCTGTTCGGTGTGGTCATGCCGCGGCGGTCCTCGGAGCTGGTCCGGGTCCAGGTGGTGGACCGGTTCGAGCACCTCAGCCGGCTGCTCCTGCTCCCGGCGTTCTTCGTCGTCGCTGGCCTGAAGGTCGATCTGTCCCGGACCGGACTGCAGGGCCTCGGTGAACTCGGGCTGATCCTGCTCGTCGCGATCTCCGGCAAGTTCATCGGCGCCTACGTCGGGGCCCGCGTCAACCGTGTCCCGGCAGTGCAAAGCGGTGTGCTCGCGACGCTGATGAACACCCGTGGCCTCACCGAGATCGTCATCCTCACCATCGGACTCCAACTGGGCGTTCTGGACCCGCAGCTGTATGCCCTGATGGTGGTGATGGCCCTGGTGACGACGGCGATGGCCGGCCCGTTGCTGCATCTGTTCAAGCGGCGCGCGGGCGGCACGGAGGCCATCGGCGACTACACCGACGCCGCGGGCGGGGGAGAGGCGGTGAAGGAACGGCCCGCCGCGCCGGCGGGCAGGCCGACAGCCTGACGCACCGCACAAGAAGGGCCCGCCGGTCGAACCGGCGGGCCCCCTGTGTCCGGGCGACGCGAGGACCCTCAACCAAGCGTCGCCCCGGCCAGCAGCTCCAGCTGGTCCGCCCGCGCGGTGCACGGGAAGACCAGCAGCTCGTCACAGCCGGCCGCCTCATAGGCCGCCGCGGTCTCCCGCAGCCGGCCCTCGTCCGTGATGACCGCCTTCGCCGCCATCTCCGCCTTCGGGCCGATGAAGGAGTAGTACGCCCGCAGATACGACTCGGCGACCTCCCGCGCGCCGGGCCCGAGGCACGCGTACACCAGCGCCACCAGCCGGGGCTGCGTGCCGCGGCCCTGGGCCTTCCAGGCGGCGCGCGCCTGCCCGGCGAGCTCGGCGTAGGCGGTCGCGGAGCTGCCGCCCGCGATCCACCCGTCGGCGAACCGGGCCGCGCGCGCCATGGCCGCCGGGGTGTGCCCGCCCACGATGATCTGCGGCCCCTCGCCCTCCGGGAACGGCCCGACGCCCGGGACCGGGCCCTTGCCGCCCCAGACCTCCCTCAGCTCGCTCAGGATGCCGTCGAGGCGCCGCCCGCGGTCGTGGTACGGGGCGCCGGTGGCCCGGAAGTCGTCGTCACGCCCGCCGGCCGCCACGCCGACGGTCAGCCGCCCGCCCGAGATCTCATGGATGGTGGCGAGCTGTTTGGCAAGCAGCGGAGTGCCGGGGCGGTAGGCGGCCAGCAGGACGGACGTCGTCAGCCGGATCCGCTCGGTCACCGCGGCGGCCGCGGCGAGTGAGGTCAGCGGCTCATAACTGTCGTACACCAGACGGTCGAGCGTGCCGAGGCTCGAGAACCCGTGGTTCTCCGCCAGGCGCGCCCAGTCGACGAGCCTGCGCCCGTCGATGTCCGGCACTGTGGTGGGCAGGCCCACTCCGATCTCCACGGGGTCTCCTCGGTCGTCGGGTTGTCGCGGGACGGTGAGTTCTGTTGGGGGCGTGGGGTTCGGGGCCCGCATCGAGCCACGCGTCTCGCCCCCCCGGATTCCGTCCGGGGGACCCCACGGGGCCCGGATGTGGTCCCGTCGTCGTTCGTCGCGGGATCGAGTGTCGGGGCTCCGCCCCGGACCCCGCCTCGAACGCCGGCAGGGCTTGATGTTGCCCCACGGGCCATGGGCGAGCGCGTTGAACTTCTGCCCGGAAGCGCTGCATGTGCCGGAGCATCCGGCGCATGCAGCGTCGTCGGCGATTGAGGCGCAGCGTCTCGGGCGGAGCCCCGGACCCTGGAAGCGCCGCGGCCCCGCGGAACATGCCCGTGCCGGCAGCGCACGCACGCGCCGTCGGCACGGACGGCAGGTCAGCGGTCCTTGTGACCCGTCACCAACGTGTTCCCGAGCGGCAGTTCGTGCTCCGTGATGTCCGTGAAGCCCGCCACCCGCATCCACTGGCCGCAGTCACTCGGGTGGTATCCCGCCCCCGCCGGTGTCATCACCAGCATGTGCAGGCTCGCGACCAGGCTCGCCAGGTCCGGCTTGTCGCCGGGCATGGGGTCGTACACCAGCAGGGCGCCGCCCGGGCGCACGGCCTTGTACGCCTTCTCGATCAGCAGTTTGCGCTCGTCCAGCGAGAAGTCGGCGAGCACATGCCCGATCACCACGACGTCGGCCTCGGGCAGCTCGTCGGCGAAGAAGTCGCCGCCGGTGAAGGACAACCGGTCCGCGACCTTGAGCGTCCGCGCATGCTCGGCGCACGGCCCCGCGTTCTGCGGCCGGTCGAAGACCCGGCCGCTCAGGTGCGGCTGGGCGCGCAGGAGCAGCCCGGCCAGATTGCCCCGGGCGCCGCCGACATCGGTCAGTGTGCTCCAGCCGCTCCATTTCACGGCCCCGAGCAGGTACGGCACCAGCGGCGCGCTCAGTGAGTCCTGCATCGCCAGGAACATGCGCTGGGCGGCAGGGTCGCTGAGCATCGCCTCGAAGTCGCCCTCGGCCTGGGGGGAGCCGGTGCGCAGTGCCTCGGTGAGCCGTCCCCAGGCCGGGTACAGGACGAAGTTGGCGCCTTCGAGGAAGCCGCCCGTGTAGGTGTCACCGCGGACGAGATACCGCTGGGCGGCCTCGCTGTTGCGGTATCGGCCCGAGGCGCGTTCCAGCAGCCCGAGCGCGACCAGGGCGTCGAAGAAGTCGGTGGCGGCCCGTGGATGCAGCCCGAGGGCGGCCCGAAGTTCCTCCACCCCCGCCTCGCTGTCCGCGGTCTCGGCGAGCGCGCTGAACACGCCCAGTTCCAGGGCGGTCAGCAGCAGTTTGGCGGAGGCGAACCCGAGCCCCAACCGGCCGATGCCGAAGGGGTCCTTGGGGTCGGTCGCCGGAGTGATCGTGGTCATGCCGGACTGTCCTCCTTGAGCGTGGTTTCGTCCGTGCCGCGGCCACCGCGGCCACCGCGGCCGCCAGGGTCCGGTGCCCGGCCCGTCGCGGCGTCCTGCATCTCCTCGTCGCCGGCCAGGCCCCGCTGCACGGAGTGCCTCCGCAGTGCGAGGGCGCCGCCCATCGCCAGCGCCATGACGGCGAGCATCAGGTAGTAGAGCGGCTCGGGGATGACGTCGATGAGCCGGACCATGCCGCTGCCCGCGCCGCCGCCGAGCGCGGCGAACAGCCACAGCAGACCGAGCATGTGCGCGATGAACTTGCGCGGCAGCACGTCGGCGACGGCCGCGATCCCGACCGCGGCGACGATCAACTCGCCGCAGGCGTGCATCAGATAGACCACGAGCAGCCACAGCGGGGAGACCTTCCGGTCGCCCGCCGCCAGTGCCGCGGCCAGCGCCATGATCAGGAAGCTGACGCCGGTGAGGCCGAGCCCGACGGAGAACTTCACCGGCACCCCGCCGCTCCCGCCGCGGTACTTCAGCAGCGCCCAGGCGAACACCGGGGCCAGTACGAGGATGAACAGCGGAGTCGCCGACTGCAGCCAGCTCACCGGCACGTCGAAGCCGAGCACCTGTCGGTCCGTCGACTCCTTGGCGAACAGGGTGAGGGACGAGCCGTCCTGGGCGATCATCGACCAGAACAGCGTCGAGCCGAGGAAGATCCACAGGAAGGAGCGCAGTCTTCTTCGGTCGCCCGCGGTCAGCTCCTTGCTGCGGTAGAGCACCAGATAGGCGAGGACCGGCGCGATGATGCTCACGGTGCCGACCAGGCCGATGGCGCCCGCAGGCCCCAGCCCGCCGGACGCCACACCCGCGGTGATCAGCAGCAGCACCACGGCCGCAGTGATCCCGATCCGGCGGAACGCGCGCCGGGACTCCTCGCGGCCGAGCGGCCGCCCGGGCCGGGCGCCGACCTCCTTGAACTGGTGTCGGCTGATGAACAGCTGGACCGTGCCGAGGAGCATCGCCGTGCCGGAGACGGCGAAACCGAGCCGCCAGTCGACCCGTTCGCCGAGGAAGCCGGCGATGAGCGGCGAGAGCAGGGCACTGACCTGGATGCCGACGTACATCAGCGAGATTCCGGCCTCGCGGCGGCCGCTGTCCTTGCCGAACATCAGGTTGAGCATGGCCTGGTGGTTCGGCTTGTACAGGCCGAGCCCGGCCGCGAGCAGGATCAGGCCCAGCGGTGTGGTCCACAGCCAGGGGGTGGCGAGCGCGAAGTGGCCGACGGTGGTGACACCGGCCCCGATCAAGAGGGTGCGGCGGGGGCCGAGCAGCCGGTCGGCCACCCAGCCCCCGGGCAGGCAGAGCATGAACGCAAGGCCGATCCACGCGCCGAACAGCGCGGCGGCATCGGCCTTCGCGAGCCCCAGGCCGCCCTCGGAGCGCGGGGCGACCGCGAAGAGGACGAGGATGGCCTGCATCCCGAAGAAGCCGAAGCGCTCCCACACATCGCTCATGAAGAGGGTGCGGTACCAGGCCGGCCAGCTTCTGACGGATCCGGAGCCGGCTCCGCCCGGCCCCGCGCCGGGGCCGTGTTCAGCGCGTGCGGTGGTCATGGGGTGTGCTCTCCCTCCGTACGCGCCAGGCGCAGACGGGGCCGGAAGGCCAGATACAGACCCCCGACCGCGTTCTCGGGACTCATCGGGGCCTGCTTCTGCTCGTGCACCTTGTTGAGGTTGGCGAGCGGGTTGGGGTCGCCGCTCTCCGCGCCGTTGAGATGGGCGTGCACGCGCGAGTAGACGTCCCTGGCGTCGTCGAGGTCGGCGATGCCGGTGACGATGCGGTCGAACGCGTCCTGGATGCTGAGACCTTCGCGCTGGTCACCGGTGAGCTTCTGCGCGTTGTAGAAGTGGTGCTCCTTGCCGCGGTAGCTCTCGTAGAACACGGAGACCAGCACCAGCAGCCGCTCGTAGGAGTGCCGGTAGACCGTGTTGTAGAACTCCCAGGCCTCCTTCTCGGTCACCTCGCCGCGCAGGACGCTCGAGATGCTCGCGGCCGCCAGCATGGCGCTGTAGGTGGCCAGGTGCACACCGGTGGACAGCAGCGGGTCCAGGAAGCAGGCGGCGTCGCCACTGAGCAGATAGCCGGGCCCGCAGAAGCTCTCGGCGGTGTACGAGTAGTCCTGCTCGACCTTCATTCCGGAGACCTGCTCGGCCCCTTCGAGGAGGCGCTGCAGATGCGGGGTCTCGGAGATGGCCTTGTCGTAGACCTGCTGGATGCCGCCGAGCGCGTTCTTCTTCTCGTTGAAGATGTCCCGGCCGGTGACCAGGCCGACGCTGGTGGTGCCGTTGTGCAGCGGAATGTTCCAGAACCAGCCGTCCTCCGAGGAGATGACGGCGATGGCACCGTCGGGGCCACGGTCCAGCGGCTTGACGTTCTTCCAGTAGGACCAGGCGCCGACGTTGCGGAAGATCTCGTGGTACTGACGATTCTTCAGGTGCCGGGCGGCGAGCACCCCGCCGCGGCCGGAGGCGTCGATGACGTAGTCGAAGGTGATACGGCCGCTGAGGCTCGCGTCCTTGGTGCCCGCCCACTGGGCCGCCACCGGTCGGTCGCCGTCGAACTCGAGCTCCTTGACGGTGATGTTCTCCACGACCTCGACGCCGAGTCCTGCGGCGTGGCGCAGCAGCAGCTCGTCGAACTCGGAGCGTACGACCTGCCAGGCGTTGGTGCCGTCGTCGCCGAGGTTGTTGAACTTGACCTCCCACTCCTCGGGTCCCCAGAAGAAGTAGGCACCGCCCTTGGGCTGGAAGCCGTGGGCCTCCACCTTGTCCCAGACGCCGAGCATCTCCAGGATCGGCCGGCAGGAGGGCAGGATCGACTCGCCGATGTGGTAGCGGGGGAACTCGTCGCGCTCCAGCAGTGTGACCTCGAAACCGTCCTTGGCCAGCAGGCCGGCGGCGGTGGAGCCCGCGGGCCCTCCCCCGATGACGAGGATCTGGGTGGAACCACGCATGTATTTCTCCAATCCTCCGGAGCTCGCGAAACGGGGTTCTGACCGTCCGCTGCACCGTGCACCCGGCCGCCGGAGGAGTGCTGGAGAGGAACTCGACGCAGGCTCTGCCGCCGCTCCACGCGCGCTGGTGCCCCGGCTCGCGGGCCCTCCTGAGGGGCGGCGCCGCGAGGGGAGCGGCGCAGAGGCCGTGATTGTCCGGTTCCCGTTGGTCGTAGGGATCCCGCTCCCTCCTCGTACGGGGAAACGGGAGCTCGCAGGGTGTGCGGGAGTCGTCTCGAGTGTTTCTCGAGCGAGACCCTGCCGCGCTCTGGCTGAGTAATGGCCGGAATCCATCGCGTTCCAACGCATTTCCATCGAGCAAGGGAGAGCCAGATGGCTGCACGTACCGTCCGGTTGTGGGCGGCGGGCACGACGGCGACCGCGTTGCTGGCCGTGGGGCTGGTCGCCGCCGGCACGAC
The DNA here is from genome assembly GCF_042888425.1 of Streptomyces sp. NPDC002889. NCBI lineage: Bacteria > Bacillati > Actinomycetota > Actinomycetes > Kitasatosporales > Streptomycetaceae > Streptomyces > Streptomyces sp. NPDC002889. The sequence goes on from NZ_JBIAPT010000009.1 coordinate 325,437, forward strand.
GGCCGGGGCCGAGACCACCAAGCACCGGCCCACGGTCACGGCTGCGCCGTCACCGTCGCCGTCGCCGGCCGCGCAGGTCCGGTACGGCCAGACGACGCTCTACACGACGGACGTCAACAAGCTGTTGAACTTCTACCGGGACGCTCTCGGGTTCGACGTGCTGTTCCGCCTGCCGGAGACGGGTCCGGCGATGTTCGGCACGGTCCGGCTGGGGCCGGACTACTACATCACCATGACCACGTACGACAACGTGAAGCAGGCGACGGGGATCCCGAACATCGGGCGGGCGCGGATGCACCAGTCCGAGATCGTCGTGCTGACCCCGGACGTGGATGCCCTCTTCGCCAGGGCGAAGAGGGCAGGCGCGAGGGTCCTGATGGCGCCCAAGGACCAGCCGTGGGGCGAGCGTTCGGCCTATGTGGCCGACACCGAGGGCAACCTCGTCCAGATATCCACGCACACCGAGAGCTGACCGGCAGGCCGGCTCGCACGGTGGTGCACCGAGGCACGCGCCCCGAAAGGGGCGCGTGCCTCAGCGCGTTGCGCCCGCCGCGACGGTGGCCGGCGTGACGGTCTCGTCCCAGTCGACACGGTAGGAGTAGACGGGCTCGGTCGCCTTGACGCCGAGCTTGAGGAAGAACGGCAGCACCAGGTCGCGTACGCCACGCTGGAAGCCGTTCGACGCGGCCTTCTGGTTACCGGTCCTGCGCCCCTCCTTGATGATCTTCTCCACGCGGTCCTTGCGGATCGACTGGAACGCGGCGAACGCCTGCTGCGGAGTGTCCAGATCGCGCAGGCACTTGGCCAGCACGATCGAGTCCTCCATTGCCATCGAAACGCCCTGGCCCACATGCGGCGACGTGGCGTGGGCCGCGTCCCCGACCAGGCAGACCAGGTCCTTGTGCCACTTCGGGATCGAGAGCATGTCGTAGATGGGGTATCCGAGAATGCCGCTCTCGGTGGACTCGATGATGGCCGAGACCGGGTGGTGGTCGTTGCGGTGCTTGGCCAGCAGCTTCGGCTTCCACTGCTCGTGCGGGGTCCGCTCCAGTTCGCCGCGTGCGGGCTCCTTGGCCTGGTGGAAGTTCTCGAACCAGTAGATCTCGCCCGAGGTCGTGGTCTGGTAGCCGAAGAAGCCCTCCAGGCAGAACGACATCCGCATCACGCCGTCCGCCGGCGCCGCCTGGTCGCTGCGGGTGTAGCCGGCGGTGCCGACGACCCCGGTGTACTGGGGGTGCGGAGCGTCGGGCAGCACTGTGTACCGGGTCTTGGAGTGAATACCGTCGCAGCCGACCAGGAAGTCGCCCTCGGCAGTGGAACCGTCCTTGAAACGGGCCACGATCCCGTCCGTGGTGTGCTCCACGCTCTCGAAGAACTTGTCGAACTCGATCCGCACACCACGGTCGACGGCCGCGTCGCGCAGCGCCTTGTTGAGCATCCCCCGCTTGATCAGCAGGGTTTCGGCCGGGTTCAGTCCCAGCTGCTTGCCCTTGTGGTTGAGGAAGGCGGTGCTGGTGGTCTGGGTGCCGTACTTCTCGACCTCTTCACGGATACCGAGGGTGTCCAGCACGGCGAGGCCGTTCGGGGCCAGATTCAGGAACGCCCCGGCCTCGTCCCGGGGCGCGCTGCTCCCTTCGTAGATGACGGCGGTGACGCCGATGCGCTGCAGGAACATGGCCAGTACCGGGCCCGCGATGCCGCAGCCGATCAGCACGGCCCTCCGCGTTCCTGCCGCTGCTGTGTTGCCCATGCTCAGTCTCACTTCCTGTGCGGTTCGTGTGCTTCAGCTGTTTCGGTCGTGTGGCCCCTGGCCCCGGCGCACGCCGGGGCCAGGGGCCTGGAGCCGGGGGGGGGGGCCCCCCCCCCCCCCCGCCGGGGGGGGGGGGGGGGGGGGGGTGGTAGTGTATTTATAGGAGGACCCCCGCGAGCGGGGGCGGGGGCGGGGGCGGGAAAACAGCCGGAGGGGCGCGACCCCCCCC